>JBBQWE010000070.1:0-14008 GCA_038210855.1 Sphingomonadales bacterium | reverse complement strand
TCGGCGCCTTCCTGGACTCGCTGTGCGACCGCTACGCCGAGGCCGCCGTCCTGTTCGGCGTCGTGTGGTGGTACCACGCCAGCGGCGACACGCTCGGCGTGGTGCTGGCCTATGTTGCTCTCGTTGGCTCGCTGCTCGTGAGCTACGCCCGCGCCCGCGCCGAGGGCGTCGGCTTCCACGCCGAGGTGGGCTGGTTCCAGCGTCCCGAGCGTATAGTGGTCCTCGGGGTGGGCTTCCTGCTGCAACCCTTGGTGCCGGCGGCCCTGCTGGCGGCGCTGGGGCTGCTGGCGGTGGCACTGCTCTGGCTGCTGCTGCGATCGCCCGATTGGCGGCCGATCTACGGCGATCTTTCCGATGGCGACAAATCCGCGGTGCTGGCGGCGCTGGAGGCCGGCAACTACAGCGCTCGCATCAACCCCGACAGCGGCGCCGTCGAAGTCGCTTCGGGCGACGCGGCCGCGGCGCGCATCCTGCTGGCCGGGCAGGGGCTGCCGAAATCGGCGCGCTCGCTCGATCCGGTCGGCGACATGCCGCTGGGGCTGAGCCGCGCGGTCGAGGCGGCGCGGCTGAAATCGGCGACCGAGATCGAACTCGCCAGCTCGATCGAAGCGATCGACGGCGTCAAGCGCGCCGCGCTCCACATCGCCATTCCCGAACCCAGCGTTTTCGTTCGTGACAAGGCGCCGCCATCGGCATCGGTGTTCGTCCATCTGGCGCCGGGCCGCGTGCTCGGCGAAGCGCAGGTGCGGGCCATCGTCTGGCTGGTATCGTCGTCGGTGCCCGGCCTCGCGCCCGACCGGGTGACCGTGATCGACCAGTCGGGCGCGCTGCTTTCGGCCGGCGCCGGCGAAAGCATCCAGCTCGGCCACCAGGTCAAGGTGGAGGCGATGGTACGCGAACGGCTGATGAAGCTGCTGACACCGCTGGTCGGCGCCGGTCGCTTCACCGCCGAAGTCGCTGCCGATGTCGATTTCAGCCAGTCCGAAGCGACCAGCGAGCGCGTGGCGCCCGGCGTGCTGAAAAGCGAGGCCGCATCCCGTGCCATCGACAACAGTCCGCCGCCGGCGCGCGGCATCCCCGGCGCACTCAGCAACACCGCGCCACAGGCAGCCCAGCTTTCGGCGACGCCGCCCGCCGCGCCCGCCGCGCCGCCGCCGGGCAGCGTCGTCACCAACGAAAGCACCAACCGCGCCTGGGATGTCGGCCGCGACATTTCGGTGACCCGCGCCGGCACGCCGCGGCTGAAGCGGCTGTCGGTCGCTGTCGTCATCGATCGCGCCGCGCTGGGCAAGGCGAGCGCCGCCGATCTGGCGCAGCTGACCCGGATCATCCGCGGCGCCATCGGTTACGACGCGGCGCGGGGTGATCTGGTGGAGGTGCAGCTGCGCGGGTTCGCGAAGGAACCGGCGCTGCCGCGTGCCTGGTACCAGCAGCCGGTGGTGGAACAGAACGCGCCCTGGGCAGCGCTCGGCGTCGGCGTGCTTGCCGTGCTGGCGGCCGGGCTGTTCTGGTTTCGCCGGCGGCGCGCCGCACAGGCGCGGCTGGCGGTGGCCAGCGAGGCGGTCGCCGCCGATCCGGCACGGCTGCCGGGTGCGGTCGCAGCCGGTGCGGCTGCGGCTGCGGCGGACGCGGTCGCAGCGCTGGACGGCGGTGACCTCGCCGCGTCGCCGCCGCCGGCGCTGGTCGATTATCGCGAAAAGCTCGGTTCGGCGCGCGATCTTGTCGACAGCGACGCCGATCGTGCCACCGCCGTCGCGCGCCAGATGCTGGCAGCGCCATGAACGCGGCCGCTGCCCTTACCGGCGCGCAGAAATGCGCCATCCTCGTCCTGCTGCTCGAAGAAGCGCAGGCGGCCGAACTGCTGCGCCGGCTGGACGCGCCGGAGGTCCGCGCCGTCGGCGAAGCGATGCTGACGGTGGCGGAGATCGACCCCGCCGCCATCGATGCCGTGCTCGACGAATTTCTGGCGCGCACACAAAAGGTCGCCGCGCTCGATGCGCAGGGGCGGCAGGTGCGGGCCCGCATCGGCCGGGCGCTGGGGCAACCGCGCGCTGCCCGCATGATCGACGATATCGGGCCACCGGCAGCGCCGCGGCGCTTTGCAATGCTCGACTGGATCGACACGCCGACGATCGCGACGCTGCTTGCCGATGAACATCCGCAGGCCGTCACGCTGGTGCTGGCGCATCTGCCCGAGGTGCAGGCCGCCGCCGTGCTCGATTCGCTGGCCGAGGCGGTGCGTATCGATGTCATCCCCCGGCTGGCGACGCTGAAGCCGGTGCAGGCCGAAGTCATCGCTGCGCTGGAGGCCGATCTGGAGGCAAAGCTTTCGACGCAGACTGCGCCGGTCAACGATACCGCGCTTGCCGGCACCGATTTCACGGCGCGGCTGGTCAAGCTGTCGGCCAATCGCAAGCTGCTGCTCGATGCGCTCGCCGGTGTCGACCAGGCGCTTGCCGACGATGTCGCGGCGCAGCAATTCGTCTTTGCCGACATCATGGCGCTCGGCCCCAAGGACATGCAGCTGGTGCTGCGCGAGGCCGATCCGGCGCTGCTGTCGGTGGCGCTGAAGGGAGCGGACGCCGACATTCTGGACCGGGTGTTCGCTGCGATGTCGAGCCGCGCGGCGTCGCAATTGCAGGACGAACTCGCCGAACGCGGGCCGATGAAACGCGCCGAAGTCGAAGCGGCGAGGGCCGAACTGTGCGCCGTCGTCCGCCGGCTGGGCGAGGCCGGCAGCATCATGATGCCCGGCGCCGCAGGCGCCTATGTCTGATCGTGCGCCGCAGGCGCCTATGTCTGATCGTTTCGCCGCAGGCGAAGCCGTGCTGTGGCCGCAGACGGTGAAGGCGCCGGCGCGAGCGCCGGTGCTGGCGCCCGAAACGGGGTTGGCGCTGCTGCTCGATCGGCTGGCGCCGCGGCTGGTTGCCGAAGCGCCCGAAGCGCCGCCGCCGCCCGATCTGGACGCCATCCGGGCCGAAGCGCGGGCCGCGGGCGAGGCTGCCGGCTTCGACGCCGGCCATGCCGCAGGCGCTGCGGCGGCCGAAGCGCGGCTGGCACCGCTGCGCGCCGATCTGGCGCAGGCTGCGGCCGCGCTGCATGCCGCCTGCGCCATCGATGCCGCGGCGCTGGCGCCGGCGCTCGCCGATCTGGTGCGCGGGCTGGTCGAAACGGTGCTTGCCGCCGAACTGGCGCAACCGGCGGCGCTGCTGCCCCTGGCGCGGGCGGCGCTGGCGCTGGTCGAAACCGCCGGCCCGCCGACGCTGTGCGCGCACCCCGAAACGCTGGCGGAACTGGAGCCGCATCTGCCTGCACTGGCGACGCGCGCCGATCCGCAGCTGGACCGCCGCGCCTTCCACCTCGCCGGGCCGGACTTTGTCGTTCCCGTCGACCTGCCGCGCCGGCTGGCGGCTGCACTGGCGGATCTCGCATGACGGCGAGCGCTGCCCTCGGCCTGGCGATCGCCGCCGCGCGCCCGCAACCGCTGCCGCTGCGCCGCGGCGGGCGAGTCGTCGGCTTTGACGGCACGCTGGTCACGGCAATCGGTGTCGATGCGCTGGTCGGCGGCCGCGCGCTCGTCGGTCCGGCAGGGCAGCCAGCCGAAATCATCGGTTTCGCCGATGGCCGCGCGCTGCTGATGGGGCTGGAACCGCTTTCCGGAATCACCCCCGGCGCCGCAGTGATCGCCGATGGCGTGGCGGACGATATCGACTGCGGCCCGGCGCTGTTCGGCCGGGTCATCGATGGTCTCGGCCGTCCGCTCGACGGCGGCGGGCCGATCCGCGCGCCATGGCGGCTGCCCGCCGGCGGCGGCGCGCTCGCTCCGGCACAGCGGCTTTCGGTGACGCAAAGCCTGGAAACCGGCGTTCGCGCCATCGATGGCCTGCTCAGCCTTGGCCGCGGCCAGCGGGTCGGCATCATGGCCGGCACCGGAGTCGGCAAATCGGTGCTGCTCGGCCAGATCGCGCGCTGGGCTGCGGCGGACGTTGTCATCGTCGCGCTGATCGGCGAGCGCGGCCGCGAGATCACGGATTTCGTCGAACGCGAGCTGGTCGGCGAAGCGCGCGGCCGCACCATCACGCTTGCTGTCCCTGCCGACGAGGCACCGCTGCTGCGAGTGCGCGGTGCCCAGCGCGCCTTCACCATCGCCGAAGGCTTTCGCAGGCACGGCGCGCATGTCCTGCTCATCCTCGACAGCCTCAGCCGCGTCGTCCACGGCGCTCGCGAAGTCGCGATGGCGCGCGATGAGGCCAGTGGCGCCCGCGGCTATCCGGCATCGGCCATGGCGCTGATCTCAGCGCTGGCGGAACGCGCCGGCGGCGAGCGCGCCAGCGGCGGCGCCATCAGCCTGGTTGCCACCGTTCTCGCCGAAGGCGATGATGGTGCCGATCCGGTCGTCGATGCGGCGCGCGGCGTTTTCGATGGCCATATCCTGCTGTCGCGCGGGCTGGCCGGGCGCGGCCAGTTCCCGGCGATCGATCTTGTTCGTTCCGCCAGCCGGGTGATGGCCGATGTCTGTGCGCCCGAACATCTGGCCGCCGCCGCGCGCTTCCGCCGCCTGACCGCGCTGGTCGAGGACAATCGCGATCTGGTGCTGATGGGCGCCTATGCCCCCGGCAGCGACCCCGAACTCGATGCGGCGCTGGCGCTGGCGGCGCGGCTGGAGGCCTATCGTTGCCAGCCGCGCGGCGAGCGCATCGCCGCCAGCGATGCTCGCCGCGACCTTGCCGAACTGGTGGGCCGATGAGCGCGCCGGGCCATCCGCGGCTCGATCGGCTGATCCGCGTGCGCCGTATCCGCGCTCGCCATGCGATGGCGGCGCTTGGCCGGGCACAGGCGGCCGTGCGCGGCGATACCGACCTGATCGATCGTGTTGCCGGCCTGGTCGCGGCGGCGGCACCGACGCCGGGCCGGGCGTCGGCCGGAGCGCTCGTCGCCCGCGCCGGCACGGCGGCGATGCTCGGCGGGTTGGCCGAACAGCTGGCGGTGCGGCTGGCGGTGCGCCGCAGCGAACGCGATGCGTTGGCGACGGCACTGGCGCGCGCGCAGGCGGCCGTCGATGCGGCGCTCGCCCGGCGGCAGGGGGAGCCATGACGATACCGCTGTCCTCGATTGCCGCCGGGGCCGCGCTGCCGCTGCAGCCCGGCCCGGCCGGCGAGGCGCCGGGCGGCGGTTTCGCGGCGTTGCTCGTTGCGGCGCTGCCGCCGGGGGAGCGCAGCTTCGGGCGCGCCGTGCCGCCGGTGCAGCCGGTTCGCGAGGAGGTGGGGCAACCCCCGGCAGGTGGGCCGGCGCCTCCCGGCGGTGTGACGCCGCCGCTGCCCGCTGGCGTTGCTGCCGGGCCGGCCGTCGCGGTTGCTGTCTCCACGATCGCCGCCGGCCCCGCGCCGCAAGGCGCTACCAAGACACGCGCGCCGCAAGGCGCCGTCAAGACTGGCGCGCCGCAAGGCGCCGTCAAGACAGGCGCGCCGCAAGGCGCCATCAGGTCAGCCCATCCGGCCGCCACGAATACGCCGGGCGCGCCCGCCGGCGCTGCAACTTCGGCCGCCGCCACCGGCATGCCAGCGCCGCCGCCGGCACTTGCCGGGGCGGAGCCGCGCCGTCTGCCGGGGACCGCGGCCGTGGCGCCGCGCGCCGGCGATGGCCGGCCGATTGCGATGGCTCCGCTTCGTGCCGGCGCGGCGGGTTCGCCGCCGGCTGCCGGTTCGCCGCCGGGCGCCGCTGCCGGCGCGCCGCGCTCCGGCAGCGAAGCAAGCGAGGCAATGGCATCTTCGCCGGATACGCCCGAGACAGCCGCTCGCGATGCGACCGAACCGCTCGGGCCACCGCCGACAGCGCTCGCGCCGCCGCCGTGGCCATTGGCGCAGCCGACCGGAGGCGATGGCGCGCCCGCCGCCGCCGATCCTGCCGGGCCGCCGCCACGACCACGCGGCAATCGCTCCGCCGTGCCGATTGTCGACGGCATCGAAGTGGCGGCTGCAGCCGGTCCGGTATCCCTTGCGACCATGGCGACGCCCGTGCCTGCGCCCGGTGCAGCGCCTTTGCCGACCTCCGAAGCGGTGCCGCCCGGCGTCGCCGGTCGCCAGGCGTCGGCAGCGATGGCAGCGAGCGCGCTGCCGGCATTGTCGCGAAGCGGCGTGCCGGCACCGGATGCGGCCCCCCCGGCAGGCCCATCCCGGACGGCGCGGCAAGCGGATTTGCCGGTCGCTGCGGCCGCCCTGCCGGCCGGCACAACTGCCGGGCCTTCAAGGTTCCAGCCTGGCGCAAGCCTGGCTGCAACCATGACTATCCCGGCATCCGACCGCTCGGCAGTCCCAATGCCGACGAGGTCGACACCGCAGCCGCAGTTGCTGTCGCAGCCGCAGCCGCTGTCGGAAAATGCGGAACCGGGTGCGTCGGCCGCTTTCACGGCAAGCGAATTTCCGACCGGTCCGCTTGCAACGCTGCTGTCGCACCCGGCGGCAGCGAAGTCGGCGGGATCGACACCGTCGACAAGCGCAGTCTTTGCTCCTGCCGGCCCGGACGAGCGTCGCGGCACTGCCGAAACTGCCGATCGCGCCGCACCCGCTGGTGCCGCTGCCCTCGCTGCAGCTTCGCCGCCGCTGCCGGTCTTGCCGCTGCCCGCAACCACCGCCCGCATGCCGTCCGGCGAGGCGGAAGGCATCCATGCCATCCTCGACCGGTCGCCGGATGCTCCGCTGCCCCAAGGCGGCGGCCCGCTGCCGGCGCCTGCCGCCGACGCGCCGCCGGTCGCGACGCCGACCGACAGCAACGCGGCTGCACCGGCGCGGCCCGGCCGCGCCACCGCCGACGCCGCCGCGCCCGATGCCGCGCTGCAGGCGGCCATTGCGCTGGCCACCGAACGGCTCGGCGTGGTGCGGATCGGCCTTGGCGGTGACGCGGGCGACCTGCGCGTCAGCCTCGCCGCCGATACCGCCCCGGCGGCGGCAGCGCTGCTTGCCGAAGCGCCGCGCCTTGCTGCCGATCTCGCTGCCCAGGGTTTCCGGCTGCAATCGCTCGATGTCGCCGGCGGCGCCGGCGCACAGAACGGCTTGTCCGGCGGCAGCCCCGGCAGCCAGCCGCACGCCGGCGACCCGCGGCCGCGCCCGGCCGCCCCCACTGCCGCCACCATGGCCGGGCCGCCGCCAGCTCCGCCGCTCGCCGCCACCCCCGCCACCGATCGCTATGCCTGAGGAAAGCCGATGACAGCCGCCAGCCCCCCTGCCACTCCGGCGCCCGACCCCGGCGATGCGACCGCGCGCAAGCCCGGCCTCCTCATGCGCCTGCTGCCGATGCTGACCCTTGTCATCGGCGCCGTCGCCGGTGGTGCCGGTGCGGCGATCGGCCTGGTGGCGAGCGGCCTTGCCGGCGGCGGCGGCGCCGCCGCTCCGGCTGCGGCGCACGCTCCTTCGGCGCCGGTGCAATATGCCGAAATCGACAACGCCTTCACCTCGAACCTCGTCGATACCGGCCGCTATCTGCAATTGCGGCTGTCGGTGTCGACCACCGGCGGCGAGGACGCCGTCGCCGAAATCGAAAAGCACAAGCCGGCGCTGGTTTCCGCCGTCCTCGCCGTTCTGGGTGACCTGTCCGAAGCCGATGTTGCCGACCGGGTGGCGAAGGACAAGCTGCGCGGCCGGCTGCGCGTCGCCATCAACGAAGTGCTGAAGGCCAAGACCGAACACGCCAGCATCGAAGACGTGCTGCTGACCAGCCTGGTCGTGCAATGACCGGCGCCGGCATCGTTTCCGAAGCCTTTGCCGATGGCGGCGAACCGCTGCCCTGGCTGCCGCCGCCGCTGGCACCGGGGACGACCCGCGCCGACGATGCCGATTTCGGGCCGTTCCTGATCGCGGCGGCGCGCGCGCTGTCCCGATTGTTCGGCGCCGAGGTGCAGGTGCTGCCCGGCCGGGCAACGGCGCCCGGCGGGCCACGGATCGCCGAACCGCTGGCGGCGCTGCTGATGACACTGCGCATGGGCGGCGATCCGGCGCGCGCCGGGGCGATCGCGCCGGGCAGCGCCGGGCAACGCTATGCCGCCGCCATCGCAGCGACGCTCGACGATGTGGCACAGCGTGTCTGGCCGCCCGACGATCATGGCGGCTTCGATCTCGATATCGCCTGCGGCGATGTCGCCGGCCATGCCCATGTGCCGGCGCCGCCGCCGTTGCCGGCGAACCCGGCGGCGCCGCGTGCGCGCATTTTCGTCGCCGACCTGCCGTTGCGCCTTCGGGTCGAACTCGCCAGTGCCGAAACGCTGCTCACCGCGCTGCTGCCGCTGCGCGCCGGGCTGGTGGTGCCGATCGACCCCAACCCGGAAATGCCGCTGTTGATCGGTGAACATCGCATCGGCCGCGCCACCGTCGCTTCGCTCGCCGATGGCCGGCAGCAGGCGACCATCGTGGCCATCGCGGTGACACCGGCGGGAGGCCGGACATGAACGCCATCACGCCGGGCGGCCTGGAGGCCGCTGCGGATCTGGGGGCCTTTGGTGCGATCACCGTGCGGCTTTCGGTGGAAGTCGGCGCCGTGCGGCTGCCGCTGCGCGAGGTCCTCGCGCTGGAGGTCGGCAGCGTCCACATTCTCGATCGCCGCGTCGACGCACCGGTCGATGTGCTGATCAACGAACGCTTGATCGCTCGCGGCGAGATCGTCGCCATCGGCGATCGTTTCGGCGTCAAGCTGATCGAGATCGTGCCGGGAGCCGCGGGGTGAACGCCGGGCCACCGCACGCCGCCGTCGGCCCCGGGCGCTGGGGCAGCGGGGTGGGCCATTGGCGCGGCTGGTCGGAACGCTTGCGCGCCAGCATCGGGCTTGGCAGCGGCAGCGACGCGCGCATCGTGCAGGCGCTGCCGCTGGGGCCGGGAACGCGGCTGCTGGTCATCGAATTCGGCGGCCGCCGCCTGCTCGTCGGTCAGTCGCGCGCCGGCCTTGCCTGCCTTGCCGAGGCCGATGTCGATTTGCCGGCAGGCAAGACGCCATGAGCCCGGAGGCCGCGGCTGCGCTGCCGCCGCTGTCGGCATCGCTGCAGATCCTGCTGCTGATGTCGGCGCTCACCCTGCTGCCGGCAGCGCTGCTGATGATGACCAGCTTTACCCGCATCGTCATCGTGCTTGCCATCCTGCGGCAGGCGCTGGGGTTGGGGCAAAGCCCGCCGAACCAGCTGATCGTCGGCATCGCGCTGCTGATGACGGTGTTCGTCATGCGGCCCAGCCTCGCGGTGATCCACGACGGCGCCTGGGCGCCGATGGTCGCCGGCAGCCTGCCTGCCGAAGCCGCCATCGGCCGCGCCGGTGACGAGCTGAAACGCTTCATGCTGACCCAGACGCGCGAGGCCGACTTGCGCAAATTCGCCGAAATCGCGCGGGCCGGGCCGTTCGCGCGTCCGATCGATGTGCCGCTGGCGGTGGTGCTGCCGGCCTTTGTCGCCAGCGAATTGAAGACGGCGCTGCAGATCGGCTTCGTCATTTATCTGCCGTTCCTGATCATCGATCTGATCGTCGCTTCGGTGCTGATGGCGCTCGGCATGATGATGATCTCCCCTGCCACCGTCAGCCTGCCGGTCAAGCTGGCGCTGTTCGTCACCATCGATGGCTGGACCCTGGTGCTCGGTGCGCTGGCGCGGAGCTTCGGCGGGTGATCGGACTGATACGTGTGGCGGCGGACATGCCCGACGATCGCGCGCTCGCCGATATCACCCGCGCCGGCGTGATGCTGTTCGCCGGCGACGCTGCACTGTTCCTGGTGCCGGTGCTCGTCGTCGCCGTGCTCGTCGGGCTGGTGCAGACGGTGATGTCGATCAACGAGGCAAGCCTGTCGTTCCTGCCCAAGCTGGCGACGCTGGTGGTGGTGATTGCCGTCGCCGGCGATGGCGTGATGCGCGGGCTGGGCGATTTCCTGACCACCGGCCTGCTCGACATGGTCGGAGCGATCCGGTGAGTGCCGGGCTGGCGCAAGCCTTTCCCGCCTGGTTCGGGCCGCAGGGCGATGGCCTGGCGTTGATGCTGCGTTTCGCGATTGCCGGAGTGCGGCCGCTGGCGATGCTGGCGGTGCTGCCGCCCTTTGCCGGCATGGTGCTGCCATGGCGAGCCCGGCTGGCAGTGGCATCGGCGCTGGCGGCCTTTGCCTGTTTTGCGCCCGGGGCCGTGCCGCTGACGCCGGCGATGCTGCCGGGGGAGGTGCTGGCCGGGCTGATCGCCGGGCTTGCCATCGCACTGGCCTTCGCTGCGGCGCAGCTGGCGGGCGAAGTGGCGGCGACGATGCTCGGGCTCGGCTTTGCCAGCCTCGCCGGCGCCGGCGGCAGCGTTTCGGTGCTCGGCGGGCTGTACATGGCGGTGATGTGGTGCGCGTTCCTCGGGATCGACGGGCCGTTGCTGATGCTCGCTGGCCTGGCGGAAGGGGTTCGCGTGGGTGCCGGCGTCGAAGTGTCCCCTGAACTGGTCGCGGCCCAGGGGCTGGTGCTGTTCGCCGGCGCGCTGCGGCTGGCGCTGCCGCTGGTCGGGCTGCTGCTGATCGGCAATCTGCTCGTCGCCATCGCTTCGCGTGCCGCGCCGCAGCTCGCCGCGATGTCGGTCGGCCCGGCAGCGCTGCTGCTGGCCTTTGCAGCGGCGTTGCCGCTGGCGTTCGGGGCCCTGCAGGCGCGATCGGTCACGACGCTGCACGCCGCGCTGGCGCTGTTCTGAACCATGGCGGAGGGCGGCGAGCGTACCGAAGCACCTACTCCGCGCCGGCGCCAGCAGGCGATCGACGACGGCGATGTCTGGCAACCGCGCGAAATCGGCCCCGCCGTGGCGCTGGTGGTGGCGGCGGCGGCGCTGATGCTCGCCGGGCCGTGGCTGTGGCACGATCTGGCCGGATTTCTGGCGCTGGTTCTGGCAAGCGCCGGCGATCACGGCCTGTCCTTCGCCGCGGTCGCTGCCGCCGTTCCGCTGGCGGTGCCGGTTGCCATCGCGGCAGCGATCGCGCTGGCCAGCACCGCACTGGCGCTGGCGACGACGCGGCGAGCCAGTCTGTCGGCCCTCGTCCCCAAGGTCTCGCGGCTTGACCCGGCCAAGGGCATCGGCCGGCTGTTTTCGGCGAGCGGCGCCACCGGCGGCGTCACCGCACTGCTCAAGCTGGCGGCAGTCGCGGCGCTGGCGCAATTCGTCGTGGTGCCGATGCTGCCGGCGTTGGTCGAAGCGGGAAGCGTCGCTGCGATCGGCGGCGCTATCGTGCGCGTTGCCGCCACCGGCGCGCTGTTGCTTGTCGCCATCGCGGCCGTCGACGCCGGCGCCAGTTTCGTCATCCGCGAGAACCGGCTGAAGATGAGCCGCGACGAAATCCGCCGCGAAAGCCGCCAGAACGACGGTGCCCCGGAGATCAAGGCCGCCATCCGCCGGGCGCAGTTCGCCGCCGCCAGCCGCCGCCTCGCCGGATCGCTGAAAGATGCCGCCGTGGTGGTGGTCAACCCGCTGCATTTCGCCGTCGCCATGCGCTACGACGCCGGCAGCGACGCAGCGCCGGTGGTGATCGAAAAGGGCCGGCTGGAAATCGCCGCCGCCATCGTCGCTGCGGCGCGCGACCTCGGCGTGCCGGTGATCCGTTCCCCGCGCCTTGCGCGCGCGCTGTTCTTCACTGCTCGGCGCGGTGAACCGGTGCGCGAGGAATTGTTCGCCGCGGTCGCCACCATCCTTGCCTTCGTCATGAGCTTCGACGCCCCCGAAAGCGAAGCGGCGCCGCCGGTGCCGGTGCCGCCCGATTTCGATTTCGACGAAACCGGCGCTCGCCGCCGCCCGGGATCGGGGCTGGCGCTTTAGGCCGCAACGTTTCCGAACCGCCGCCGTCAACCGATCACCATGGAAAGCATCGTCAGCAGGTTCAACATCGGCTCCGGCATCGACACCGGCCGGCTGATCGACGACCTCGTCGCTGTCGAGCGCGAGCAGCGGACCTCGCCGCTTGCGTCACGGCGGACGGCGCTCGATGCGCGGATTTCGGCGCTCGCCGAGGTCAAGTCATCGCTGCTCGGCATCGCCTCCTCGCTCGATGCGCGGCTGAAGACCGGGGCGCTCGGGCTGGTGCCGGTCAGCAGCGATGCCGGCCGGGTCGCGATCGCCCGGCTCGGCGATGGCCCCGCGGCGGGGTTTCGTTCCAACATCACCGTCACCCGCCTTGCCAGCGCGCAACTGCTGACCGCGGCGCCACTGGCCAATGCCGATGCCCCGGTCGGCCGCGGGACGCTGACCATCGCGCTCGGCCGCCGCAGCGAGATCGCCGGCGGCTTCGCCTTCGCCGGTGACGGCCGCAGCTTCGCCATCGATATCACCAACGAAAACAACAGCCTTGCCGGCCTGCGCGATGCCATCAATGCCAGCGGCAGCGGCATCACCGCCGGCATCATCACCAGCGCCGCCGGCGCCAGCCTGTCGCTGCGCGGAACCGATGGCATTGCCCAGGCCTTCACGATCTCTGCCGCGCCCGCCGCCGGCGACCCTGGGCTGGACCGGTTCCGCTACACCCCGACCGCGCCGGTGCTGGCAGTCGCCGCCACCGCGGGCGATGCCGAACTGGTGCTCGACGGCATCGCAGTGACGCGGCCGGGCAACAGCATCGACGACCTTGTCCCCGGCACCCGGATGACGCTGCTGCGCGCCGATCCGGGCACCACCACGCTCGGCGCGGCGCGCGACCCGGCGGCGCTCGAAGCGACCCTCGCCGATCTCGCCACCACGCTCGGCGCGATGCGCGGCCTGATCGGCGATTTCCGCCGCTCCGCGTCCGGTGACACCGCGCCGGGTGCACTGCTCGGCGACCCCACCGCGCGCAGTGTCGATCAGCGCATCGCCAGCCTGATCGGCGCCGCCATCCCCCAGGCCAATGGCATGCGGCTCGCCGATCTCGGCTTCGGGATCGCGCGCGACGGCGCCATCACTTTCGATGCCTCGCGGCTTGCCGGCCTGTCGCCGGAACGCCTCGCCGATGCCGAAGGCCTGCTCAAGACGATGGCGGCACCGGCGCTGTCGAGCCAGCCGAACCGGCTGAAATCACTCGCCGAGCTGGTTACCCCCGCGTCTGCCGGCCTGTCCAGCCAGCGCAGCCGGCTGTCGAGCGACCTCGAAAAGATCGACCAGCGGCTGGCCACCTATCGCGACACGCTGGTCCGCCAATATGCCGCCATGGACCGCGCCGTCGCCGCCGCCCGCGCCGTCGGCGACAGCCTGACCCAACAGATCGAAGCCTGGACGGCGAGCCTGTCGCGCTAAATCAATAAGAACTTACAGCTCAGTAAACCCTATTTCCGCAACTACGTCCCTATCCTTGAGTGCTTTGGCGCAGAGACAAGGTAAAGTCAAAATGGGCCTTGGTCGGGAACTCTTCCGCCGCCGCCGGTAACTAAATTATAATATCATCCGGGCGTCCACATTGCGTCGGATCGAAATCGCTCTAGAAAAACCTTTCTAATTCGCAAATATGTCCATAACTTGAGGATTTATAGGTGATGCTCATGTAAAGCCATCCTTGGCCACGGCAGGCCTGCGCCCAACGCCTCACAGGGTCATTGGTGATCCCAATTTTGCGATGGAAAGCGCCATGCCGACGAAGCGCTCCCACTTTCCGCGTGAGGTTAGAGCGCACGACAGACGGCCGGCCTCGGAGCAAATCGAAGTACACCTGGTCGGAAGCTTCCCAATCGCGGGCGTGGGGGTGGATGGCCATGTCCGTTCCTTTGCAGGAACGAAAACCTATCTATCCTGGCGAAAAAAATTCAACTACCGGTCTGATTTATGAGATATCGCGACGTTGGCTTCCTGGTAGCGTCCGTCCTTATACAAAACCTTGATATTGTGTCGAAAACATCAAACTATTGCGGTCGAGCTGTTGTAAGATGTATTTGGGACCTATATACCTACTTGACCCAATCTGATTTGAATGGCAGAAGGGGGTATGGAAAAGATCGCCCCGAAAAAGCAGCAGTTCGAAACCCTCATGCAGATGATGTCGGCGTTCCCCGACGAGCAGTCTGCAATCGAGC
>JBBQWE010000069.1:0-14142 GCA_038210855.1 Sphingomonadales bacterium | reverse complement strand
CACGCCGGAATGGCGATCGGAAAGTTCCACGGCGTGATGATGCCGACGACACCGAGCGGTTCGTGGCTGATTTCCACCTTCACCCCCGGCCGCAGCGACGGCAGCATCTCGCCGGCGCCGCGCAGCGCTTCGCCGGCAAAGAAGCGGAAGATCTGGCCGGCGCGCACCACTTCGCCGATCGCTTCGGGAAGAGTCTTGCCCTCCTCGCGCGCCAGCAGGTTGCCGAGTTCGGCGCGCCGCGCCAGCAGCGCGCCGGCAATGGCATCGAGGGCATCGCTGCGCTGTTGTGGCCCGGTTCGCGCCCAGCCCGGCGCGGCAGCCGTGGCAGCAGCGACCGCCGCAGCGACATCGCCGGCGTCGCCGCTGGCATAATCGCCGATGCAATCGCCGGTATCGCTGGGGTTGATATTGGCGCGCGATGCGGCGGCTTCGCGCCACGCGCCACCGATCAGATTGGCAAAAACCGTCATCACAACTGCTCCCGGGCCTGGCTCGCCGGTTCGGCCCGCGGCGCCGGCTTGTCAAATGCGCAGCGGAGCCGCGCGCAGCAACGACGAGTTTTCGATTTTCAGACGCCGCGCGCCGCCCTACAGCCGGCGCCATGCTCGACCATATCGACAGCTGGATCTTCGATCTCGACAATACGCTCTACCCGGCGTCGGCGCAGCTGTTCGCCCAGATCGACGTGCGGATGGGCGGTTTCATCCAGCGCCTGCTGGGTGTCGATGCCATCGAGGCGCGGCGGCTGCAGAAGCAATTGTTCCACAGCCATGGCATGACCCTGCCCGGCCTGATGGAATTGCACGGTGTCGATCCGCACGCCTTTCTGAACGAGGTTCACGATGTCGATATCGATGTCGTCAGCCCGCATCCCGAGCTTGCCGACCTGATCGCCCGGCTGCCCGGGCGCAAGTTCGTTTTCACCAATGCCGATGCCCCCTATGCGGAACGGGTGCTGGCGCGCCTCGGCCTGTCCGAAAGTTTCGACGGCCTGCACGATATCCATGCCCTCGGCTATGTCCCCAAGCCGCAGGCGCCGGCCTATGCCAATCTCTGCACGGTGCACGGCATCGATCCGGCGCGGGCTGCCTTTGTCGAGGACATGGCGCGCAACCTGGTGCCGGCCAAGGCCATCGGCATGACGACGGTGTGGATCGACAACGGCTCCGAACAGGGGCCCGGCGACGCCCGCGACCATATCGATTTCATCACCCCCGATGTCGGCAGCTGGCTGGCCGATGTCGTCGCCCGGCTGGAGGCCATAGCATGACCGATCTGGCACAGCGTATCGACGAAGCCTGGAACGCTCGCGACAGCCTGTCGCCGGCAACCACCGGCCCCTATCGCGAAGCAGTCGATACCGCGATCGAACTGCTCGACAGCGGCGATGCGCGGGTTGCCGAACCCGATGGCGACGGCGGCTGGATCACCCACCAATGGCTGAAGAAAGCCGTGCTGCTCGGCTTCCGCTTGAACGACAACCAGGTCATGCCCGGGCCTGGCGGCACCAACTGGTTCGACAAGGTGCCGTCGAAATTCACCGGCTGGAGTGAAACACGCTTTCGCGATGCCGGCTTTCGCGCCGTTCCGGGTGCCATCGTCCGCCGCGGCGCCCATATCGCTGCCGGCGCCGTGCTGATGCCCAGCTTCGTCAACATCGGCGCTCGCGTCGGCCGCGGCACCATGGTCGATACCTGGGCGACGGTCGGCAGTTGCGCGCAGATCGGCGAGGGCGTCCATATCTCGGGCGGCGCCGGTATCGGCGGCGTTCTCGAACCGCTGCAGGCCGGCCCGGTCATCATCGGCGATGGTGCCTTCATCGGCGCGCGCGCCGAAGTTGCCGAAGGGGTGGTGGTCGGCGACGGCGCCGTGCTGTCGATGGGCGTCTTCCTTGGCGCTTCGACCAAGATCGTCGATCGGGCGACGGGCGAAATCCACATCGGCCGGGTGCCGCCTTTTGCCGTCGTCGTTCCCGGCAGCCTGCCGGGCAAGCCGCTGCCCGATGGCTCGCCCGGCCCGGGCCTCTACTGCGCCGTCATTGTCAAGACCGTCGATGCCCAGACCCGCGGCAAGACGGCGATCAACGAACTGCTGCGCGACTGACCGCGGCCTGTGTCCTACAGGCACCCGATCGGATATGTTCGCTATCGTTGGGCAAGCTGCCGGCGCATCGAGGCCCGACGGCAAGCGCGAAATCGTGCGATTTCGGTAAATATGTGAACTTCCGGGGGCTGTTTCCCGGCTTGCCCCAGCGCCGGATTTCGGCTCACATGGGGCAAATCCAAGGGGAAACAGACTTGCGCCAGATCCTGCTCGCCGCTGCCACTGCGGCCGTGTTCGCAATGCCAGCCACTGCCCAGACTGCCGACAGCGGCGAGGCAGCGTTCCGGGCGCTCTACAAGGAACTGGTGGAAACCAACACCGATCACAAGGTCGGCGATTGCACCACCGCCGCGCGCCGGATCGCAGCGCGAATGAAGTCCGCCGGGTTCACCGACAGCGAATTGAATGTCTTCGTCCCCGAAGGCCTGCCCCTCGACGGCGGGTTGATCGCGACGATGGCCGGCAGCGACACCACCAGGGGCGCCATCATGATGCTCGCCCATCTCGACGTGGTCGAAGCGCGGCGCGAGGACTGGACCCGCGATCCGTTCACCCTCGTCGAAGAAGGCGGCTATCTTTACGGCCGCGGCACGGCCGACGACAAGGCGCAGGCAGCGATCTGGGCCGATACGCTGATCCGGCTGCGCACCGCCGGTGCCCGGCCGAAGCGCACGCTGAAGCTGGTGCTGTCATGCGGTGAGGAATCGCTGCCGCGCATCAACAACATCCGCTGGCTGATCGAAAAACACCCCGATTGGATCCGCTCGGATTTCGCGCTGAACGAGGGCGGCTCCGGCGCACTCAAGGCCGATGGCTCGCCGCTGGCGCTGGGCTTCCAGGCCGGCGAGAAAGTTACCCAGAATTTCGTCATCGAAGCGACCAACCCCGGCGGCCACAGCAGCGTGCCGCGGCCGGACAATGCCATTTACGCCCTCGCCACCGCGCTCGGCCGCATGGCAGCGCACCAATTCCCGGTGCGCTTCAACGATGTGACCAGGAACATGTTTTCCAGCATGGCGACGATGACGCCGGCGCCGGTCGGCCCGGCGATGGCGCGGCTGGTCGCCGACTCCGGCGATGCCGAGGCCAGTGCCCTGGTTTCGGCCGATCCGCGCTTCGGCTCGATGCTTCGCACCACTTGTGTCGCGACGCTGCTCGATGGTGGCCATGCCATCAACGCGCTGCCACAGCGTGCCAAGGCCACCGTGAATTGCCGGATGTTTCCGTCGGACAAGCCCGAGGAAGTCCGCGCGGCGCTGGTCGCAGCGATCGGCGATGCGCCGGTGACAGTCACCGCCATCCCGCCGGTCAACCCCGTCAACCCGCCGCCGTTGCTGACCGAGGAAGTCTTCGGCACCGCCAAAAAGATCGCAGCGAAGCACTGGCCCGGCGTGCCCGTGGTCCCGACGATGAGCACCGGCGCCACCGACGGCCGCTTCCTGATCGCTGCCGGCATCCCGACCTATGGCGTACCCGGCTTTTTCGCCGAACCCGGCACCAACGCCCATGGCCTCAACGAGCGTATTTCGGTGAAGGGCCTGATGGCCGGCCGTGCCTATCTGTTCGACCTGGCCAAAGCCTATGGGGAGGTGAAGTGATGCGTGGGATGTTGATCGCTGCTGCCCTGCTGGCTGCGCCGGCTTCGATCGTTTCGGCGGCCGAACGCCCTGACCAGACGGCTTTCAAGGCGCTGTTCAAGGAACTTGTCGAGACCGACACGACGGTTTCGACGGGCAGTTGCACGCTCGCCGCGACCCGCATGGCAGCGCGGCTGAAGGCGGCGGGCTATCCCGACAGCGACGTCAGGCTTTTCCCCGGTTCCGCCGATCGCCCGCAGGACGGCGGGATCGTTGCGACCCTGCCCGGCCGCGACCGCAACGCTCGCGCGATCCTGCTGCTGTCCCACCTCGATGTCGTCGAGGCCAAGCGTGCCGACTGGGAACGCGATCCATTCGTGCTGGTCGAAGAAAACGGCTGGTTCTATGGCCGCGGTGCGAGCGACGACAAGGCCCATGGCGCCATCTTCACCGACACGATGATCCGCCTGAAAGCCGCGGCGAGGCCGCTGCGCCGCACGCTCAAGCTGGCGCTGACCTGCGGCGAGGAAGGCGGGCCGTTCAACGGTGCCGAGTGGCTGGTGAAGAACCGCCGCGACTGGATCGACGCCGAATTCGCCCTGAACGAAGGCAGCGTCGGCATCCGCGACGCCGCCGGCCGCAAGGTTTCGCTCGGCTTCCAGGCCGGCGAGAAAGTCTATCAGGATTTCACGCTCGAAGCGCGCAATCCGGGCGGCCACAGCAGCCGGCCGCGGCCCGACAACGCCATCTACGAGCTTTCGGCGGCACTGGTCCGCCTCGGCGCCTATGAATTCCCGGTGCAGTTCAGCGCCACGACGCGCAGTTATTTTACCGAAACCGCGAAGCTCGTCGGCGGCGACAATGGCGCAGCGATGACGAAACTGCTCGCCGACCCCGGCGACACCGCCGCCAACGCCGTCGTCAGCCGCGATCCGGCCTGGCATTCGATGCTCCGCACCACCTGCGTCGCGACCTTGCTCGATGCCGGCCATGCCAACAACGCTCTCCCCCAGCGCGCTCGCGCCAACGTAAATTGCCGGATGTTTCCCGGCGATTCGATCGCCAGGGTGCATGGCCAGATCGAAGCGGCGCTCGCCGATGCGACGATCACCGTGAAACCGCTCGGCGAACCCAGCCCGACCCCGCCGCCGCCGCCGCTGTCGCCGATGATCTTCGGACCGGCCAAGACACTGGCGGACAAGCATTTCCCCGGCGTGCCGCTGTTGCCGGCGATGAGCACCGGCGCCACCGATGGGCGCTTTCTCAACGCCAACGGCATCCCGACCTATGGTGTCCCGGGTCGCTTTTCCGACCCCGATGGCAACGGCGTCCATGGCCTCAACGAACGCAAATCGGTCGAGGGGCTGTATGCCGAGCGGGATTATCTGTTCGATCTGATCCAGGCATATTCGAAGTAGAATTAAGCCTCCGACGGCGAGGGGCTGAGCCCCTGGACCCACTTTTGTCGGGTGTTCCCTCTCCGGCCGACGTGCGTACTAGACAAACGGGGCGCCGGGGGGTCATCCCCTGCTCGCCGGAGACCCCCTTTCTTTCAAGGAATCCGAATGAGAACAATCATCGCCGCTGCCCTCATCGCCGCCCCCGCCACTGCCGCCGAGCTGCGGCCCGACCAGGCGGCGTTCCGCGAACTGTTCAAGGAACTTGTCGAAACCGACACCAGCCTGTCGGCGGGAAGCTGCACGCTGGCGGCGGAACGAGTGTCAGCGCGCCTGAAGGCAGCGGGGTTCGCGGCGAGCGACATTACCCTGTTCGCCGATGCATCGGCGCCGAAAGAAGGCGGCATCGTCGCCGTGCTCAAGGGCAGCGACCCGAAGGCGAAGCCGATCCTGTTGCTCGGCCATCTCGATGTCGTCGAAGCGCGGCGCGAGGATTGGACCCGCGATCCCTTTGTCATGGTCGAGGACAAGGGCTATTATTATGGCCGCGGCACCTTCGATGACAAGGCACAGGCGGCGATCTGGACCGATACGCTGATCCGTTACAAACAAGCGGGCAAGGTGCCGAAGCGCACGCTCAAACTGGCGCTGACCTGCGGGGAAGAAACCACTTTCGCTTTCAACGGTGCCGATTGGCTGGCGAAGAACCGGCCCGAATTGATCGCTGCCGAATATGCCCTCAACGAAGGCGGCGGCGGTCGCTATGGCACCGATGGCAAGCCGCAGGGTCTCGCTGTTCAGGTCGGCGAGAAGACCGTGCAGAATTTCAAGCTGGAAACCACCAACCCGGGCGGCCACAGCAGCGTGCCGCGGCCCGACAACGCCGTCACCGACCTTGCCCGCGCGCTGGTGACGGTGAACACGTTCGAATTCCCGGTGCAGTTCAACGACACCACCCGCACCTTCTTCACTACCACCGCTGCGACGGCGCCGGCGCCAACAGGCGCCGCCATCACCGCCCTGCTCGCCAACCCGGCCGATACCGCCGCCAATGCCATCATCAGCCGCGATCCGACCTTCCACTCGATGCTCCGCACCACTTGCGTGGCGACGCTGGTCAATGCCGGCCACGCCAACAATGCACTGGCGCAGCGCGCTACCGCCAATGTCAATTGCCGCGTGTTCCCGGGGTCGGATCTCGAAGCGGTGCGCGGCACGCTGGTCGCGGCGATCGCCGACAGCAAGGTGGCGGTAACGCTGGTACCGCCGATCCGTCCGGTCGCCTCGGCACCGCCGCTCAACCCGGCGGTGATCGGGCCGATGATCGCACTGGCCAAAAAGCATTTCCCGGGCGTGCCCTTCACTCCGACGATGTCGACCGGCGCCACCGACAGCATCTTCCTGTCACCGATCGGCATACCGACCTATGGCGTTCCGGGCACCTTCATCGACGCCGACGGCAACGGCATCCATGGCCTCAACGAACGCATCGGCATCCAGTCGCTGATGCAGGGCCGCGATTACCTCGATGATCTGGTCCACACGCTGGCGGACAATTAGGCTGGATACGCCTGTTTCCTTCCGTCACGGCGCCAGCACGGTCGAGCCCGTCGTCCGCCGCGCTTCGAGGTCGCGGTGCGCGGTCACGATATCGGCGAGGGCGTAGCGTTGGCCGATGCTGACCTTCAGCACGCCGCGGGCGACGAGATCGAGCACCCGGCCGGCGTGGGTCTCGATTTCGTTGCGGTTGGTGTAGTAGTCGAACAGGGTCGGCCGGGTGGCGAACAGCGATCCCTTGCGCGACAGGATGCCGAAATCGACCGGGCCGACTGCGCCCGAGGCGTTGCCATAGCTGATGTGCAGCCCGCGCCGGGCGAGGCAATCGAGCGACATTTCGAAGGTCGCCCTGCCGACACCGTCGAACGTCACATCGACGCCGCGGCCGCCGGTGATGGCGCGAACGGCGGCAACGACACCGTCGTCCTGAACAAGGCCGTGATCGGCGCCGAGTGCCATCGCCACCGCGACTTTTTCGGGCGTTCCGGCGACGGCGATGACCCGGGCACCAATGTGTTTCAGCCATTGCACCAGAAGCTGCCCAACTCCGCCGGCAGCCGCGTGGACCAGCACGCATTGCCCCGGCTCGATCCGCGCGCAGCGTTCGACGAGAAATTCGGTGGTGCATCCCTTGAGCAGCACGGCCGCCGCGACATCGCCGCTGACGCCATCGGGCAGTGTCACCAGGCGATCGGCAGCAATGATGCGGTGGCTGGCGCAGGCGCCGATCGGCCCCCAGCAATAGCCGACGCGGGTGCCGGGTTGCAGGGTGACGCCGGCGCCGACGGCCTCGACGACCCCGGCTGCTTCCAAGCCGAGCCGGCTCGGCAGTGGCAAGGGGTAGAGCCCGGTGCGGTGGTAGGTATCGATGAAGTTGAGCCCGATCGCGGTATGGCGGAGCAGCACCTCGCCCGGCCCGGGCGCGGGCAGGACATCGTCGACGAGGCGCAGCACCTCCGGGCCACCGACAGTATCGAAAATCACCGCCTGCATGCCTGGCTCTCCGGAACGGTTTCCCGCAAACACTTGAGACCGAACGGGAATCCGCCGGCCAGCGGCGCTATTGTACGGCCCCGTCGTGCAAGGCTAGACTGGCGTTGCCGGCCTGCCAAGGCGGCTCGCGGGATGGGGACGCCATGAAGGTCACTTTCGATATCGAATGCACGCCAGCAGAGGCGCGTGCCTTTTTCGGCCTGCCAGACCTGACCCCGGTACACGACATGTACCTCGAAAAACTGAAATCGATGATGACCGAAGGCATTGCTCCGGCCGAATTCGAGCGCCTGACGCGGAGCTGGATGCCCGGCGTTTCGGAAGGCTTCGAACAATGGCAGAAACTGTTCTTCGCCAGTATTCCGAAACCCTAGCGTTGCCGTGACGACCATTGACGACCATTGACGGCCAGCCGTCCGCCGGCGCCGGCGCGACGATCGTGGCGCTGGCATCGGGGCGGCCGCCGGCGGCGATCGCGGTTATCCGCATTTCGGGGCCGCAGGCGCACGCTGCGGTGGTGGCGCTGGCGGGCCGCTTGCCGCCGCCGCGCCGGGCGGTGTTGCGCCGCTTGCGCGATCCGGCCGATGGCGCGTTGCTCGATGAGGCCCTGGTGGTGGTGTTCGAGGGGCCGGCCAGTGCCACCGGCGAGGATGCAGCGGAACTTCACCTCCACGGCGGCATCGCGGTGGTCGCTGGTGTCCTTGCCGCGCTGACTGCGCTGCCGGGATTGCGCCTGGCCGAGGCCGGTGAATTCACGCGGCGAGCCTTTGCCAACGGCCGGCTTGACCTGACGCAGGTCGAAGGCCTTGCCGATCTGGTGGCGGCGGAAACGACGACGCAGCGATCGCAGGCGCTGGCGCTTGCCGGTGGCGCACTGGCGCGGCTTGCGGATGCCTGGCGGGACCGTTGCCTCGATGTGCTCGCCGAGGCGGAGGCGGCGTTCGATTTTGCCGAGGATGAAGCCGATGTGGCGGAACGGCTCACCCCGGCGACGACGGCAAGGTTGCTGGCCATGGCTTCAGAACTTGCGGCGCTGATCGACGATGCGGCGCGTGGTGCTCGCCTGCGGGACGGGCTGACGATCGTGGTAAGCGGCCCTCCGAATGTCGGAAAGTCAAGCCTGGTCAATGCCCTGTCTCGACGTGAAGTTGCTATCGTGGCAGCCCTGCCCGGCACGACGCGCGATCCGATCGAGGTTGCGCTCGATCTGGATGGCGTAGCGGTCGTCCTCGTCGATACGGCAGGCCTGCGCGAGAGCGAGGATCCGGTGGAGGCCGAAGGAATCCGCCGGGCCCGGCTGCGAGCTGCGTCGGCGGACCTTGTGCTGAGAGTCGACGACGGCTTGCTCGTTTCGCCACCCGTCGGCAGCCTCTCGGATTGCATCCCGATAATTGCGGTGACGACCAAGGCGGACCTCGGCGGGGTGGCTTTGGATGGTACAGTGCATGTTTCTGCAGTGACCGGGATCGGCGTGATCGAGCTTCGCGCGAAGCTGGCGCAATGGGCACGCGAATTCGTTCGGCCTGGCGAGCCGGCATTGCTGTCCCATGCCCGTCATCGCGAAGCCTTTGCGAAGGCCTATGGCGCGTTGCAGGCCTCGGCAGCGGCAAGCGACGATCTTTTGCGATCCGAGCATCTACGTCAGGCTGCGCAGGCCTTCGGGTTGGTCGCTGGACGCGTTGGCGTCGAGGACGTGCTCGGCCGGATTTTTTCCCGCTTCTGCGTCGGGAAGTAAGCCTGGCAAGGCGTCCACGCAGTTGTTGGGTGTTCCACGTGAAACATCGCCGGTGCGAGAAAGCGGTTCCGCTCGGCCCCTGCAGCCATTAAGGCGAAGCAATGCTCAAATTATCCCGATACGACGTGATTGTCGTCGGCGCCGGCCATGCCGGATGCGAAGCTGCGGCTGCGGCTGCGCGCCGTGGTGCGCGAGTCGCATTGGTGACGATGCGCCTCAACGATGCGGGCACCCTTTCATGCAACCCGGCGGTCGGTGGCATCGGCAAGGGACATATCGTCGGCGAAATCCAGGCACTCGGCGGTGTCATGGGGTGCGTTACCGATTTGGCGCGGTTGCAATCGCGTGTCCTGAACCGCAGCAAGGGTCCGGCCGTCCATGGACCGCGTGCCCAGGTCGACCGTCGGCGCTACCGCGCTGAAATGCAGGCAGCGCTCGCAATGTCTCCGACGCTGACTTTGGTGGCTGGCGAGGTTACCGACCTTGTTGTCAATGGCGGGCGCGTTTGCGGCGTGGCCCTTGCCGATTGCCGCCTCGATGCTTCGGCTGTGGTGCTGACGACCGGAACATTCCTCGGCGGAATCATCCATATCGGCGACCAGCGGCTGGCTGGCGGTCGCAGCGGCGCAGCTGCGTCGCAACTCGGCGACCGATTGCGCCGACTTGGCTTGCCCGTGGCCCGGCTGAAAACCGGCACTCCGCCCCGTCTCGATGGCCGAACGATCGATTGGGCGGCTGTCGAATGGCAGTATGGTGACGCCGATGACCCGCGTTTTGCTGCTGGAGCCGGGTCGCAGACACCGCCAATTCCCTGCGCGATCACACGCACGAACGGCAAGACGCATCGCATCATCCGGGACAACCTCGGCCGGTCAGCATTGTATGGCGGCCATATTGCCTCGATTGGCCCGCGCTATTGCCCTTCGATCGAAGACAAGATCGTCCGCTTCGGTGACCGTGACGGGCACCAGATCTTTCTGGAGCCCGAGGGCTATGACGATATCACGATCTACCCGAACGGCCTGTCGACTTCCCTCCCCGCGGCCGTGCAAGCGGAGTTTCTGCACAGCATTGTTGGGCTGGAAAAGGCCGAGATCCTGCGGCCCGGTTATGCGATCGAATATGATCATGTCGATCCACGAGCCCTTGATCGTCACCTGGCGGTCGCCGCGGTGCCGGGACTTTTCCTCGCCGGGCAGATCAACGGCACCACTGGTTATGAGGAAGCCGCCGGCCAGGGGCTGATCGCCGGCGCCAACGCCGCTGCAGAGGCGCTCGGCTTGCCACCGCTGACCATAGACCGCGCCACAGCCTATCTCGGCGTGATGGTCGATGACCTGACCACGCAAGGCGTCAGCGAGCCGTATCGCATGTTCACCTCACGGGCCGAATATCGCCTGCGCCTGCGGGTGGATAATGCAGCCGAGCGATTGACGGAAACCGGGATTACGCTCGGGCTTGTCGGAGCCGACCAGGCAGAAGCCTTTCGTCTAGATCAGAAGGAGCGAGCGGCGGCATGCGCGTTGGTTCAGCAGCTTTCGGCCTCGCCGCGCCAGATCGCGCTGGCGGGCGGGGAGGTTTCGCAGGACGGGATTGTTCGTTCGGCCATCGATTGGCTTCGTTTTCCGCAGGTGACGCTTGCTGTCGCGCGTCAGGTCTGGCCGGCACTTTGCCTGGTGGGGGAGCCGCTGTTGCAGTCGCTCGCGGTGGATGCCGGCTATGCCACCTATCTGGCGAGGCAGGAGGACGACATTGCGGCACTACGCCGTGACGCAGCATTGCGCCTGCCCGCTGCTGTCGACTACCGCGCCGTCGCCGGGCTCAGCCACGAAATGGCCGAGCGCCTTGCTGCCGCCCAGCCGGACAGCATCGCTGCGGCCAGCCGGGTCCCCGGCGTGACGCCGGCGGCGCTCGTCGCGCTCCTCCCGATCACCCGGCAGGCCGCGTGAACGACCGCGATCAATTCGCGGTTCAGTTCGATGTTTCACGTGAAACATTGGATCGTCTCGATCGCTATGCGGCGTTGCTGGAAGAGCGGCAGGCCCGAATGAATCTGGTGGGACCAAGCACGCTGCCGCAGCTATGGCATCGTCACTTCGCCGATTCGGCCCAGCTGCTTGGCTTGGTGGGCACTGGCCGATCATGGCTCGATGTCGGAACCGGCGCCGGGTTCCCGGGGCTCGTGCTTGCCATCCTCGATCCGGAGGCGCGGATTACGCTGGTCGAATCGATCGCCAAGAAGTGCCGCTTCCTGAGCGAAGTTGTTGAAACAATTGGTCTCAGTGATCGTGTCGTTGTCGAAAACCGCCGGATCGAGACGCTTCCCCGCCAGAAATTCGATATCATCACGGCCCGTGCGCTCGCAGCGATGTCGCAACTCTTCGAATGGGGCCTGCCCTTCGCCGGCTCCGGGACGCAATGGCTGCTTCCCAAAGGCGCCCGCTTCGCCGATGAATTGGAAGCGGCGGCGGCGCGATTCGCGTTCGATCACCGCCTTGCAGCGAGCCTTACCGATCCGGCCGCCCGGATCGTCATCGCCAAGGGAGTGCGCCGACGATGATCATCGCTCTCGCCAACCAGAAAGGCGGTGTCGGCAAGACGACGACGGCGATCAATCTTGCAACCGCCCTTGCCGCGACCGGCCAGACGGTTCTGCTCGTCGATTCGGACCCGCAGGGCAATGCCTCGACCGGTATCGGCATAGACCGGCGAGACCGCACCCCATCGATCTATGAAGTGCTGCTCGGCAGCGCCGATCTCGCCGCCGGGCTGCGCTCGACCCGCGTTCCGGGGCTGCGCATCCTGCCGGCAACGCCGGCGCTTTCGGGAGCCGAGGTCGAACTGATCGACTTCGAACGACGCAGCCACCGTCTTGCCGACGCTCTCGCAAAGGGCCCGCATTTCGATCACGTCCTCATCGATTGCCCGCCGTCACTCGGCCAGTTGACGGTCAATGCGCTGGTCGCAGCCGACGCCGTGCTGGTGCCGTTGCAGTGCGAGTTTTTCGCGCTTGAAGGGCTCAGCCAGCTGCTTGGCACCATCGAACGGGTCCGTGCCGGGCTGAACCCGCGGCTAAGCCTTCTCGGTATCGTGCTCACCATGGTCGATCGCCGCAATCGCTTCACCGATCAGGTCTCCGATGACGTCCGCGCCGTGATGGGCGACAAGGTGTTCACCACCACCATCCCGCGCAACGTCCGGCTTTCGGAGGCGCCAAGCCACGGGCTGCCGGCGCTGCTTTACGACAATCGCTGTGCCGGATCGGAAGCTTATGTCGCGCTGGCGCGGGAGATGATGGCCCGGATCGGTACCGCGAAACCCCTCGAAACGGCAGTGTAAATGGCTGAAAAGAAAAGAACTACCGGCCTTGGCCGCGGGCTTTCCGCACTGCTTGAGGAAGCGCGCGTTCCCGATTCCGCCAATGCACCGGGCGTCGGCCGCATCGCCATCGCCGACATCGTCGCCAACCCCGACCAGCCGCGGCGCCGCTTCACGTCCGAAGCGATGAACGAACTCGTCGCTTCGATCCGCTCGCATGGCATCCTGCAGCCGATCCTCGTCCGGCCGGTCGCCGAAGGCCGCTTCGAAATCGTTGCCGGGGAACGCCGCTGGCGTGCCGCCCAGGCAGCCGGGCTCCACGAGCTGCCTGCCGTGGTCAAGGCGCTCGATGCCCGCCAGGCCTTCGAGATTGCGATCATCGAGAACATCCAGCGCAGCGACCTGAACGCCATCGAGGAAGCGCGGGGCTTTCGCCGGCTGATCGATGAATTCGGCCACACCCAGGCGGAACTTGCGACCATCGTCGGCAAATCGCGCAGCCACATCGCCAATCTGCTGCGCTTGCTCGACCTGCCGCCGACAGTGCTTGCCATGGTCGAAAACGGCGAGCTGGCGATGGGCCACGCCCGCGCCATCGCCGGCGCCGCCGATCCGGAAGCGCTTGCCCGGCGCGCCGTTGCCGAAGGCCTTTCGGTCCGCGCCGTCGAAGCGCTGGCGGGCGGCACTCGCAGTCCGCGGCCGCGCGGCGCGCCGCCGCCGCCGGCTGCCGCGAACGATCCCAACATCGATTCGCTGGAACAATCGCTTGCCGACAGTCTTGGCATGCCGGTGGCGCTGGCGGTTACCCCCGGTGGCACCACCGGCAGCCTGACGGTGCGGTTCGCTGATCTCGACCAGCTCGATTGGCTCTGCGCTCGGCTCGGGGCGCAGAGCTGATCCTATCGCCTGCCCCGAATAACAGGCCAGCCTGCGACGTCGTTCGATATCGCCCCCCGGGCCTCATGCCCGTGTCGCTCGTGAAATCGCAGCGCCAGCCGTGAAGCCGTGGATGATGGTCGACAGTAGAATGGTGAAGCTGGTGATCGCCCATAGCTGCGGCGCGTCGGTCATGGTCATGTGGCTGGCGGCATAGGCCAGATAGTAGATCGAGCCGATGCCGCGAATGCCGTAGAGCGCGACGACGAGCCGTTCGCGGCCGCGCAGATCGCTGCCGATCAGGCTGGCGAGGCCGACAAGGGGTCGCACTACCAGCACCAGGGCGGCCGCGATCCCGGCGCTGACCCAATCGAGATTTTGGAGCAGTTGCGGCATGGCGGCACCGAGGGCGAGCAGCAGCAGCGCCGTCAGCGTGCGTTCGATCGCTTCGGCAAAATCATGCAGCTTGACGTTGAAGTCGTGGCGGCTTTCGTTGCGGCGCATGACGATCCCGGAAACGAATGCCGCAATGAAACCATAGCCCTGGATGGCCTCGGTGATGCCATAGGCGGCGAGCGCTCCGGCC
>JBBQWE010000068.1:0-14385 GCA_038210855.1 Sphingomonadales bacterium | reverse complement strand
GGCGCAATGGGTCGGCGCAATGGGTCGGCGCCGGGCGCTCGCGGGGTCGGCTCTCGGCTCTCGGCTCTCGGCGCTTGACGCTCAGCGCCGGCGAGCCGGGGGCAGGTCATCGCCGCCCGAAACCGCAAGGCCGCGCATCCGGTTCATGAAGGCGAGGAACTGGCCCAGATCCTGGCCCTGCAACTGGGTGCCGCCGATGAACTTCAGCTGCACCGGGTTGACCGGCCGGCCGCGCAGCCAGACTTCATAGTGAAGATGCGGCCCCGTCGACAGCCCGGTGGAGCCGACATAGCCGACGACCTGGCCCTGTGCGACCTGTTGGCCGGCGCGGACCGCAAAGCGCGACAGATGGGCATAGCCGGTGACCAGTTCGCCGGTGTGGCGAAGCTGCAGGTAATTGCCATGGCCGCCGTGGCGACCGGCAAAGGCGACCTTGCCGCCGGCAGCGGCATAGATCGGGCTGCCGTGCGGTGCACCGAAATCGACGCCCTGGTGCATGCGGCTGTACGACAGCAGCGGATGGAAGCGCATGCCGAAGCCCGAAGTGAGGCGGGCGCCATCGACCGGCGTCTTCATCAGGCCCTTGCGGGCGCTTTCGCCCGAGGCGCGGAAGAATTGCGTGCCCTTGCCGAGCCGCCAGCGACCGAGCTCGACCGCGTCGCGGCCGGTGCGGGTCAGGCTGGCGAACAGCAGGTCACCGTGGCGGACTTCGCCGGTTTCGGCACGATCCTGTTCGATGACGATATCGAAGCGGTCGCGCTTGCCGACGCCGTGCTGGAAATCGACGGCATAGGCCATGGCGCTGACGAACTGGCTGGCCAGTCGCGCCGGGATGCCGGCACCGCGCAGGGCGCGTTCGACACTGCCGCCGACCCGGCCCTGGACGCGGAGCGGCGTCGAATCGACGGCGATCGGAATGCGCTGCAGCGCAAGGCCGCCATCGGCGCCGCGGCGGGCGATCAGGCGCAGGTCGAACGCCGCCCGAAAACCGAGCGATTCGAGCGGCCGCGGCACGGTTTTGGTCGCGCGCCGGCCAAGCACGATATCGAATTCGGCGCCGCGCGGCAGCGCACCGAGGTTGGCAGCCGGGCGTACCAGCGCGGTGACGGCGGCGATATCGTCACGGCCGACGCCGGCGCGGCGCAGCACGGCCTCGAAACTGTCGGAACTGCCGAGCCGGGCGGTCAGCTCCAGCCGCGGCCGTTCCGGCGCTTCGGCGAGGCGAACCACCTTGCCCGGCAACGGCAGCGCCGTGGTGCCGGTGGTGGCGCCGCGCGCCAGCGGTGCGAGGCCGAGCGGACCCCAGGCTTCGCGCTGGCTTGGCGTGAGGCGATTGCCCGGCAGTGTCGGCAGTGGCGGTGCCATCATGGCGAGTCCGATCGCCGACGCACACAGCCCGGAGCAGGCGGCGAGCCCCAGCCACCAGCGCCGGCTGCCGATGCGATCGCCGAGGTCGACAGCCAGATCCCACTCGACCGGATCGAAGGCGAGATGGCGGAGTTTTTCGGCAATGCCGGTCGGCAGGAAGCTGGGAGCGGCGCCCCATCCGACACGCGCCGCGCCGGCGGGTGCGAGCACACCGCTGGCTCGGCTCGACAGATCGGGATGGAACAACGCCTTTTCCCCCTGAAGCGTTCCGGCGCCGATCGATGGCACGTGGCGAATCTGTCGTGAATCGCACCCATTGTGTCAACCGCGCCACGCTGCGCGCAAAAGATGGTATGTGACGAGCCGGTGTCTTTGAACGGTCACTTGCGCGAACCGGACCCCCATGCGAATCGTTCGATGCTGACGAGACGCAAAGGACGCGATGAGCCGGCTGGTTGTGCCCCATGGTCGAAAGACCGCATTGCGCCGCGGCGCATCTGCCCCACAGTCGGGCGGGTGACGGCCCACCGCCCTCCTGCCAGTTTTCGCGCCGCCGCCGCGGCCCCCGCGTCATTGTCGCCGTCCTTGCCGTCCGCATCGGCTGCCCGGCGGACGGCGGCGCAGGGGCCGATCGGGCCGGTCATCGCCGTGCTCGGCCCGACCAACACCGGCAAGACCCATCTCGCCGTCGAACGCATGTGCGGCCATGCCAGCGGCATCATCGGCTTTCCGCTGCGGTTGCTCGCTCGCGAAGTCTATGACCGGGTCGTCGCGCTGAAGGGTGCCGACAAGGTCGCGCTGATCACCGGCGAGGAAAAGATCTTTCCCGAGGGCGCGCGCTGGTTCCTGTGTACCGTTGAAGCGATGCCGACCGATCGCGAGGTCGCCTTCGTCGCCATCGATGAAGGCCAGGTCGGTGCCGATCCCGAACGCGGCCATGTCTTCACCGATCGGTTGCTGCACGCGCGCGGCTATGCCGAAACGATGATCCTGGGTTCCGAAACGCTGCGGCCGCTGCTGCGCCGGCTGATCCCCGACATCGAAATCATCACCAGGCCGCGTTTTTCGACGCTGGTCTATGCCGGATCGAAAAAGCTCAGCCGGCTGCCGCGGCGCACCGCGATCGTCGCCTTCACGGCCACCGAAGTCTATGCGCTGGCCGAAATGCTGCGCCGGCAGAAAGGCGGCGCAGCGGTGGTGATGGGGTCGCTCTCACCGCGCACCCGCAATGCCCAGGTAGCGATGTACCAGTCGGGCGAGGTCGATTACCTCGTCGCCACCGATGCTATAGGTATGGGCCTCAACATGGATATCGCCCATGTCGCCTTTGCCAGCCTCGGCAAGTTCGACGGTCGCCGCCATCGCCGGTTGTGGCTTTCGGAAATGGCGCAGATCGCCGGCCGGGCCGGGCGCTACCAGAAGGACGGCAGCTTCGGCACCGTCCAGCTCGGTTCCGAAACCGGGCCGGCGTTCACGCCGGAGGAGATCGAGGGACTGGAGGCGCACAGCTTCGATCCGCTCGAACAGCTGGTCTGGCGCAATACCGATCTCGATTTCCTGTCGCTGCCCAAGCTGATCGCCTCGCTGGAAACCCGGCCCGGACGCATCGAACTGACCCGCGCCGATGACGCCATCGACATGGCGGTGCTCAAACGCCTCGCCGGCGAGCCCTGGGTGATGGAACGCGCCTATGGCCCGCGCGGCGTCGCCCGGCTGTGGGCGGCGTGCGGCCTGCCGGACTTTCGCAAGACCGGCGCCGAAGTCCATTCGCGGCTGGTCGGCCGGGTCTTCCGCCATCTGTCGGAAGGCGATGGCAAGCTGCCCGATGCCTGGATCGCCTCGGAACTCACCCATCTCGACCGAGTCAGCGGCGATGTCGAAACGCTCGCCGACCGCATCGCTGGTGCGCGGACCTGGACCTATGTCGCCAACCGCATCGGCTGGCTGCACGATGGCGCGCACTGGGCCGCACGCACCCGCGAGGTCGAGGACCGGCTTTCGGACGCCCTGCACGGCGCGCTGACGCAGCGCTTTGTCGATCGGCGGACGGCGGTACTGCTGCGCGACCTGCGGGTGAAGGGCGGCGAACAGCGCGTCGAGATCGATCCCGATGGCACGGTGGCGGTGGAAGGCGAGGCCATCGGCCGGCTGGAAGGCTTTCGCTTTCATGTCGATCCGCTGGCCCGCGCCGGCGAACAGCGGCTGCTGCTGGCGGCGGCGGAACGCCATCTCGTGCGCGTGCTTGCCGATCGCGCCCGCGCCCTCGCCGGGGCCGACGATGCGGCCTTCGGGCTCGATTTCCACGGCCGGATGCCGCCGCGGCTGCTGTGGAACGGCGCTCGTGTCGCCAGCCTGCGCAAGGGCCGCGACGCGATGACTCCCCGGGTCGAGCTCGATCGGTCGCTCGGCACATTGTCGGCCGACGATCGCCGCCGGGTGCAGGACCGGCTTGAGCTGTGGTTCGCAGCGGCGCTGCTGGCGCAGCTCGGCCCGCTGGTGCGGCTGGGGACAGCGCGCGAGCAATTGTCGCCGCCGGCCCGCGGCCTCGTCGTCCGCCTTGTCGAAACGCTCGGCAATCTGCGCCGCAGCGATGCGGAGGAACAGGTCGCCTCGCTCGGCCGCGGCGATCGCGAGGCGCTGCGCCGTGCCGGGGTCCGGCTCGGGGTCGTCCATGTCTTCGTGCCCGTGCTGCTGCGTCCGGAACCTACGCGCTGGCGGCTGGCGCTGTGGGCGGTGTGGAACGATGTCGCGGCGCTGCCGGCGCTGCCGCCGGCGGGGCGCACCAGTATCGCCGTCGAACCCGGCTTGCCACCAGGCTTTCTCGAGGCCGCCGGCTATTGGCCGATCGGCGCAGAGGCGGTGCGCGTCGACATGGTCGATCGGCTGGCGCGCGCCATCCATGAAAAACGCGACGGTCGTGCGCCGTTCCTGCCCGATCCCAATTGGGCGGCGTCGGCCGGCCTGCGGCCCGATGGCTTTGCCCGGCTGATGCGAGCGCTCGGTTGCCGGTTGCAGGCCGTCGACGGCAACCAGGGCTTCGTCTGGCGCGGCCAGCGGCGGCCGCAGCTTTCACCGGAACCGGCAGGCGAGGCGCGGGCGCCGGCCGGATCTCCCTTCGCAATCCTCGCCAGCGTGTCGTTCGGCAGCGATCCTGCCGCGGCGGCCGCGACCCGGAAAGGCAGGTAGCATTTGGTCCACGGGGCAGGGCTCAGGCTCGACAAATGGTTGTGGTTTGCGCGTCTCGCCAAAACACGATCCGCCGCGCAGGGCCTTTGTGAAAGCCGACGATTGCGACTGGACGGCCGAGTCATCGAACGGCCGTCCGCCCTTGTCCGCGCCGGTGCCGTGCTCAGCTTCCCGCGCGGCGACGAGATCATCGTGGTTCGCGTCGAAGGCATCGCCGATTGCCGCGGTCCCTATGAAGACGCGCGCCACCTTTACACCGATTTGCGGCAGGCTGCGCCAGCCGATGCCGGGCTGGTCGCGGCCTGATTTGCGCGACGAAGCGTTCGCTGCCCCGCTCGCCTGCGCCATCGCCAAGCATTGACGCGGGCGCGGGCGGCGGTCTAGCAGCAACTCCTGTTCCACACAGGCGGGCCTGCCCGCCGCTATCGCAATGCGGGCACTGCCCCGGGGGAGATCTGGATGGCGTACGTCGTCACCGAAGCCTGCATCAAGTGCAAGTACATGGACTGTGTCGAGGTCTGCCCGGTCGATTGCTTCTATGAAGGCGACAACATGGTCGTCATCAACCCGAACGAATGCATCGATTGCGGCGTCTGCGAACCCGAATGCCCGGCCGAGGCGATTCTGCCCGATACCGAGGGCGGCCTTGAAAAGTGGATGGAAATGAACGCCACTTTCTCGGCGCAATGGCCGAACATCACCACCAAGGGCACGACCCCGGTGGATGCCGATGCGTTCAAGGGCGTCGACGGCAAGTTCGACAAATTCTTTTCGGACAAGGCCGGCAGCGGCAATTGAGCCCGGGCCCGCAAGCTGGCCCGATCGGGCCGGCTTGCGGCAGTTCGTTTCGGGGGCGGCGATAGTTCGCGGCGCCCGGGGCGTCTCCTGTAGAAATCCGGCAACTTTCCTGCTATGATGCTTGTGTGGCGGCGGCCGTTCAGCCTTCGTCGCATCTCGCCGGTTCGCCTTTCGTGTGCCCATTTGCCGGGCTGACGGGCCGAACTTTGGGTCACAAGAGGCAAATTGCCCGACGCCGATGGCGTGAACCCGCCGCCCGCCGTTACGGCGAGGCCGCCCGGGGTTCCGCAATGCCGGCGCCGGCCAGGAAAAGGAACGCACACCGATGGCTATTGCCAAGCCGCTCAGTTTCGACGTCGGCGACTATGTCGTCTATCCCAAGCACGGGGTCGGCCGCGTTGTCGAACTGCAACGTTCGGAAATTGCCGGTACGGTACTGGAACTCTTTGTCCTGCGTTTCGAAAAGGAACGCATGACCCTGCGCGTTCCGACCAACAAGGCCGAAAGCGTCGGCATGCGCAAGCTCAGCAGCCAGGCAACCCTCACCGAAGCGCTGACCACGCTGAAGGGCAAGCCGCGCATCAAGCGCACCATGTGGTCGCGCCGCGCCCAGGAATATGAAGCCAAGATCAATTCCGGCGACCTCGTCTCCATCGCCGAAGTGGTCCGCGACCTGCACCGCGCCGAAGACCAGCCCGAACAAAGCTATTCCGAACGCCAGATCTACGAAGCCGCCATCGGCCGCCTGGCCCGCGAACTCGCCGCGATGGAAAACATCGATGAACCGGCGGCGCAGCAGAAAATCGAACAGGTGCTGAAGGCGGCCTGATCCGGCGGCCGCGCGGCGGAAACAACCGAGGGTGAGGCGCCACTGGCCGGCGGTCTTCAAGGCCGTCATCTATGGGCTTCTCATCCTCAACGTCGGCACGTTTGTGTATCTCGATCCCGAACCGCACCGCGCCATCGACCAGATCGGCTGGCTGATCCTGCTCGGTGTCTTCGAATATGAAACCCGCAGCGCGGCGCGCGGCCGGGCCGTGGTGGCTCGGCCGCTGCCGCTGGCTTTCGAATTCGCCGGCTACGCCTGTGCCGTCTATGCCCTTGCCCGCTATATCGATGCCGCCGATGCGCTCGAAATCGCCAATTCGGTGACCTGGCTGGCGATTTCGGCAGTGATCTGGGCAGATATCCTGTGGCCCGCCGACGCCGGATCGCGCCGGCACTTCTGGCGTACCGGGCTGAAACGGCTGCTCTACGCACTCACCCTGGTCTGGGGCTCGATCTGGGGATGGCAGGGCAGCCTGCTCGATTTCTACGACGCAGCGCTGTGGATCCTGTGCTTCTTCGGCATCGAACTGAACCTGCTCGGCCTCGAAGGCCTTGCCGGCGGCCGCAGCACCCTGCGCCGCGGCTGAGAGCAGCCGCCGGAGGCCCTTTTTCCCGCAACGAGCCTCGATCGGCGAGCGTTGGTATTACAGCCACATTGCGAGCCCGGTGCGTTTGTGTATTGTTCCTACAGTACACGTTGGAGATCGTGATGTCCCGACCCGCTGTCCAGCCCCGCTTGGCGCCTCCCTTCGCGCCCCACCTCGCGCCGTTCCGCCCCGCGATCATCCGTTCGCTGCTGCCGCTGCTGCCGCTGCTGCCGCTGCTGCCGCTGGTGGCGCTGGTGGCGCTGCTCGCTGCCGGCGCGACTGCCGATGCCGCCGAACGCCGCTTTCCGGTCGCCGGTTTCGATACGGTGGTCGCGTCGGTATCGGATGATATCGTCATTGCCACCGGCGCGCCGGTGGGTGTTCTTGCAACCGGCCCTGCCGAACGCCTCGCCGCGCTCGATGTGCGCGTCGCGGCCGGCACGCTGCGCGTCGACCGCCGCCGCGATGGCGTGAGCTTCATGTCGCGCGGCGAAAAGGTGACGATCCGCGTCACCCTGCCCGAACTTCGCGGCGTCGTGGCATCGGGGTCGGGCAACATCACTGTGAACCGGGGCAGCGGGCCGAGCTTTCGCGGCCGGACGAGCGGTTCGGGCGATTTGCGCATCGCCAGCATCGACAGCGCCGATGTCGCGCTCGCGACGTCCGGGTCGGGAACGCTGATCGCAGCGGGCCGCTGCGGCGCCGGATCGCTGGCCACCTCGGGTAGCGGCAATATCGAAGCCGGAAGCCTTGCCTGCCGATCGGCGGAAATCCGTGTATCGGGTTCGGGCAATGTCACGGTGGCTGCCACCGAAACCGCCGATGCGTCCACGTCCGGGTCGGGCAATATCTACATCATCGGCGCGGCCCGGTGCCGCACTCGCAGCAGCGGCAGCGGCACGATCAGCTGCGGGCGGTGACGGAAAAGCGTTCGTCACTGCGGCGCTGGCGCGATCTTGCGCGCCGGCGCCGGCGCCTCAGGGCCAGTGCCGCACCACATCGCCGATTGCCGGCCGCGGCCGTTCCTCCAGCGGCCGGGCCTGGGTGCCGATGAAGACGAAGCCGGCAAGGCGTTCGCCCGGTTGGCACAAGGCCGCCGCGACGGCGTCCGAATAAGAGGCCCAGCCGGTCAGCCAATTGCCGACGAAGCCCCGGGCGTGCGCCGCGTTGAGCAACTGCATGACGGCAGCGCCGGCCGAAAGCTCCTGTTCCCACGCCGGGATATGGCTGGCCGGATCGACCCGTGACATCACTGCGACGAGGCAGGGTGCGAAGCCGGCGAACTGCGCCACGGCTTCGATCTCCAGCCGGCCGGCGTCGGGCTTGCTGGTGCGATAGGCGCCATCCAGCAGCCGCGCAAAGGCATCGCGATCGTCGATCACCACGAAACGCCACGGCGCCAGCTTGCCATGGTCGGGCACTCGCGATGCCGTGGCGAGGATGGCGGCCAGCGCTTCGGCGTCGGGCCCGGGCGCCGTCATGTCACGCGCCTTGCCCGACCGACGGGTGGCAAGCAGGCCGGCGGCAGTGGCGGTATCGTTGAAATCATCCATTTTGCTGTTCTAGGGCGCGGCGCCGGCGGAGGAAAGCGCGGCGGCACGGGGGATGACAGCTTGACGCCGCCATGCACCGCCCGCCACGCCGGCGTCGTGACGAACCGGGCTGCCATCCTCGCCATCGCGCTGCCGGCGATGCTGACCAACATCGCCACGGCGCTGTTCGGCATCGCCGATATCTGGGTGATCGGCCAGGCCGGCGGTGCCGTGCCACAGGCGGCGGTGGAGCTGGGTGCCAAGCTGATGCTCGGGCTGCTGGCGGCGTTCAATTTCCTGCGCATGGGGACGGTGGCGCTGACGGCTGCTGCAGTCGGGCGCGGCGAGGGCACGGCGCCGGTGCTGGTGCGGGCACTGGCGCTGGCCGGCGGTATCGCAGCGGCGTTGCTGGCGGCGGCGCCGTGGGTGGTGCCGGCGGGCGTCGAACTGCTCGGTGGCCGCGGCGCGCTGGCGGCAGCGGCCGAAACCTATGTCGCCTGGCGCTATGTCGGCGGCGCTTTCTGGCTGGCCGGCGCCGTGCTGGCCGGCTGGCTGATCGGGCAAAGGCGGGTGCAGGCGGTGCTGGCGATCGAGGTTGCTGCCAACATCGTTCATGTCGGGCTCGATGCCGGGCTGGTGCTGGGGTTTGGCTGGGGCGTCGCCGGGGTCGGCATCGCCACGCTGCTGTCGGAAGGGGTGCGCCTTGCTGCGCTGGCCGCAGTCGCGCTCGATGCCGGCACGCGCGCCGCCCTCGCGGTTGCGGCGCGCGATGCCGCCACCTGGGCACGGCCGGCGATGCTCCGCCTGTTCGCGATGAACCGCGACCTGTTCCTGCGAACGCTGCTACTGACCGCGGCGATCCTGGCGCTGACTCGCGCCGGTGCCGCAGCCGGCGCGGTGCCGCTCGCCGCCAATGCGGTGATCTACCAGCTGTTCGCGCTGTCGGCGCTGGTTCTCGATGGCTATGAGAGCGCCGCGCAAGTGCTGTGCGCCGAAGCTGCCGGCGCTCGCGATCGCGCTCGGTTTCTTGGGCTGGTTCGCACTTGCCTCGCGCTCGGCTTCGTCACGGCGCTGGCCATCGCGGTGCTGTTCTGGCTTGGCCGTGATCTTGTCGTCGCCGGCTTCAGCCGCGATCCGGCCGTGAATGCCGCCGTCGCCGGCCTGTTCGGCTGGGCGCTGCTGGCGCCGGTGGCCGGGGTGACGGCCTATGTCCTCGATGGCGTCTTCATCGGCGCCGGCTGGACTCGCGCCATGCTGGTGACCATGGCGGCAGCGCTGGCGCTCTATCTGCCGCTGCTGACGGTGGCGCGCGATGGCGACGGCCTGTGGCTGGCGCTGACGGTGTTCGTAGTGGCGCGAGCGGCGGGGCAGGGCATTGCGATGCCGGGCCTGTTGCGACGCGCTTTCGGGTAACGGCCGGTCGTCCGGGGCGCGTCCGATCCTCCCCCGCCATCCGCCCCGCCAGAGCGGCGGCGGCGGGGCGGTCCGCCGCCATCCGGCTTGAATTGCCGGCCCCCCGCGCTATCAAAGGCACCGGACCGGCGGCAAGCCGGCACGAGGGAGCATAGTTTGGCCGTCACTGATGCCGTCGCGGGCGATCCCGCGCTGACCGACGATCGCCCGCAGTGGTTCGGCCATCCTGCCCAGCTCGCGCGCCTGTTCAGCACCGAAATGTGGGAACGCTTCGGTTTCTACGGCATGCGAGCGCTGCTGACGCTCTATCTCGCCGAACATTTCCTGTTCAGCGACCGGACGACCAACGGCCTCTATGGCGCCTTCACCGCGCTGGTCTATCTGACGCCGCTGTTCGGCGGACTGCTTGCCGATCGGTTCCTGGGATCGAAGAAAGCCGTGAAATTCGGCGCGCTGCTGATGGCGGCGGGCTATCTGGGCCTGTGTTTCGGCGGCGATGCGGCCAAACCCTTCGCCGTGATCGACGGCACGAAATTCGCTGTGCAGGTCGAAGTTCGCGGCGAGGATGAGCGCCAGTTCATCGTCGATGGCGGCGAGCGGCTGGAGATCGTCGGCAACGAAGACGGCTCGATCGGCTTGCTCCGCGCCGATCGCAGCGTGGCGCGGACGGTGGCGCGCGGCGGCGTCGTTTCGGGCGGGGAACGTTCCGACCTTTACGTCATGCTGATGCTGTTCGCGCTATCGGCGGTCGCCATCGGCAACGGCTTTTTCAAACCCAACATCTCGACGATGGTCGGCAGCCTTTATGCCGATGGCGACCGCCGCCGCGACGCCGGCTTCACGATTTTCTACATGGGCATCAACATCGGCGCCTTCCTGTCGCAATTCTTCCTGCCGCTGGTGGCGCTGTATTTCGGCTGGTCGCTGGGCTTCGGCCTGGCGGCGCTCGGCATGTTGCTGTCGTTCCTGCTGTTCCAGTTCGATCGGGGTGGCCTTGCCGGTGTCGGCGATCCGCCGGCGCAGACCGGGCCCGATCGCACCCTGTTGATCTTTGGCGGGGCGTTGCTTGCCATCCCGCTGGTCTGGCTGTTGTTCCGCAACACGCTGATGACGGCGGAGGCAGCGACGGCGGCAGCGTCAGCCGGCACCGGCATCATCGGCTATTTCGCGTCGCTGCCGCTGCTCGGCAAGCTGATGTTCTCGACCTTTCTGGCCGCCGTCATCGGCATCCCGACCTGGGCGTTCTTCAACGGCTCGCGCGCCGAATTCCAGATGATGGTTTCGGCATTCGTGCTGATCGTCTTCAACGTCGTGTTCTGGACGCTGTTCGAACAGGCCGGCAGCTCGCTGACCTTCTTCGCCGATCGCAATACCGAACGCGACCTGGGCTTTTACCTGGTGCCGGCCGGGCAGGTGCAGGTGTTCAACGCCATCTTCATCATCCTGCTGGCGCCGGTGTTCGGCTGGCTGTGGCTGCGCCTCGCCAGCCGCGGGCTGGAGCCCGGCATTCCGGTGAAGTTCGGAATCGCACTGGTTGGCGCCGGGGTCGGCTTCCTCGTGCTGGTATTCGGCACGCAATTCGCCGGGCCGGACAACAAGGTTGGCCTCGGTTGGGTCGCGCTGATCTACTTCATCCATTCCGCTGCCGAGCTGTGCATTTCGCCGGTCGGGCTCAGCATGATCACCAAGCTGTCGATGGCGCGGATCGTGGCGATGATGATGGGGGTGTGGTTCCTGTCGATCGCCGTCGCCCAATATGTCGCGGGCATCGTCGCGCAATTCGCCAGCGTCGAGACCGTCGGCGGGGAGGTGACCAACCTGAAGGTCAGCCTCGATACCTATGCCGGCGTGTTTTCGACCATCGGCTGGATTTCCGTCGCCATCGGCGCCGTGCTGCTGATCGGCTCGCCGCTGCTCAAGCGCCTGATGCACGGGGTGAAATGATGCGTGTCCTGCCACTCCTGCTGCTCGCCGCGCTCGCCGGCTGTGCTTCGAAAGGCCCGGCGCCGGTGGCGACTGCCGCGGGCTCTCCGCCCGAGATGGTCAGCGTGCCGAAAGACCCGTGGCCGTCGACGTACAAGGCCTATCCCGGCGTCACCACCGTCATCCGCAACGCCGTCATCTATGATGGCGCCGGCCGCAAGATCGCTCCCGGCGCCATCCGCATCGAAAATGGCCGGGTCGCCGAAATCGGCGCCGATGTCGCGATTCCCGCCGGCGCCGCGGTGATCGATGCCGGCGGCCGCCACGTCACCCCCGGGATCATCGATATCCACAGCCATCTGGGCGATTACCCAAGCCCCGGTGTCGAAGCGCTGAGCGACGGCAACGAAGCCACCAGCCCGGCGCGACCCGAAGTCTGGGCCGAACATTCGGTGTGGCCGCAGGATGCCGGCTTCAGCCGCGCGCTCGCTGGCGGCGTCACCGCGCTGCACATCCTGCCCGGCTCCGCCAATCTGTTCGGCGGCCGCGGCACGACGCTGAAGACCGTCTATGGCCGCAGCGTGCAGGACATGAAGTTCCCCGGCGCGCCCTACAGCCTCAAGATGGCGTGTGGCGAAAACCCCAAGCGAGTCTATGGCAACCGCAACCAGATGCCTGCCACCCGCATGGGCAACATCGCCTATGCCCGGCAAATCTGGTCAGACGCCGCCGCCTACAAGCGCAAATGGGATGATTACACCCGCCGTGCGAAAGCCGGCACTGCCAAGCCGACCGACGCGCCGCGTCGCGAGCTTGCCAACGACACGCTGATGGGCGTGCTCAACGGCGAGATCCTGGTGCAGAACCACTGCTATCGCGCCGATGAAATGGCCAATGTCATCGCGATGGCGCGCGAATTCGGCTACAAGGTGACGGCGTTCCACCACGCCGTCGAAAGCTACAAGATCGCCGATATCCTTGCGAAAGAGGGCATCTGCAGCGCCATGTGGGCCGATTGGTACGGCTTCAAGATGGAAAGCTATGACGGCATTCGCGAGAATATCGCGCTGGTCGACAAGGCCGGCGCCTGCGCCGTGGTGCACAGCGACGACGCCAACGGCATCCAGCGCCTGAACCAGGAAGCCGCCAAGGCGATGGCCGCCGGCCGCCGCATGGGGCTGGCGATCGCGCCCGAACACGCCTGGACCTGGTTGTCGCTAAATCCGGCGCGCGGACTCGGCATCGCCGATCGCACCGGCAGCCTGGAGGTCGGCAAGATGGCCGATGTCGTGCTCTGGTCCGCCGATCCCCTCTCGGTCTACGCCCGGCCCGAAAAAGTCTGGATCGACGGCGCGGTGATGTACGATTGGGCCGATGCACGACGCCGGCCGACCGCCGATTTCGAACTCGGCCAGCCCGGTGCGGGAGACCCGAAGTGAAATCGCTGCTCACCGCCCTGGCCTTGTCGGCCGCTGCCCCGCTGGCGGCGGCCGCCTCGCCGGGAGGCGCCACGGTGCTCGCCATCACCGGCGGCACCGTCCACACCGCCACCGGCACCGTGATCGAAAACGGCAGCGTCGTCATCATCGATGGCCGCATCACCGCGGTGGGTGCCGGCCTTGCCGTTCCGGCCGGCGCCACCGTCATCGATGCAACGGCCAAGCACGTCACCCCCGGCATCATCACCGCCATGTCGACGCTCGGCCTGATCGAGGTCGAAGGCGTCCGCCAGACCAACGATGCGGCGGCGCGCACCTCGCCCTTTGCCGCAGCGATCGATATCGCCCCGGCGCTCGATCCCGCCTCGCGCAACATCGGCGTCGAGCGGCTGGGCGGCGTCACCCGCGCCGTCGTCGGCCCCAATCTTGCCGATGATGTCTTCGCCGGCCAGGGCGCGATCATCAGCCTGGGGCAGGGCCGCGACTCGCTGATGCGGGCGCGCGCCTTCCAGTTCGCCAGCCTGGGGGAGGATGGCGCCCGTGCTGCCGGCGGCTCCCGCCCCGCGGCCTGGGCGCATTTCACCAATGCTCTTGCCGAAGCCGCTCGCTATGCCCGCGATCCGGCCGAATATGAGGAAGGCACCGTCAAGGATTCGCTCCTGACCCGCGCCGATGCCGCCGCGCTGGTGCCGGTGCTGGAGGGGCGGCAGCCGCTGATCGTCGCTGTCGATCGCGCCAGCGACATCTTGAACGTGCTGAAGCTGCGCGAAACCTATCCGAAGCTGCGGCTCATCCTGCTGTCGGCGCGCGAGGGCTGGCTGGTGGCGGACCGGATCGCTGCTGCGAAAGTCCCCGTCATCACCCAGGCGCTGTTCGATCTGCCCGATTCGTTCGAAACGCTGGCCTCTACCCGCTCCAACGTCGGCCGGCTGGTGCGCGCCGGCGTCACCGTCGGCTTCGGCGATTTCGGCGGCGATTCGAGCGACCAGCCACGCAACCTGCCGCAACAGGCCGGCAATGCGGTGGCGCAAGCCAGCGTCCCCGGCGGAGTCGGCCTCACTCGCGAACAAGCGCTGGCGGCGATCACGGCGATGCCGGCCGCGATCTTCGGCCTCACCGATCTCGGCACGCTCAGCGTCGGCAAGCGCGCCGATGTCGTGGTGTGGGACGGCGACCCCCTCGAACTCACCTCCGCGCCTGTCGCGGTGCTCATCGACGGCATCGCCCAGCCGATGACCAGCCGCCAGGTCGAATTGCGCGATCGCTATCGCGATCTCGGGCGGAGCGACCTGCCGCTGGCCTATCCGAGAT
>JBBQWE010000067.1:0-14441 GCA_038210855.1 Sphingomonadales bacterium | reverse complement strand
CGACACCCAGGCCGCCGGCGTCGCGCTGACACCGACGCCGGCGCCGTTGCCGCTGGCGTCGCCCGGTGGTGGCCAGGGCATCTGGGCAGCGGCGCCCGCCGATCCACCCTGGGCCGGCAACGCGCCGGGCGACCCGTTCGGGCAGGAAGTCCATGAATTCCTGGGCAATGCCATGGACGAATGGCTGGCACCGTCGCAGCGGCAGTCGGCGCCGGCCGTCGATATCGGCTGGAACGGCGCCATGGGAGCGGCCTTTTCGAAGCCGATCCTTGCCGCATCGGCGCCGCCGGCGAGCAACGCCTTTGCCATTCCCGATGACTGGATGGCGCCGCCATCGACCGGAATGCCGGCGGCGGACCCGTTTGCGGCGCCAAGGGCCGACCCGTTTGCCAAGTCCGAGCCCGACCCTTTCACCGCCAAGGCCGACCCGTTCGCCAAGTCCGATCCCTTTGCGACAGCGCCGGCGGCCGGCGCGGTGGCCGATCCGTTCGCCGCGGCCGGTGTGCCGGGCGGTCCGTTCGACACTGCCGGCGGTGCCTTTGCCGGCGATCCGTTCGCCGGGTTCGACTTGCCTGCCGCTGCAGTTCCGGCCCCGGCCGAAATGCCGGCCTACCGGCCGCCGGCGCCGGTGCCCGCGCCACCGGGAACGCCGGCGCCCCCGCGTGCTGCCGGTGCCGGCCCCGGTGCGGCCGAATGGGCAGCATTCTGCGATGGCGCCGGCTTCGACACCGCCGATCTCAAGCTGGCGCCCGATGCAATGCACCGGCTCGGGGTGCTCTATCGCCAGGTCGTGCTCGGGCTCACCGATCTCATCCAGGATCGCGCCGCCTTCAAGGACGAATTCCGCGTCGAACGATCGGTCCTGATGATGGGCCGCAACAACCCGCTGAAGCACATGCCGCCGCTCGATACGGCGCGGCTGCTGCTCGGCGATCCGCTGCCGGGCTTCATGGCTGCCGATGAAAGCATCCGCGGCGCGTTCGAGGATATCAAGAAGCACCAGCTGGCGATGCTTGCCGGCGTCCAGCACGCGCTGACCGCGGTGTTCGAGCGGCTGGAGCCGGCCGAGATCGAGCGGCTGATCGCCAAGGCTGCGGGCGGCAAGCGCGGCCTGCTAGATCGCAAACCCGATCCATGGACGGTCTATCGTACGGTATTCGAGGCGCTGCGCGTCGATGCCACCAACAATGTCAATTCCGTCATGAGCATTGCCTTTCGTGACGGCTATGAAGCGTTCATGAAAGCACGATAACCGGGCGTGACGATCGCCAGCGGAACGCGCATGGTGATCGAGGGACAAGGGGCCCGACTGGGGCCGAGCGGGGGAATGGCGTGACCTGGGAAAACAAGCCGGTCTGGTCGGAGGGCATGTTCCTGCGGCCCCAGCATTTCCAGCAATTCGAACGTTTTGCCGGCGCACAGCTCGATGCCCGTGTCGGCGCGGTGCGCAGCCATGGCAGCGGCTTCGTCGCCCTGAAGATCGACGAGGGATTGTTGAAGACCGGCAAGCTTGCCGTGGTGGCGTGCGAAGGGGTTTTCGACGACGGCACCCCGTTCCGCTGCCCTGCCGAGGTCGCGGCGCCGGTTGCTCTCGAAATCACGCGCGACCTGCGCGACACCGTCGTCCACCTCTGCGTGCCGCGCAGCCGGCCTGGCACTGCCGATGTCGCGCTGGATGCCGCGGCGCGCGCCGAAACGCGCTTCGTGGCGGAAGAATTCGAAGCGGCCGACGCGGTTTACGGCGCTGCCTCGCGCGTGCCGGTCAATGTCGGGCGGCTGCAATTGTCGCTGCGCGCGGCGGGCGACGGCCTCGACGGCTATGCCAGCCTGCCGGTGGCGCGGGTGATCGAGCGGCGCGCCGATGATTCGATCAACCTCGATACGGGCTTCATCCCTTGCGTGATGAACGGTGGTGCCAGTCCGGCGATCACCGGCTTCCTCAGCGAACTCGAAGGCATGCTGCACCAGCGCGGCGAAGCCATCGCCGGGCGGCTGGCGACGCCGGGCACCAAGGGCATCGCCGATGTCACCGACATCATCATGCTGAAATCGGTCAACCGCGCCGAAGCGATGCTGAAGCATCTGCGCAGCCTGCCGGTGGTGCACCCGGGCGATCTTTATGGCGAGCTTTGCGGGCTGGCGGCGGAACTCGCCACCTTCACCGCCAAGGACAACCGCCCGGTTTTCATGCCGCTCTATGCCCATCGCGACCAGCGATTGTGCTTCGATGCGGTGATGGGTGATTTGCGGCGGTCGCTGGCGACGGTGTTCGAACAGACCGCAGTGCCGATCCCGCTCGAACTGCGCGCCTATGGCATCCGCGTCGGCCAGATCGCCGATCGGTCGCTGTTCACCACCGCGGCCTTCGTGCTGGCGGTGCGCGCTGCGGTCGATACCGAAGCGCTGCGCGCCAACCTGCCGCGCGTGATCAAGATCGGTTCCACCGAACATATCCGCGACCTTGTCATGCGCCAGCTGCCGGGTGCCGATATCCACCCGTTGCCGGCCGAACCGCGGCAGATCCCGTACCGCGCCGGCAGTGTCTATTTCGGCATCAACATGCGCAGCGATGCCTGGGGCCAGGTGCGGACTTCGGGCGCCGTCGCGGTGCATGTCGCTGGCGAGATTCCCGATCTTGTTCTAGACATGTGGGCGATCAGGGGGAGCGAGGGATGACGCAGGGCAAGGATCCGCCGTCCGACCGTACCGTCTTCCAACCAGCACCGGCCGGCGGCCAGCCGCCGCTGCCGGGCTTTGCGCCACCGCCGCCGCCACCGGCGCAGCCCTCGCCGTTCGCACCGGCCTACGCACCGCCGCCGCCGCAACCGGCGCCCGGTAGCTATCAGCAGCCCCGGGCTGCGGGAGGCTATCAGCCACCGCCGCCCCAGCCTGCCCCCGGTGGCGCTGCGTCAGCCGCTTATGCGCCGCCACCGGCACAACCGGCTCCCGCTGCCGCCGGTGACGCACGGCTCGATTTTGCTGCCGGGGAGCCCGAACTTTATGGCCCGGAGCCGCTGGTTGCTGCTGCCGGGCGGCTGATTCACCTCGCCAGCCGTGTTCGCACCATGGGACAAGGCCCCGATCTTGCCCAGTTGCGCCAGCTGGCGGTGCGCGAGCTCGATCGCTTCACGCCGCGTGCCAAGAACCTCGGCCTTGAAGCCAAATCGGTGCAGCTGGCGCACTATATCCTGTGCGCCTTCCTCGATGACGCGGTGATGTCGACGCCCTGGGGCGCCAACAGCCCCTGGTCGCAGCACAGCCTGCTTGCCGCCTATCACAACGATGTCCAGGGCGGGGAGCGGCTGTTCCAGTTCGCCGAACGCATGGAGCAGGACCCGCAGCGCGAGCCGCGGCTGATGGAATTGCTCTATCAATGCCTGTCGCTCGGCTTCGAAGGCCGCGCAGCGCTCGATCCGCGCGGCGCCACCATGCTGCAGCAGCGGCGGGCGCGGCTGTCGACGGCGATCGCCAATCGCGGCGGCGTCAGCGGCGGCGAGCTTTCGCCGCAATGGCGCGGGCTTTCCGTCGCCGGCGGCCGGTTCCAGCCGCGCGTGCCGCTATGGGCGATCCTGACCGCGCTCGGCGTCGTCGCGCTGGTGATCTTTTCGGCGCTGCTGTTCCGCCTGTCGAGCCAGACCGACGCGGCGATTGCCGCGCTCAACCAGGCTGTCGGCACCGCGCCGATCGTGGCGCCGCCACCGGCGCCGGAAACGCGCACGCCGACCTATGATCGCTTCCGATCGATCCTCGCTCCCGATATTCGCGCCGGCCGGCTCGATGTGCTGCGCGAAGGCAACGATATCGTCGTGCGGCTGGTCAACCAGGGCCTGTTCGAAAGCGGCCAGGCCGATGCTTCGGGCGCGTGGAGCGATACCTTTGGCCGCCTTGCCGAAGCTGCGAACCTGACGCGCGGGCCGATCCGCATCGAAGGCCATACCGATAATCAGGCGATCCGCAGCCTGGCTTTTCCGTCGAACATGGCGCTTTCGGAACAGCGCGCCACCTCGGTCGGCCGCGCACTGACCGCCGGCGGGCTGCGCGACCCGGCGCGCATCGCGACCGAGGGCTATGGCGATGCCCGGCCGATCGCCGACAATGGCAGCGCCGACGGCCGGCGCGAGAACCGCCGCGTCGAACTGCGCGTCGCCAACGACATCGCCTGGCGCTGAGGGGGGAAATGCCATGAAGGCCTGGGCAAGCAATCGCTGGCTGTGGCGCATCGTCGGCGCCATCCTCGCCGGCGTGCTGATCTGGTTCGTCGGCCCGCTGATCGCCATCGCCGATTTCCGGCCGCTCGGCTGGTGGCCGGTGACGCTGGCGGTGGCGCTGCTGCCGCTGATCGCAGTCGGCGTATTCTGGTGGTTGGGGCGCCGTCGCGCGGCCAAGGAAAATGCCAGGCTCGTCGAGGCGCTGGCGCCGCCATCGGCCGCGTCGCGCGAGGCGGAGGAAGTCTCCGCCAAGCTGCGTGAAGCGCTGACGATGCTGAAATCGACGAAGCTCGGGTCGCGCGGTGCCTATCTCTACCAGCTGCCCTGGTATGTCATCATCGGGCCATCCAAGGCCGGGAAGACGACGGCGCTGCTCAATTCCGGGCTGAATTTCCCGACTGCGGTTGCCGGTGAATACAAGGCGCTGCGTGGCCAGCCGAACACCCCCAATTGCGATTGGTGGTTCACCGATGAAGCCGTGCTGATCGACACCGCCGGGCGCTATATCGCGCAGGACGAGGATGCGACCCGCGATGCCGAAGGCTGGCGCGGCTTTCTCGGGCTCCTGAAGCAGCACCGCCCGCTGCAACCGCTCAACGGAGTCATCGTCGCGGTGCCGGCGCCGGATTTCGCCGATCCGCGCCTGATGGCGATGCACGCGCAGAACATCCGCACGCGGCTTGCCGAACTCGGCACGACGCTGGGACAGGACCTGCCGATCTATCTGTTGATTACCAAGACCGACCTGCTGCCGGGTTTCCGCGAATATTTCGCGCGCAGCGACGATGCCGAAGCCAACCAGGTGTTCGGATCGACGGCGCCGGGCGACCGATCCGACAATGACGCGGTGCTGCGCGGTTTCGATGGCCTCGTCACCGGCATTTCGGCGCGCACTGTCGACCGGATGCAGACGGAGCCCGACATCGCGCGCCGGGCGCAGATCGCTGCCTTCCCGGCGCAACTCGCCTCGCTGCGCGCGCCGATCGCCGCGCTGATGGCGGCGATGACGCAGGAAAGTCGCTTCGACAAGCCGGCGCGGTTGCGCGGTGTCTATATGGCCTCGGCAATCCAGAGCGGCAGTCCCGTCGATCGCATCCTGCTCACCGTCGGCCTGCCGCCGGCCGCGTCCGCCGATGCCGTCGGCCGCGGCCGCAGCTATTTCCTGAAGCGGTTTTTTTCCGATCTGGTGTTCCCCGAAAGCGGGCTTGCCGGTCGCAACGTCGCTGCCGAACGCCGCGCGCAGCAACGCTACATGGGTGCCGTCGGCGCCAGTGTCGCCGTGCTGGTCGTCGGGATCGGGGTGTGGACCTGGGGCTATTTCCGCAACACCGAAATCATCCGCACCGTCTACGCGACCGCCTCGCGTTATGCCGAAGCCGCCGGCAACAGCCGCGGCGGCACCGCCAGCCCGGGCGAGGACCTTGCCGCGCTCGACGTGCTTGGCGACGCTGCCAAACAGGCCGACGAAGCCAGCGACTTCGCTCTCGGCCTCGGCCAGGCCGGGCGATTGTCGCGCGAAATCGGCGCCATCTATGGCCGCGACCTGCAACGCCGGCTGCTGCCGCTGCTCGGGTCGCTCGCCGAAGACCGGCTGGCCAGCGATGCCGCCGCGCCGGCGCTGCTCTACGACGATCTCAAATCCTATCTCGTGCTCGGCGGCAAGGGGCCGCTGCTCGGCGAACATCTGCTCGGCTGGGCGCAGCCGGCATGGGCGGCGCGGTCGTCGAGCGAGGTCGAGGCCGGATCGATCGCTCGCCACACCAAGGCGCTGCTCGACGGAAATTTCCGCCCGATCGCCGTCGATGGCGCGCGGATCACCCAGGCGCAGTTGGTGCTTCGCGCACAGCCGGCAGCCGTGCGTGTCTATGGCCGGCTGAAAAGCAAGGCGATCGCCGGCGACGAGCCGATGTGGACGGCAAGCGGCCAGGCCGGGCCGCGGCCGGAGATTTTCTTCGCCACCGGCGGCGCCTTCGCTCCCGGATCGGGCGTGCCGGCGCTGTTCACGCGCACCGGTTACGACAAGACCTTCGTGCCGATGCTGGCCAGTGGCCCGGCGCTGCTGGAGGAAGAAACCTGGGTGGTCGGCGATACCGGGGCGGGCGGCCCGCGCACGCCCGGCGAGATGGCGGCGCTGCGCCGGGATCTCGAACGGCTGTATTTCGATGAATTCCTCGGCCGCTGGCGCGCCTATCTGGCCGGCATCCAGCCGCGGACAACCACGGGTCTTGCCGACAATGTCCAGCGGTTGCGCGATGGCGCCGGGCCGCTGACTCCGATCAAGCCGCTGATGGTGGCAGTCGCCCGCGCCACCGACATGACTCCGCCGAAGGTCGGCGGCGCGCCCGGTGGCCTTGCCGGGCAGTTGATGAACGCGGCCGGCATGGGGCCGTCCGCCGACAATCCGCGTGATGCCGTGGTGCGCGAATTTCTGCCGCTGCGCATGTTCGTCGGCGATGGCAAGGCACCGGCGCCGATCGATGCGATGCTGACGACGATGACCGCGCTTGCCGACAAGCTTGGGGTCATCGCCGTCCTGCCGGGCGGCGGCGGCGAAAGCGGCTCCGCAGCCAGCCTCGAAGTCCGCGCGCTGATCGCGCAGCTCGACCAGACCGGCGTGCAGATGCCGGCGCCGGCCAATCTGCTGGTCCGCAGTGTCGCCAGCGATGCCAATGTCGCGCTCGGCGGCGCGCGCACCGCGCAGTTTTCCAGCGCGGTCGGAGCAAGCTTCGGTGACAGCTGCGCCGCCGTCATCGGTCGCGGCTTCCCGGTGGTTCCGGCATCGGCGAGCGACATCGCGCTGGCCGACTTCACGCGCTTCTTCAAGCCCGGCGGTGCCTTCGACAGTTTCGTGAAAAAGGAGCTCGCCGGCTATATCGACACCACGGGTCCCGATTGGCGGCCGCAGGCAAACGCTGCCGAAATCGGCATGGGCGAAGCCGATGTGCGAGCGCTGCAGGCGGCAGCGCTGGTGACCCGGCTGTTCTTTTCGGCGGATCCGGCCGCGCCGCGGCTGACCTACCAGATCGAGCCGGTGGCGCTGGCCGGCGCCACCAAAGTGACGCTGCGCCTCGACGACCAGACCGTGACTTTCGATGGCAAGACGCCGGTGCCGAACACCTTCGATTGGCCCGGCCCGGGGGGCGCCACCGTCGAATTCGATACCGGATCTTCGGCTCCGGAAGTCCGTTCGTGGCCCGGCCCCTGGGCGGCGTTCCGGTTGATGCGGGCAGCGGCGGTCAAATCTGCCGGCACGGCAGCAAGCGGCGTCGGCAGCATCACCCAGGGCGGCGCGCGGTTCGATTTCCGGGTGCGCGCTTTCGGTGGCGGCAATCCCTTCGTCGTCGATCCGTTCGTCAAGGTCGCCTGCCCGGCGGCGCGACTGCCGGGCTGACCGCGATGGCGGGAGCTGCACCAATTCAATCGATAGGAAAGGCGGCTTTCGGCGGCTGCGGCCCGAGCCGCCGAAGGCATGCTTTTCTCCTATGATCTGGCGGTCGAAGGTTTCGGCATCAGGCGACGATCAGCGCGGCGGCCGCGAATTGCGCCAGTGCTTCGGCAACGGTGACTTCCCCGCCGTGCGGTGATGCGGCCCAGGCCGCCGCCAGCGCGTCCATGTCGCGGCTGCCGTCGAGCAGCGCCAGAAAGGCTCGCGGGCCCGGTTCGGCAAGTTCGATGACGCGTTGATCGAGCGTGTGGATTCGCGGCAGGCCCTGCGCCACCTGCCAGCGAGCCAGGTGGCTGGCCAGCGGATGGCTGCCGGCAGCCGCCGCGGCGGGGCAGGGGCCGGCGTGCAGCGAGACGGCCTCGGCCTCGGTGGCGAGCGCATACAGCGCTGCGCGGCGTTCGGGGTCGGCGGCGACGTCGCGGACCCGGCGGCGCTGCGGCCAGATGGCAGACAGCGCTTCGAGCGCATCGGCGAGTGCTGGATCGCCGAGGGTGAATTCGCTGCCGCCGCTGCGGAAGCGGTCCGGACCCAGTCGCTCGGCGCGGCCGGCTGCCCATAGATCGGCCATCGCCTCCGGATCGGGGCTGCGCCGCGGTGCCCGCCCGGCGCGCACGAACAGGCTTTCGTGGAAAAACGCCATGGCGCGATGGTCGAAACGCTGGGCCTCGGCGACGACGGCATCTTCGGGCGTATCGGCACCCGGAAACCCGCTGTCAACCTGCAGCGGACTGGCATCGTTCAGATAGGCAAGGCCCTCGTGCGCGGCGGCGGCGGCGACGGCGGCAAGATGCTGCGGTGCGTAGAAATCGCCGAGCTCGTCGTGGTGCAGGACATGCAGTGGCTTGCGCGCCATCGGCCGGGCAACATCGCGCAACGCCGCCGTGATCTGCCGATCCCCCGATTGCGGCGTGCCGAAATGCGCCAGCCAGGCCCGCGCGGCGCTGGCACGTTCGCCCGGGTCGGCGATGCCGCCGAATTCGAACAACAGCATCTCGCGCAGCAGGATGCGCAAATGGCAGCCGGGCAGCGCGTTGTAGCTGACAAAGGCGACGCCTTCGGGGGCAAGCACCCGGCCGATCAGCCGCCACAGCGCCGGGCGAACCGGCGCCGGCACCCAGGCATAGACGCCATGGGCGATGACATAATCATATTCACCGGCGATGCTGTCGGCCAACGCGACGATGTCGCCGGTGACCATGGTGACATTGGCGAGGCCGATGCCCCTGGCCGCGGCAGTGCCGCGGGCAATGGCTGTCGGCGACAGGTCGATATTGGTGAAATGGCCGCCGGGGCAGGCGGTCGCCATGGCGATGACGTTGGCGCCATCGCCGCCACCGATATCGAGGACGCGCGGCGCGGCAATATCGGGAGCGGCGAGGCCGTGCAGGCGCGCCACCATCGCCAGCCGATCGGGCAGCGTTTCGGGGAATGGCGTCGAAGGATAGGCGACGGCGTCATAGGCCGTGGCGCCAGTCAGGTGCTGCGGCGGGCGGAGCGAATCGGCGGCCACCGGCGGTCAGCCGCGGCGCGAAATCTCGACGCGCCGGTTGCCGCCATCGCGCGGCCGTGCCGGGAAACGCAGGCGGTCATAGCCATAGCCGGCGGGCTGCAAGCGCACGGCCTCGACGCCTTCGCTGATCAGGAAGTCGACGACGGCCTGGGCACGGCGGCGCGACAGTTCGGCATTGTAGGCGCGATCGCCGATGGCGTCGGTATGGCCTTCGACAGTGAAGCGGCGTCCGGCGAGCTGCGGATTCTTCAGCGCGGCTGCGAACTGTTGCGCTTCGGCGCGTGCCGCATCGGACAATTCCGCCGAGCCGAGCGCGAATTCGAGGCGCATGTCGATCGCCCGGCGCGCCGTCGCCCGGCGTTGCGTTGCCGGAGCGGCGGTTTGTGCCCGCGTCACCGGCGCTGCCGCCTTGCCGCTGCCGAGGAAATCGAAACCGCGCTCGCCGGGGACGGACTTGCTGTCTTCGGAGCCGCCGTCCTTCAGCGCGTTGACGATGTCACCGACCGGTGTCGGGGCCGCGATTGCCTGGCCAGCGAACAGCAGTGCAGCAGCGGTGATCAACGAAAAACGCATGGCACGAACCTCGCAGAATCGATTTCGGGACGCCAGACCGCTATCGGCACCATCCGTCGCGCCGAAATGAGAACGTGCACGCGAAATTGCAGCAGATCAACCGATCCGGGCGAATTCGACACGGCGATTGCGCGGGTCCTGCGGGGAGCCGAAGCGCGGCTTGTCGAACCCATAGCCTTGCGGACGCAGGCGCGCGGCATCGACGCCCTGCTGCACCATGAAATCGACGACCGCCTGGGCGCGCCGGCGCGAGAGATCGAGATTATAGTCGCGATCGCCGACGGCATCGGTATGGCCTTCGACGGTGAATTGCATCGGCGCCAGATCGGGTGTGCGCAGGGCGCTGGCGAACTGGCGGGCTTCGGCGCGGGCCGCATCGGAAAGCTCTGCCGATCCGGAAGCGAATTCGACGCGCATGTCGAGGCTGGACCGCGCGGCCTGGACCGGGCGGCCGAGCGGCCGGGCAAGCGGCCTCGCCACCGGGCGGCTGCCCTGGTTGCTCGCCAGAACGGCGCCGGCGGCGGGCTTTGCCTTCGGCTTGGCCGTGCTCATGAAATCGAAGGCGCGCTCCTTGCCGACTTCCAGCGTCTCTTCCTCCGCTTCGGCGGCAACGACGGACGGGGTGCTGTCCTTGAAGGTGTCGACGATGTCACCGACCGGAGTCGGCGCCGCCATGGCAGCGGCGGCAGCAAGCAGCGGCAAAGCCACCGCAATCGAGCGAAAGGGAATCACAGCCATGTCGGAACCCTCGGTGGGATTTGTCGCACCATCCATACGCCTCGCAAGGATGGTTGACAATCGGTTGCGCCCGTTTTGGTTGCTTATCGCAAGCGTTGCACAACGCGGCCGGATGCCTATCATGACGGCACCGCAACCCTGGGTCCGTGCATGCCGTTGACACTTCGCGCTTTGCCGGGCCGGCAGCCATTGCCGACCGCCGTCGTGCCCGATCACGGTCACCTCGTGATCGGCCGTGCCGGCGAATGCGGGCTGGTGCTTGCCGATCCGCTCAACCGCATTTCGGCTCGGCATTGTCGCATCGAAGGCGGCCATGGCGGCTTCATGCTCGTCGATACCAGCACCAACGGCACGCAGGTCAACGAACGCCCGATGGCGGGTCCGCACCGGCTGGCCGAAGGCGATGTCATCGGCATCGGCGATTTCCGCCTGCGCGCCAGCATCGGCCCGGCGCGGGCGCCGGTGATGAACCTCGACAGCTGGGGACAACCGGTCTCGCCGGGGGCTCCGGCAAACCTTGCGGCACCAGCGACATCGGCAGCCACCGCCGGCCCGGTAACCGCGCCACCGCCTGCGGCCCGCTCCATCGCTGCCGATGCGCCGGCGGCGGCCTTGCTGGCGGCCGCCGGCCTGCCGCGCGCTGCCGTGCCGGTTGCCGATGCCGAACTGTTGCGCAACGCCGGGCTTGTGCTGGCGACGCTGGTCGACGGCATGGCCGCCGCATCGGCACGCCGGGCCCGGGCGCGGGCCGATCTCGGCCTGCCGCCGGGGCCACCGGCGCCGGCACCCGAAGCGCTGTTTGCTCGATTGCTGGCGCCGGGCGGTGTCGCCGAGGCGCAGCAATGGCTCGCCGATGCCGAACGCCACGAGCGTGCCGGCCTGTACGCGATGCAGGGGGCGTTGCGCCGCACCCTCGATGCGCTGGCGCCTGCGGGCTTGCGAGCCCGAACAAAGGGCGGCCCCGCCGCGCTGTGGCAAGCCTATGAAACGGCGTTCGCCGGTTCCGGCAGCGATCCGGCGTTCATCGAACGCTTCGCCGGAGAACTGGCGGCGGCCTATGCGGCAATCCCCGATACCAAATGACGTTTGCGGTCAGTTCGCAACCGCGTTGACGCTGCGGAACCAGACCATTTCGGATTTCCAGCTGCCCTTGGCGGCCGCGGCTTCGAATTGCCGCCGCCACGCGCCGGTCCGCACGCCGGGCCCGGCAGCGATCGCCGCATTGTCGAAACCGCCGTCACCGCTCAGCAGCAGCAGGCCCGACCAGCCGGTGTGATCGGCCGTAATGGTCAGCCGGAAGCGACCATTGCCGAGGTCGATCAACTCCTTGCCATTTACCAGCTTCGAAAGCGTGACGCGATCGCCACTGAAGATGGCCTGGATGGTCCCGGCTGGCTCTACGCCGTAGATGGCGAAGCCGGGCAGGTCGCCGACGTCGAGCTCGATCACCGCCGGCGCCGCGGCCTTGCCGGCAAAGCGGCCCTCGCTCTGCATCACCATTTCATAATCGCGCTGGGCGGTGCGGATATGGCTGACGCCGGCCGGCGCGCGGATGCTGCGGAAGGCGTCGATCGAATTGCATTCGGTGGCTTCGATGGGGGCAACCCCGGCGGCATCGATTTCGGCGACCGGCACCGACGCCGCGGTAACGGTGCGCGAAACCGCTGCCTGGGCTTCGGCCGGGCGACCGGCGACGCCGGCAAGCGCGATGGCGACCCCGTCGCCGCTGCGTTCGAGGCGAGCGACATCGAGCCAGGCGCAGGCGACGCCGGCGAGGCCCTTGTCGAGCGCTGCAGTGGCTGCAACGGTCGGATCGATGACGCGGGCGGCGCCGGCCGGGGGGGGCGGGTCGCCGGAAAACGCCAGCCAGGCACCGCCGGCGAGCAGCGCGACAAGGCCGGCGCCGCCGCCGATCAACAGGCCGCGATTGCTCGCCGGCGGCGGTTGCGGGGTGTCGGTTGCCGCCGCTTTCGGCAACGTTGCGGCGATCACGTCTTCCATCGATCGTAGCCGCTGCGCCGGATCGGGCACCAGCATCTTTTCGAGCACCGGGCGCACTTCGGCGGGAACGCCGGCCAGATCGGGGCCCTTGCGGCGCTTGTCGATCGCTTCGACGTAGCTGCCACCCATGTCGACATGGCGGCCGCTGACCAGCGCCAGCATTACCAGCGCCAGGCTGTAGACATCGGTCCACGGGCCGATCTGGCGATCGAAATCGCCGAGCTGTTCCGGCGCGACATAGCCGAGCTTGCCGGCGAAACCATCGCCGATCACCGTCTTGGCGCCGGGATCGAGGCTTTTTGCAATGCCGAAATCGATGATCCGCGCCTGTTCCAGCTTGCCGTTTTCAAGGATGATGTTGTCGGGGCTCAGGTCGCGATGGATGGCGCCCTGTTCGTGCGCTGCCGCCAGCCCGGCCGCCAGCCGGCGGATCAGCGCCAGCAGTTCGGCGGCGGTCGGCTGCACCTTGCCGAGCGTGTCTTCCAGATTGACGCCATCGATGAAATCGGTGGCGATGTAAAAAACGTCGAGCTGGGGTTCCTTGGTCAGCCCGCGATAGCGCACCAGCGCCGGATGGGTCAGCCGGGTGAGCGTCGCGGCTTCGTTGCGGAACAGCTTCTGGATATTGGGGTCGGCGGCCAGCGCCGGCAGCATCGCCTTGATCGCCACGCGTTCATCGGTGTGGATGTTCACGCCTTCATAGACTTCGCCCATGCCGCCGCGGGCGATGAAGCGCTTCACTTCATAGCTGGAATTGAGCACATCGCCGACGCGAAGCTGCCCTTGCGCGGCGCGCGGCGCCGGTGCGGCTGCCACGGCGGCTGCGGCCATCGGCGGGGCCGGCGGCGGCGCGGCGGGTGCTGCAATGGCATCGGGAGCAATGATGGTCCGGCCATCATCGACCGCCGGGCCGGCTGGCGGCATCGCCAGCGGCATTGCCGCTTCCGGCGCGATGATGGTGCGACCGTCGTCCGGCGCCGCTGGCCCCGGTGTTGCCGCCGGCGGCTCCCCGGCGCCGGGCGCGATGATGGTGCGATCGCTGGCCGGTGGCTCGGGCGTGTCGTTCATCGCACCGGCATTTCGCTCAGCGCGCCGAACCGCAGCATCGTCGGCTCGCTGACGGCGACAAGCATCATCGTGACATTGTCGGGGGCGCCGCGTTCGTGGCAGCGGCGGATCATCTCGGCACCGGCGATTTCGGGATCGGCACTGGCGAGCAGCGTCGCGATATCGTCGTCGGGGATGACGCCGTGCAGCCCGTCGCTCGACAGCAGGAACAGGTCGCCGGGCAGCACGGCATCGGCGACCATGTCGATATCGACGCTCGGGTTGATGCCGATGGCGCGCATCAGGACGTTCTTCATCGGGTGGCTTTCGGCCTCGGCATCGGTGATCACGCCGCTGTCGACAAGCTGCTGTACCTGGCTGTGATCGCGCGACAATCGGTGCAGGCGGTTGCTGCGGAACAGATAGGCGCGGCTGTCCCCGCACCACAGCACGGCAAAGCGCCGATCGCGGATGACCAGCGTGACCACCGTCGATCCCATGCGCTCGCCGCGCGCCGTTGCCAGCGCGCAGATCTCGCTGTTGGCCTGGCGGATGGCATCGGCACTGGCAGCGATGGCGGCATCGAAATCAGCGACATCGGGCAGCGTCGCGAGCGCCGCCGTCACCATCGCCGCGGCGCGGTCGCCGCGGGCAAGGCCGCCCATGCCATCGGCAACCGCCCACACGCCGATGGCGTCGGAACCCCAATAGCGGTCTTCGTTGGCTTCACGCACCAGGCCGGTGTCGGTCAGGCCCAGGCCTTCGGTGCGCAGCGGAATCATGCCCCGGTTCGTCCCCCCTCGCGGCCGCTGGATCGCTCTCGCGCGGCTTTTTCGCACGCTGCGACCTTAGCGTCATTGCGGGGGCGGCGGCAACTGCCGCCGTGGGCGGGGGCGGCGGCAACTGCCGCCGTGGGCGG
>JBBQWE010000066.1:0-14794 GCA_038210855.1 Sphingomonadales bacterium | reverse complement strand
TGTCGGGTGTCGGGTGTCGGGTGTCGGGTGAATTGCCTCAGCGCACCTTGGGCGGCCCGGTGCTGTTGCCGAGCGCGCGGGCCAGCGCTTCCAGGCTGGCGCGCAAATCGGGATCGGCGATGGCCTTCAGCGTCGATCGGGTTTCCGCCGTCAGTTCGGCCGGCGGCGGCGGAGGCGGCGGAGCAGCGACGAAATCCACATCGGCCTGCACCAGCACCAGCCGGGCCACCGCCGCCGAACCGAGGACGCGGTTCACGCGCTCGATGACCTGGGGTTCGACATGGCGCAGCATCGGCGCCAGCGCGCCGGTGACGGCGATTTTCAGCACGCCGCCCTCCTGACGCCCACGCGGCAGGCTGAGCGAAAGCGGCCGGCTGTGCCGGGCATAGCGTTCGCCGACGATTTCGGACCAGCGCGCCAGCAGCGCCGATTGGGTGAAGCCGAAACGCCGGAACGCCTGGCCGCCGATCGCCGGCACCAGATCGGCAAGCTGGCGGCTGCGGTTGCTGCGTGCAGGAACCGCCACGGGCGCTTTCGGGGGAACGGGCTTTCGGGCCATCGCCGCTCCATGCCATAGCGATGGCGTGTCCGATACCGCCGCCGCGCTCCTCGCCTGGTACCAAACCCATGCCCGCGACCTGCCGTGGCGGCGGCCGCCGGGCAGCGCCATGCCCGGCGATGCCGATTGGCCGTACCGGGTCTGGCTTTCGGAAATCATGCTGCAACAGACCAACGTGGTGGCGGCAGCACCGTATTTTGCGAGGTTTGTGGCGCGCTGGCCCGATGTCGCGGCGCTCGCCGGCAGCGATGACGCCGAAGTCATGCAGGCCTGGGCCGGCCTCGGCTATTACGCCCGCGCCCGGAACCTGCTTGCCTGCGCGCGGGCCGTGGTGGCGCGGCATGGCGGCCGCTTTCCCGATGACGAGGCGGCGCTGCGATTGTTGCCCGGCATCGGCGACTATACCGCTGCCGCGGTCGCAGCCTTCGCTTTCGGGCGGCGCGCGCTGGTCATCGACGGCAATGTCGAACGTGTCGTCACTCGCCTGTTCGCGATTGCCGCGCCCCTGCCCGCTCGCCACGAAATCCGCGCCGCGCTCGAAAGCATCACGCCGGGCAGTTCGGCGGATTTCTCGCAAGCGCTGATGGACCTGGCTCGCGCCATCTGCACGCCGCGCAATCCCGCCTGCCTCGCCTGCCCGATCGCCGCCGGCTGCCGCGCCGCCGCTGCCGGCAACCCGGCCGCATTCCCGGTAAAACCTGCCAAACCGCCGCGGCCGCTGCGCCATGGCACCGCCTGGTGGATCGAGGCGGGCGGCGAGGTGCTGACCGTGGTTCGGCCGCCGCGGGGCCTGCTCGGCGGCATGGCGGCGCTGCCGTCGACGACCTGGGCGGTCGATGCGCCGAAAGACGCAAGCCCGATCGCCGGCGACTGGCAGGCGCTGGGCGCCATCCGCCACGGCTTCACCCATTTCGAGCTGAGCCTTTCGGTGGCGGCACTGGTGCTGCCCGATCGGCCGGCATCGGTCGCCGACGGCCTTGCCGGGAACTGGCTTCGGGTCCACCAAGCCGCGGCTGCGATGCCGACGGTGTTTGCCAAGGCGGTCGGGCTGGCACTGGCGATGCGGGGGGAGATGAGATGAGCGATCCATTCGAGAATTGGCTGGTGCCGCCCGTCGGCCTGACCGGATCGCCGCTCGACCGGGCCGACCATATCCGCCGCGACCCCGCCGCCAGCATCGCGCTGCGCAGCCGCCCCGATGCGCGCTGGCTGGTGATGGACGATCTGAAGCCGGTGCTGCGCGGCGATGCCATCCTGTGGGCCTATCGTTCCGACGTGCCGCACGATGCGGTGTCGGTGTTCCTGGGGCTCGACGGCGAGGCGCCGCGCTTTGCAGCGGCGGCGCCGTCGGCCGAACTGGTCGGCGATTTCGGCGGCCGCGTCGTCGATGCCCGTTCGGCCGCGGCCTTCCTGCCGCCGGGAGAGGCAGCGATCATCGCCCATGCCCGGTCCCTGCTCGACTGGCATGCCCGGCACGGTTTCTGCGCGCGCTGCGGCGGCAAGACCGAAATGAAGAAGGCCGGTTACGCCCGCGCCTGCCTTGCCTGTGCCACCGAACATTTTCCGCGCGTCGATCCCGTCGTCATCATGCTGGCGGTGAAGGGCGATCATGCGCTGGTCGGCCGCCAGCCGGGGTTTCTGGCACGGTTCTTTTCGGCGCTCGCCGGCTTTGTCGAACCGGGCGAAAGCCTTGAAGAAGCCGTGGCCCGCGAATTGTTCGAAGAAGCCGGTATTGCCGTCGACAACATCCGCTACCTCGCCAGCCAGCCCTGGCCGTTCCCGTCGTCGCTGATGATCGCCGCCTTTGCCGAGGCGCGGGGCTTCGAGATAACCCTCGACACCGACGAGCTGGAGGAAGCGCGCTGGGTGACGAGGGACGAAGTTCGCGCCGCGCTGGCCGGCACCGGCGAATGGCTGGCCCCGCCGCCGCTGGCGATCGCCCATACGCTGCTGCGGGCGTGGGTGGGGCCGGATTGAAGCGCCGGCGCAAGCCACTGCCGAATGCGCTGACGGCGTTGCCATGACCCTTCCCGTCGAGGAAATCCTGCCGCAACTGCGCGCCGCGCTGACCGCCAATGCGCCGGTGGCGCTGGTGGCGCCGCCCGGTTCGGGCAAGACCACTGCGATTGCACCGGCACTGCTGGACGAGGATTGGGCAGCCGGCGGAACCCTGCTGCTGCTCAGCCCGCGGCGGCTGGCGGCGCGGGCAGCGGCGGAGCGGATGGCCGAAATGGCCGGCGAGGCGGTCGGCGGCAGCATCGGTTATCGCACCCGCATGGACAGCCGCACCTCGGCGCGCACCCGCATCCTGGTCGTCACCGAAGGCATCTTCACCCGGATGATCGTCGACGATCCGGAACTGCCGGGGATCGCTGCCGTGCTGTTCGACGAAGTCCATGAACGCAGCCTCGAAGGCGACCTCGGCCTCGCGCTGGCGCTGGAGGCGCGCGAGGCGCTGCGGCCCGATCTTCGCCTGCTGCTGATGTCGGCAACGCTCGATGGGGCGGCCTATGATGCGCTGCTGCCCGGCATCGTCCATCTGCAGGCCAGCGGCCGGATGTTCCCGGTCGAATTGCGCCACATCGGGCGCGACGCATCGCAGCGGATCGAGGATGCCGTCGCCGCCGCCATCCGCAGCGCCATCGCCGATGAAGCCGGATCGATCCTGGCGTTCCTGCCCGGCGCTGCCGAAATCGAGCGCACGGCGGAACGGCTGGCCGGGCGGCTGCCGGCCGATGTCGAGGTGCACCGCCTGCACGGCAGCCGCGATGGCGCCGACCAGCGCGCCGCGATCCGGCCGCCGCCGCCGGGGTTGCGCAAGGTGGTGCTGGCGACGTCGATCGCCGAAACCTCGATCACCATCGACGGCGTTCGCGTAGTCATCGATTCGGGGCTGGCGCGGCGCCCGCGCTTCGATCGCGCCGTCGGGCTGGCGCGGCTGGTCACCGAACGCGCCAGCCAGGCCGCAGCGACCCAGCGCGCCGGCCGCGCCGGCCGCACCGCACCGGGGGTGGCGATCCGGTTGTGGGAGGCAGCGGAAACCGCCGGACGCCCGCGCTTCGACCCGCCCGAAATCCTTGAAAGCGACCTGTCGGGGCTGGTGCTCGAATGCGCGCGCTGGGGCGTTGCCGATCCGGCCAGCTTGCGCTGGCGCGACGCACCGCCGGCCGCATCGATCGCCGAAGCGCGCGACCGGCTGATGGCGATCGGCGCCACCGACGGCGATGGCCGGCCAACGCCGCACGGGGAACGGATCGCGGCGCTGCCGCTGCCGCCGGCGCTGGGCCATATGCTGCTCGCGGCACAGGCCATCGGGCTGGGGGCGGTTGCAGCGCGAGTGGCGGTTCTGCTGACCGAGCGCGGGCTGGGTGGCAACAGCAGGGACATCGACGACCGCCTGCGGTTGTGGGGCCGCGAGCGCGGCGCGCGGGCCGAGGCGGCGCGGCGGCTGGCGGAGCGCTGGCTGCGCAGCGTCGGGGGAGTCGCTGCGGACCCGCTTCCCGCAGATGCCGCCGGGCAGGTGCTGGCGCTGGCGTTTCCCGAACGCATCGCCCGGCGACGCGGGGCCGCAGGGGCGCCGTATCTGATGGCCAATGGCCGCGCCGTCGCTGTCGATGCCGCCGATCCGCTCGCCGGGTCGCCATGGATCGTCGTCGGCGATGCATCGGGATCGGCGGCCGGCGCGCGGCTGTTGTCGGGCGCCGCCATCGACGAAGCCAGTGTCGAACGGATCGCCGGCGCAGGGATCGAACGCCGCGCCGTGTTCGCTTTCGATGCCACAAGCGGCCGCGTGATTGCCGAAAACCTGCGCCGGCTGGGCGCCATCACACTGTCGCGCAGCGTGGTCGAACGCCCCGACCCGGCGGCGGTGCGCGCTGTGCTGCTGGCCGGGGTGCGCGAACATGGCCTGGCGCTGCTCGTCTGGGGCGAGGCAAGTTCGGCGCTGCGGGCGCGTGTCGCCTTTGCTGCCGGCGCCGGGATGGCGGACCTGCCCGATCTTTCGGACGCTGGGTTGCTCGCTCGGCTCGATGACTGGCTGGAACCGCTGCTCGGCTCGCAGCGCCGGCTTGGCGATATCGGCGATGCGGCGCTTGCCGAAGCGCTCGCGGGGATGGTCGACTGGCAGGCGGCACGGCGGCTCGATGATTTTGCGCCGCGCCAGTTCGTCAGCCCGGCCGGCAGCCACCACGCCATCGATTACGGCGCCGAAGGCGGCCCGGCGGTGGCGGTGCGCGTGCAGGCGCTGTTCGGGTTGGGCACGCACCCGATGCTGGCCGGCGGACGGATACCGCTGACGTTGCAACTGACCTCGCCGGCCGGGCGGCCGGTGCAGGTGACCAAGGACCTGCCGCGCTTCTGGTCCGGAAGCTGGGCCGATGTCCGGCGCGATCTGCGCGGCCGCTATCCCAAGCACCCCTGGCCGGAGGACCCGCTGCAAGCGCCGCCGACGCTGCGCGCCCGGCGGCCCGGGCAGCCATGACGGCCGGGATGGCAGGCAAACGTCCTTTACCTTGCGAACGCCGATACTTACCGCGCAGCACAGCCCTACAATCGCGGATCCGGTCTTCAGGCGCCAGCCGCCGGAGGGCTCATGTCTTTCGCTTGGCCGGGCAGGCTTTCACGCCGCCACGTCCTGCACCGCCCCCGTCACCAGCGCCGTCGCTGCCTCCGGCGGCATCGGGCGGCCGAACAGATAGCCCTGCACCTGCTGACAGCCAAGCGAGCGGATCAGTTCGAATTCGGCGCGGGTTTCGGTGCCTTCCGCCGTGGTCGCCATGTCGAGTGATCCGGCGAGGCGGACGATCGATTCGATGATGGCGCTGGCGTCGCCGTTGGGATCGCCGGCACGCGCCACGAAGCTGCGATCGATCTTGATCCGGCTGAACGACGCCTTGTGCAGATAGCCGAGCGAGGAATAGCCGGTACCGAAATCATCGATGGCAAATTGCACGCCGATGGCGCTGAGCGCTGCCAGCCGCGCCATCGTCGACGGCTTGTCCTCCAGGAACAGGCTTTCGGTGATCTCGAGTTCCAGCCGCGCCGGCGCGACGCCGGTCGTCGCCAGCGCGGTTTCGACCGTTTCGACCAACCGCGAATCGTCGATCTGCACCGGCGACAGGTTGACGGCGATGCGGATGTCATCGGGCCAGCGCGCCGCCCAGGCGCAGCTTTGCGCGATCACCCAATGGCCGATCGGCACGATCAGGCCGGTTTCCTCTGCGATGGGGATGAACTTGACCGGCGGGATGTTGCCGAGCTGCGGATGCGCCCAGCGCAGCAGCGCTTCGAAGCCGACGATGCGTTCGTCGGCGGCGTCGACCACCGGCTGGAAGGCCAGCGACAGCTCGCCGCGTTCGAGCGCGCGGCCGAGATCGAATTCCAGAACGCGGCGTTCCTCGGCACGTTCGCGAAATTCCGGGCGAAAGCGCAGCGCTGCACCGCGACCGCCGGCCTTGACCTCGTAGAGCGCGAGGTCGGCACCTTTCAGCAACGCCTCGACACTGGCGCCGTCGCCGGGGCCGATGGCATAGCCGATGCTGGCGCCGATGGTGACGGCCTGGCCTTCGATGCTGAACGGTCGTGCCAATTCCGCAACCAGACCGGCCGCGACCGCTTCGGCCCGGCGCGGCGCTGCGTCGGGAAGCAGCACGCCGAACTCATCGCCGCCCAGCCGCGCTACCGTGGCGCCGGCACCGGCCGAGCCGCGCAGCCGCGCGCCGACTTCGCGCAGCAGGGCGTCGCCGGCGCCATGGCCGAGCTGATCGTTGACCGCCTTGAAACGATCGAGATCGATGAACAGCAGCGCGGCATGGCGGCCGCTGCGGGCGGTTTGCGCCAGTGCCGCCTCCAGCGCCTCGCGGAACAGGCTGCGGTTGGCGAGGCCGGTCAGCGGATCGAAGCGCGCCAGTTCGGCGATGCGTTCCTGGCCGCGGCGGACTTCGGTGACATCGCGGCCGACGCCGCGATAGCCGGCGAAGCTGCCGTCACTGCCGAACTTCGGCGTTCCCGACAGTGCCCACCAGCGGGTTTCGCCCTCCACCAGCACCGGCACGGTGATGTCGCGGAACGGCCGCCGCTGGCGGAAGCCCGCCGTCAACGCTCGCACCGAAGCCCGCGCCCGGCCGCGGCGGCCAGCCCCGAACATCGCCAGCAGCGGCGCGCCGAGCAGTGCCTCGCGCGGCCGCCGCGCCACTTCGGCAAGCCGCGGGCTGACATGGGTCAGCCGGCCATCGGCATCGACCTCGATGAGCCAATCCGAGCCATTGGCTTCGAATTCGCTGAGCAGCAGCCGCACGACTTCGCCGTGTTCGGCCAATTCGGACTGGCTGCGCATCCGCGCCATGAGCGTCGCAGTGGTGGCCAGCGACAACCGCACCATCATCGCGGCAAAGCTGAGAAAGGCCAGCGCGACGCCGCCATGCGCCAGCGGCGAAGCGGCGGGCAGCGCCGCCAGCGTACCGATGGCGACGGTGGCGATTATGGCGATGGCGCAGACCGGCATGACGCCGACAGCGCTGCCCCCCGCCCCCATCGCCGTCAGCGCGACGATGATCAGCAGAGTCTGGGTTTCGAGGCTGGATGCAGGCATCAGATGCAGCATCAGCGCGGCCCAGCCGGGACCATAGCCGGCGATTTCGGCACTGATCAGCCAGAATTGCCGAGCGCTGGCGCTATCGGCCAGCCCACGCGCCAGCTCGCGGCGATAGTGGACGAAGCGCAGCGCAGTGAGCGCCGCGAAAGTCGCCGTCCAGCCGGCGATGAAGCCCGCGCCGGCAATGTCGCGCAGCAGCCAGAGCAGCACGAACAGGTTGATCGTCACCAGCCCGACATTCATCGGCACGCTGCGGTTGACCGCGGCCAGCTGCGCGGCGCGGACGCGGCCGAAGAACGGATCGGCACCGTGATCGAACCCCAGAACCTGTCGCCAGCCGATCGCCTGCACGCGCGGCGCCGGGGGCCGGAAATTGACCGACATGCAGTTCTCCCGCGCCGATTGCGGCGTTGCCAGAAAAGACGGCTGCGGTTTGCAGGCCTTAACCGCGCCGGCGGGTGCGGTTCGACAAAGCCTTTCCAAAGGCGCCGCTGTTCTCTAACTGTTCGCCATGGTCGCTGTTTCGCCCGTCTTGCCGCCTGCCGAGCTGCCGCCGTGGCTGCAGGACCTTAACCCGCCGCAGCTGCAGGCGGTGACCACCACCGAGGGCCCGGTGCTGATCCTTGCCGGCGCCGGCACCGGCAAGACCAAGGCGCTGACCAGCCGGCTGGCGCATATCCTGTATGGCCGTCTCGCCTGGCCGTCGGAAATCCTTGCCGTCACCTTCACCAATCGCGCCGCGCGTGAAATGCGCCACCGCATGGAAATGCTGGTCGGCGACATGGCGGAGGGCATGCCGTTCCTCGGCACCTTTCACGCCATCGCGGCGCGGATGCTGCGCCGCCATGCCGGGCTGGCCGGGCTCGATCCGAACTTCACCATCCTCGATACCGACGACCAGCTGCGGCTGCTCAAGCAGGTCATCGTCGAAGCCGGGCTCGACGAGCGGCGCTGGCCGGCGAAGCAGCTCGCCGGGCAGATCGATCGCTGGAAGAACCGCGGCGAGACGCCCGACCAGGTGCCGCCCGGCGAAGCGATGAGCTTCGGCGAGGGCCAGGCCACCGGCGCCCGGCTCTACGCGCGCTACCAGGAACGGCTGGCCCGGCTGAATGCCGCCGATTTCGGCGACTTGCTGCTGCACATGCTGGTGATCTTCGCGAGCGCTCCCGATGTGCTGGCGGATTATCAGCGGCGCTTCAAATACATCCTGGTCGACGAATATCAGGATACCAACATCGCCCAGTATCGCTGGCTGACGCAGCTGGCCGGCACCCGCCACAACATCGCTTGTGTGGGGGACGACGACCAGTCGATCTATTCGTGGCGCGGCGCCGAAGTTGCCAACATCTTGCGCTTCGAACGCGATTTTCCCGGTGCGACGGTCATCCGCCTCGAACAGAATTACCGGTCGACGTCGCATATCCTCGCGGCCGCCAACGGCCTCATCGCCCACAACAAGGGCCGGCTGGGCAAGCAATTGTTCACCGCCGGCGCCACCGGCGAGCGCGTCGCCGCCATCGGTGTCTGGGACGGGCCGGAGGAAGCGCGGCTGGTCGGCGACCATGCGACACGCCGTTGCCGCGAAGGCGGTCGGCTGGATAAAATGGCAATCCTGGTACGCGCGCAGTTCCAGACGCGCGAATTCGAAGATCGCTTCATCGCCATCGGCCTGCCCTATCGCATCGTCGGCGGATTTCGCTTCTACGAACGCGCCGAAGTCCGCGATGCGCTCGCCTATTTGCGGCTGATCGCGTCGCCCAACGACGCGCTGGCCTTCGAACGCATCGTCAATGTGCCCAAACGCGGGCTGGGCGACAAGGCGATGGCGGCGATGCATGGCCTGGCGCGATCGCTGGACCGGCCGTTGCCGCGCGCCGCCGAAGCCATCGTCGACACCCCGGCGCTGACCCCCGCCGGCCGCCGCGCGTTGAAGACGCTGGTCACCGACCTCGATCGCTGGCGAGCGCTGGCCGAAACGCTGCCGCACCCCGAACTGGCGCGCATCGTGCTGGAGGAATCCGGCTATGTCGCGATGTGGCAGGCCGACAAGTCACCCGAAGCGCAGGGACGCCTCGACAATCTCATCGAACTGACCCGAGCGATGGAGGATTATCCATCCCTGACTTCGTTCCTCGAACATGTCAGCCTGGTGATGGACAACGAGGCTTCGGACGCGACCGAGAAGCTGACAATCATGACGCTGCACGCCGCCAAGGGGCTGGAGTTCGATCATGTCTTCCTGGTCGGCTGGGAGGAAGGCGTCTTCCCCAGCCAGCGTGCGCTCGATGAAGGCGGCAGCGCCGCGCTGGAGGAGGAACGCCGGCTGGCCTATGTCGGAGTGACGCGAGCGCGGCAGACCGCGACGATCATCCACGCCGCCAACCGCCGCGTCTATGGCCAGTGGACGGCGTCCATCCCGTCACGCTTCGTTTCGGAATTGCCGGCCGATGATGTCGAGGTGACCAGCACGCTTTCGGGCGGCCCCAGCCTGTGGCGCGCCGCGCTGCAGGGCCACGCCGATCCGTTCGCCCATGTTGCCGAAAACCGCCGCACCGGTGCCGGGTCGGGTCGGGGCCCGGGCTGGGATCGCGCGGCGAGCGGCGGCTTTGCCGCGGCGCGCAACACGGCACCGGCGATCGATGTGCGCGCCAGTGCGGTTTCGGTGGGGCTGAAAGGCCGCGGCGATGTCGCGATCGGCAGCCGCGTGTTCCATTCGAAGTTCGGCGAGGGCACGGTGACGGCAGTGGAAGGCAACAAGCTGGAGATCGATTTTCCGGCCGCCGGGCTGAAGCGCGTGCTCGACAGTTTCGTCGAAGTTAGGCCGGCGTAACGTCCGGGGCGCGGGGTCAACGAAATTCAGTGCCGCGCGGTGGCGCGGCCAACGACGAGCCCGAGCAGGCCGAAGCCGAGCGCCGGCAGGACAAGCAGCAGCCCCGGCGCCGAAAATGCCAGTGCCTGCGCCATCGGCCATCCCCAGAAAATGCCGGCATAAAGGTAAAGCCCGACCGGCAGCGCGACGTTGATCCGCGCCACGGCGCCGACGACGACGGCGGCAAGCGCCCATTGCCAGCCGAGTTCGGCCTCAAGCCCGAGCCAGGCGAGACCGCACAGCGCCAGCGCAGCGATGCACAGGGCCCCGCCGAGCAGATAGCCGCAAAATTCCCGAACCTGTTGCAACGGCACCTCCAAAGATGCTGCATAAATACACTAATTCTTTACTTTTGCAAACCAAATCCTTCGCAAAGATGGTTTCCGAGCCGGGCACCCTCACACTTTTGGGCAGGCGGTTGCCGCACCTCGCACCGCCGCCTAGGAATGTTACGATGCCAGTGCTGCCCGCTCCATTACGCATACCCAACTACCGCGCCTTCTGGGTCGCTCGCTTTTTCGTGATGGCTGCCAGCATGATGCTGGTCATCGTGATCGGCTGGCAGGTCTATGACATCGCGCGGGAAACCATGCCGCCGCGCGAAGCCGCCCTGCGCCTGGGGCTGATCGGCCTGGCGCAGTTCCTGCCGCTGTTCGGGCTCAGCCTTGTCGTCGGGGTCGTTGCCGATCGCTATGATCGCCGCCATATCGCCAAGGCGGCCGTCGCGCTCGAACTCGGCTGCGCGGCGGCGCTCGGGGTGCTGGCGCTGCAGGATGCGGTTACGCTGCCGGCGTTGTTCCTGATCGCCGCGCTGCTCGGCGTCGGCCGGGCTTTCGTCGGCCCGGCGCTTTCGGCGCTGGCCCCCAATCTGGTGCCGCGCGCCATCCTGCCATCGGCGATCGCGCTCAGTTCGATCAGTTGGCAGATGGGTGCTGTTGCCGGGCCGCCGCTCGGTGCCTATCTCTACGCCGAGGGTGCGGCGGCGGCCTATTTCACCGCCGCGGCGCTGCTGGCGGCGGCGCTGGTGGCGCTGCTGCGCATCGGGGTGGTGCCACTTCCCGAACCTTCGGCGCTCAGGCCATGGCAACGGGTGGTGGAAGGCCTGGGCTATGTCCGCCACAATCGTATCGTTCTCGGCGCGATCAGCCTCGATCTGTTCGCCGTGCTGCTGGGCGGCGCGACGGCGATGCTGCCGGTCTATGCCCGCGATGTCCTGCATGTCGGCGTGGAGGGGCTGGGGCCGCTGCGCGCTGCGCCGGCGCTGGGGGCGGCGCTGACGGCGCTGTTCCTCGCCTTCCGGCCGCTGGAGCGCCGGGTTGGCCCGGTAATGTTTGCCGGTGTCGGCCTGTTCGGTGCTGCCACCATCGTCTTCGGCCTGTCGACCGATCTGCGCCTCAGCCTCGCGGCGCTGGCCGTGCTGGGGGCGGCCGACATGATTTCGGTGTTCGTGCGATCATCGCTGATCCAGCTGCACACTCCCGATGAAATGCGCGGGCGGGTGGCGGCGGTTTCGACGCTGTTCGTTTCCGCATCGAACGAACTGGGCGAGTTCGAAAGCGGCATCACCGCCGCCTGGTTCGGCCCGGTCGAAGCGGTGGTTGCCGGCGGTGTCGGCGCCATCATCGTCACCGGGCTATGGGCATGGGGTTTCCCCGAACTTCGCCGCGCCGATCGCTTCGGCGACGAGAGAGTCGACCCGGTCAACGTCAGGGCCTGACGGCCGCGTTGTTGCGTTGTAGACGATCACGACCAGCCGGAGATTTCGATGAAAGCCGCCAACGTTCTCGCCACCATCGGCAACACCCCGCACATTCGGGTCGCCCGGCTGTTTCCGGACGCCGAAGTCTGGATCAAGTCGGAACGCGCCAACCCTGGCGGTTCGATCAAGGACCGCATCGCGCTGGCGATGGTCGAAGCCGCCGAAGCCGATGGCTCGCTGCAGCCCGGCGGCGTCATCGTCGAACCGACCAGCGGCAACACCGGCATCGGGCTGGCCATGGTCGCTGCGGTCAAGGGCTATCGGCTGGTGCTGGTGATGCCCGAATCGATGTCGCTGGAACGGCGGCGGCTGATGCTGGCCTATGGCGCCAGTTTCGATCTGACGCCGCGTGAAAAGGGCATGAAGGGCGCCATCGAACGCGCCACCCAGATCGTCGCCGAAACCCCGAACAGCTGGATGGCGCAGCAGTTCGAAAATCCCGCCAACATCGCCGTGCATGTGCGGACGACGGCGGAGGAAATCTTCGCCGATTTCGCCGATGCGCCGCCGCACGCCATCGTCACCGGGGTGGGCACCGGCGGCCATATCACCGGGATCGCCGAGGTGCTGAAGCCGCGCTGGCCGGACTGCAAGATCTACGCTGTCGAGCCGGCTGCCTCGCCAGTGATTTCGGGCGGCCAGCCGGCACCGCACCCGATCCAGGGCATCGGCGCCGGCTTCATCCCGGCCAATCTCCATACCCGGTTGCTCGATGGCGTCATCCAGGTCGATGCCGCTGCCGCCAAGGCCATGGCGCTGCGATCGGCACAGGAAGAAGGCATCCTTGTCGGCATTTCGTCGGGCGCTACGCTGCAGGCAATCGCGCAGGTGCTGGACGATCTGCCGCCCGGTGCACGCATCGTCGGCTTCAACTACGACACCGGCGAACGCTATCTTTCGGTGCCGGATTTCCTGCCGACCGAATAGCCGGCCGGCACCAGGCTGATCTCGACGATTTCCGGCGGCACGCCCCAGCGGATCGGCAGCGCCGTCGTGCCGACGCCGGACGAGACGATCATCAGCTGGCCGCCTTCGAAGAAGCTGCCGCGCATGTGACGGCCCAGATATTCCCCGAGCAGCGCCCGGGTCAGCCCCGGCAGCTGCACCTGGCCGCCATGGGTATGGCCGGCGAGCAGCAGCTCGGACCGCGGCGGCAGCCATTCGAAGAATTCCGGCCGGTGGCTGAGCACGATCACCGGGCGCTCGCCCTTTTCGCCGCGGACGAGGCGGCGCATCTGCTCCACCGGCTGGCGCGGTCCGCCGAGATCGTCGGCGCCGACGATGACGATGACGCCGAGATCGGCAGTTTCGTTGACCAGCAGGCGGATGGCGGTATCGCGCATCGCCCAGCGCGTCTTCTGCGGATCGTCATGGTTGCCGACGACGGCAAACACCCCGAGCGGCGCCTTCAGATCGGTGAGCGGCGCAATCGCGTCGGCGGTTTCGGCAAGCGTCCAGTTATCGGGATTGCCGCTGATGTAATCGCCGGTCATCACCACGACGTCGGGGCGCAGCCGGTTGACGCCGGCGACGATGCGCGACAGGCGATCGGGCGACATGTCGCGGCCGGCGTGGGTGTCGGCCAACTGCACCAGCTTCAGCGGCCGTGACAGGCCGGCGAGGGTGACGCGGTAGCGGACGACTTCGGGGGGCTGCTGCGCCTGCCAGACCCCGATACCGAACAGCGCCGCGCCGATTGCAGCAGAAAGGCCGATGACGAGGAGCATGATGCGTCGCACCCGGCGATCGCTATCGCTTCGGGCGCCGGGTTACAACCGCGGCGCCGCGATCACAGCCGCGCCCTTACAACCGGGCGCGATTTTCCTTGTCCTCGGCAAGAAAGGCCATCAGCGGGTTCTGCCGCGTCGCCACCGGGCGGCCGGCGGCGATGTGGCGAAGCTGCTGATAATACCAGGCCTGCGCCGCAAAGCCGTTGACGGCGCGGGCGAGTTTCAGGCTCGATTGCGGTGACAGCAGGCCGGGGCCGATGCGCAAGCTCGCCTCCGGGCGGGGCAGCGCTTCGATCCGCCCGGCGAGCAGATCGCCGGCGACGTCGGGGGTGGCGCACAGCGGCCGGCCGAGCCCGATGAAGGTGATGCCGCTGGCAAGCGCCGCCTCCATCGCCGTGCGGCTGCGAAAGCCGCCCGTCACCATCAGCGGCGGGGTGCGTGCCGCCATCAGCGCGCGGGCCAGATCGACGAAATAGGCCTCGCGCGCCGCGGTGCTGGCCTGAATCGGACGATCCACCGGCTCCATGCCGGCAGCGCCGATCATCGCTGGCTGTTCATAGGTGCCGCCGGAAATTTCGAGGCAATCGATGCGCGCCTCGGCCAGCCAGCCGGCCACGACCAGGCAATCGTCGAAATCGAAGCCGCCTTTCTGGAAATCGGCGCTGTTGAGCTTTACCGAAACGGCGAAATCGTCGCCGACGGCAGCGCGCACCGCAGCGACCGTTTCGAGCAGGAAGCGCGCCCGGTTTTCGAGTGCGCCGCCCCATTCATCGCTGCGGCGGTTGGCGAGCGGCGACAGGAACTGGCTGATCAGATAGCCATGGGCACCGTGGATCTGCACGCCGGTGAAGCCGGCCTCGCGCGCCACGATGGCGGTATGGGCAAAGCGGGCGATGATCTCGCGGATTTCCGGGACGGTCAGCGGCACCGGCATGGCGAACTGCCCGCCCGGCAGCCCGAGGATGACCGCCGACGGGGCTTTCGGCGCCGGATTGACGAGTTTCTGCGCCTGCCGCCCGGCGTGGCTGATCTGCACCCACGCCGCGGTGCCGTCGCGGGTGGCAGCGCTTGCCCAGGCGCGCCACGCCGCCCTTGCTTCGGGCGACAGCGGGCCTTCGACGAAGACGTTGCCCGGCCGCTCGCGGTGGTGGCGATCGACGACGACATTGCCGGTGATGAGGAGCCCGCAGCCGCCGGTCGCCCAGCGTTCGTACAGCCGGACATGGCCGGCATTGGGCACCCCGTCGCTACCGGCGAGGCCTTCCGTCATCGCTGCCTTGGCGAG
>JBBQWE010000065.1:0-14869 GCA_038210855.1 Sphingomonadales bacterium | reverse complement strand
CGTCCGACCTTGGCGTGGAGAAGAAAAGGACTGTCATGCTCGATCATCACGCCATGCTCATCCCGATGGTTATCGAAAGCTCGAACCGCGGCGAACGCTCGTTCGACATTTTCTCGCGCCTGCTGCGTGAGCGTATTGTCTTCGTCACCGGCGGGATCGAAGACGGTATGGCGAGCATCATCGTCGCCCAGCTGCTGTTCCTCGAATCGGAAAATCCGAAGAAGGACATCTACATGTACATCAACTCGCCGGGCGGCGTGATCACCGCCGGCATGGCGATCTACGACACGATGCAATACATCCGCCCCAAGGTCGGCACCGTCTGCATCGGCCAGGCCGCATCCATGGGCAGTTTCCTGCTCGCCGCCGGTGAACCGGGGATGCGCGTCGCGCTCAAGAACGCTCGCATCATGGTCCATCAGCCATCGGGCGGGGCCCAGGGCCAGGCGACCGACATCGAAATCCAGGCCCGCGAGATCCTGCGCATTCGCAGCATCATGAACGAGCTTTACGTCAAGCACACCGGCCAGGACCTCGAAACCATCGAACGTGCGATGGAACGAGACAAGTTCATGTCGGCGATCGAAGCCAAGGCGTTCGGACTGATCGACGACGTTACCGAAAAGCGTCCGTTGCCGACCGAAGGCGAAGCGTTGCGCGCTGCCTGACGGCGCAGCCGGCGCGGCGCCCGTGGAGCGACGCGCCGTCGATTGCGTTAATGTGACGCCCTGTGGCGTCCCCGGCCTTGCGGCGGCCGTGATTTCACCGTTACACTCGCAGCCGCGCGAGAAAGGAAAGCCATGACCAAGTTGAGCGGCGGCGACTCCAAGAGCACGCTCTACTGCAGCTTCTGCGGAAAGAGCCAGCACGAGGTACGCAAGCTCATCGCCGGGCCGACCGTGTTCATCTGCGATGAATGCGTCGAACTGTGCAATGACATCATCCGCGAGGAAACCAAGACGGCGCTGGTCAAGAAGGCCGGCGACGTTCCGACGCCGCGCGAGATCTGCAAGGTTCTCGACGAATATGTGATCGGCCAGACGCACGCCAAGCGCGTGCTTTCGGTAGCCGTGCACAACCACTACCAGCGCCTCAACCATGGCGGCAAGGGTGCCGAGGTCGAACTCGCCAAATCGAACATCCTGCTCGTCGGCCCGACCGGTTGCGGCAAGACGCTGCTCGCCCAGACCCTGGCGCGCATCCTCGACGTGCCGTTCACCATGGCTGATGCGACGACGCTGACCGAAGCCGGCTATGTCGGCGAGGATGTCGAAAACATCATCCTCAAGCTGCTGCAGGCCAGCGACTACAACGTCGAACGGGCGCAACGCGGCATCGTCTACATCGACGAGATCGACAAGATCAGCCGCAAGGCCGACAATCCGTCGATCACGCGTGACGTGTCGGGCGAGGGTGTCCAGCAGGCGCTGCTGAAGATCATGGAAGGCACCACCGCGTCGGTACCGCCGCAGGGCGGGCGCAAGCATCCGCAGCAGGAATTCCTGCAGGTCGACACCACCAACATCCTGTTCATCTGCGGCGGGGCGTTCTCCGGGCTCGATCGCATCATCGGTGACCGTCTGCAGGGCAAGTCGATCGGCTTCGGCGCCCATGTCGCGTCGCCCGACGAGCGCCGGGTCGGCCAGTTGCTGCGTCAGTGCGAGCCCGAGGATCTGCTGCGTTTCGGGCTGATCCCCGAATTCATCGGCCGACTGCCGGTGATCGCCACGCTCGAGGATCTCGACGAGGCAGCGCTGATCAAGATCCTGACCGAACCGAAGAACGCGCTTTCGAAGCAATATGCGCGACTGTTCGAGATGGAGGGCATGAAGCTGACCTTCAACGCCGATGCACTGGCGGCGATCGCCAAGCGTGCCATCGAGCGCAAGACCGGCGCCCGTGGCCTGCGGTCGATCATGGAAAGCATCCTGCTCGATACCATGTTCGAACTCCCGGGCATGGAGGGGGTCGAGGAGATCCAGGTCGACAGCGAAGTTGTCGCCGGCATCAAGCAGCCGGTTCGCCTTCTGCTCGCCGACAAGGCCGCCTGATCCGAAGCCGATGCACAAGCAGGGCGGGGGCGGCGACGCTCCCGCCCTTTGTTTTGGGCCGCCAGGGTTGGTTGCAGCGGGCCGGTACCGCCAGCATTTGCACGCAACAGAGCCGGCTTCAGCGGCGCAGGATGACCCAGCAGGCCGCGAACTTGCGGAACACGGTAATGCTACTCGCCGCCAGCGCGGCACCGGTGACGCCATAGGCCGGCACCAGCGTGAAGCCGAGCCCGGCGAGCAGGATCAGCGCGGCCACGGAAATCCGCATCGACCAATTCTCGCGGCCGGTCATGATCAGGATCGAACCGGCCGGACCGGTCAGCACGTTGATCGCCTGGCCAGCGGCAAGGATGCGCAACGCTGGCGCTCCGGCGACGAATTCCGGCCCGAAGAAGCGCAGCAGCCATTCCGGCGCCACCAGGCACAGCCCCAGCAGCGGCGCCGCCATCACCGTCATGATCAGGGTTGCCTGGCGCCACGCACGGTAGACGCCGCCGCTTTCGCCGATGCGGTGCGCTGCCGCGATCCGTGGCCCCGCCACCGTATCGAAAGTGACGACGATGATGTTGACCAGCCCCGCGATCTGCATCGCGGTGCGGAACTGGCCGATTTCGAGGGTGGAGTAATTGGCACCCAGCATCAGCAGCACCAGCCAGTCCGCCAGCAGCATCGACAGCACGACGAAGCTGACTTTCCAGCCCTGGCCGAGCAGCGGCGCCAGCGCGACCGGTGTCGGCTTGGGCCAGCTGCGGGCCAACCGGGCATAGCGCCACCAGGCAAAGCTGCCGGCGACGATCTGCGACACGACAAAACACAGGAACAGCACATCGACGCCGGCATCGGGAACGAGAAAGATCAGGACCACCAGGCTGCCGAGCGCCAGCGTCGTGGCAAGCTGGCCGTCGACCCATTGCGACATCACCACTTCGCCGGCGCCGCGCAGCACCGCCGATGCCAGCCGGCTCATGGCGAACGGCACCACGGCCAGCGCCGAATAGGTCAGCACGAGGACGTTATCGACCTGTTCGAGCAGTCGCAGCAGCAGCGGCACGCCGACGCTGAACAGCAGCAGGCCGATCGCGAGGGAAATCACCGCGACGCCGCGACCGACGGTGCGCACGGCACCGCGGGCTTCGGCCTGGTCGCCGACCTTCAGATCGCCGGCGATGGTGCGCAGCAGGATGTAATCGAGGCCGAACAGCGCCAGCGTGCCGGCAACCGTCGCGGTGGTGAGCGCAAGGCCATAACCGCCGGTGCCCGATGCGCCGAAGTGCCGAGCGATGAGGAAATTGAAAAAGAAGCTGACGCCGGCGCCGAACAGCTTCACTCCGAACGCTGCGATCGTCTGCAGCATTTCAGGATTGCGCTGCACATAGCCGGCAAGTCGGCGAGGCAAGAGTGCAGACACGTCCATTTCCGGTACAGCGGCTCCGAATGTCGGGCCTGAGCAGCCGCAGCCCGGGTTGGCGACACCGCCGGCCTTAGCCGCTGGCACCGATGCCGCCAACCCCGAACGAAGCAGAACCGGGGCCGAACCGGTTTCGGTTCAGCCCCGGTATTGCAATGCCCGGATGGCCTAGAAGGTCAGCCGAACGCCGCCTGTGATGCCGTGGATCTCGCGATCCTTGTCGAATTCACCATTGTAATCGACGACGAAGGAGAGCGGGCTGCCGGCACCGCTGACGGTGAAGCCGGCGCCGACCGATGCATAATCGCGGCCGAGCGGCGACGGCACGAAGAAGGCCGGCGAAGCGCTGCCGGTGCCGGCCAGGGTGTAGGCAAAGCCCTGGTTGTTGGGGTCGAGCCATTCCCGGCGCCAGGCCCCGCGGATTTCCGGGCGAACGGTGGCGCCGCGGACGGCAAAGGCACCGCCGACCCGCAGGCCGATATTCGAAAGGACCGATTCATAATTGCGCGGGCCGATGGCGATGGCACCGAAACCGGCGCCTTCGTTGCTCGCCCGGATCTTCAGATCGGTATAGCGCGCGCCGGCGAAGGGTTCGAATTCGAAGCCGGCGAAGTTGAAGCTGAGCCCGACAGTACCACCGGCGAGCCAGGTGCGCGCCTTGGTCTCGCTGAAGAAGTTCAGCTCCGTTGCCGGCGTGGCAAGCCCGCCGCCGAACTGGACGCCGCGATACAGGTCGATGTTGCTTTCACCATAGGATCCGAACAGATCGACGTACAACGGGCCAAGGCCGAAGGTGCCGTAACCGCCGCCGAACCAGCTCTGGATGCGGCTGCGACGGCTGTTCGCCGACAGCCCGGCGTCCATGTTCTGGAAGCCGCCATAGGCACCAATCAGCGATCGGCCACCGAAGCGCAGGTCGAGCCCGCCCATGCCGCCCTGCGTCCCGAACTGGCTGCGAACGCGATCGGCGTTGCCGTCATAATTGCCGAACGTCGCCTGGCCGGTAAGGAACGAACCGAACACGCGGCTGCTGGGCTTCGCTTCGCCGACCACGCCGTCGACGCCGGTGCCGCCGGCACGGAAATCGCGCAGGTAGCGGCGAACGCCCTGTTCCTGGAATTCGTTCACTCGCGACGTCAGTTCGGGCAGCAGCGCGAGGCCACCGGCGCCGAGATCGGACAGGGCCGACTGGCGGGTGACCGAATTGCCATCGAGGAGGTTCTGGCGAGCGCCGACGAGATCGACCGACGGAGTCGGCGTTGCAGCATCGAGGCGGATGCCGACACTGGTCTGGTTCTGGGTAGCGCCGAAGCCGGCATTGGAAATCTGTGCCTGGGCGACGCCGGCAATGCCGGTCGACGCCGCAAGGGCAAGGGAAAGCGTACGCAACATTTACAAAACTCCGAAAATCCGGTGCAGGACATTCGGGATACGCGGGAGCCGGGGCAACGTTGCCTCCAGCGCGCCAGTCGGCGCCACCGGTGTTGCAGTGCAGCAACAGTCGAACCTCGGGCCCCCACGCATTGACGGGCTTGTCGCGGCCGCGGCGCCGGCTATGCATATGTCCGACGAGCGAGGGACCCCGACCATGACCAACAACCGCCGCTGGCTGCTCGCCAGCCGCCCGCACGGAGCGATCAAGGACAGCGATTTCACCCTCGACGAGGGCCCGGTGCCGCAGCCGGGCGAAGGCGAGTTCCTGGTGCGCGTCACCCATCTCAGCTTCGATCCGACTCAGCGCGGCTGGCTGGGCGGCGATACCTATCTGCCGGCGGTGCGCATCGGTGATCCGGTTCGCGCCGGCGGTATCGGCCAGGTCATCGCTTCCAACCACCCGGGCTATGACGTCGGCCAGCTGGTGCAGGGCACTTTCGGCTGGCAGGAACATGTCGTTTCGAACGGCATGACCGAAACCGGCCCGGTATCGCGGCTGCATCCCGGCATCACGCCAGAACAGGCACTCGGCGTCTTCGGCATCACCGGGCTGACGGCCTATTTCGGCCTGACCGACCTTGGCCAGCCCAAGCCCGGCGATACCGTGCTGGTTTCGGGCGCCGCCGGCGCCACCGGATCGGTGGTGGTGCAACTGGCCAAGGCACTGGGCTGCAAGGTCATCGGCATTGCCGGCGGCGGCGAAAAATGCGCCTGGGTCCGCGATGTCGCCGGCGCCGATGCCTGCCTCGATTATCGCGCCGGCGGGCTGGCCGCAGCGATCCGGGCCGAGGCACCGCGCGGGGTCAATGTGGTTTTCGAAAATGTCGGCGGCGAGGTGTTCGACGCGGCACTCGCGAATCTCGCGCTGCGGGCGCGCGTCGTGCTGTGCGGCGGCATCTCGAGCTACAACGACACGGCCGAAGACCGCTCGCCGGGCCTGCGCAACTACATGAACATCACCGTGATGCGGGCGCGGGTGGAGGGCTTCATCGTGCTCGATTACGCGCCGCGCTTCGCCGAAGGCGTGCAGGCGCTTGCCGCGCTGATGGCGCAGGGCAAGCTGAAAACCGCCGAGGATGTGGCGCACGGCTTCGAAAACTGCCCGGCGACGCTGCGCCGGCTGTTCGAAGGCAAGAATTTCGGCAAGCAACTGCTGAAACTCGCCAATCCGCCGCTGCCGGTCGCCTGAACCGGCCGGCGGCATGTGCAATCGCTATCGCATGACCGCCAGCCGTATCGAGCTGCTGAAGCGCTTCAGCATCGATGGCGCAGCCGAGATCGACCCCGTCAGCCTGCCGCCGCCGGAATTGTTCCCCAAACGCAGCGGCTGGACGGTTCGGCAGGCCGCGGCGACGCGCGTGCTGGCGACCATGCGCTGGGGCTTTGCGCCGCCGGCAGGGGGGCGCGCGCCGGTTACAAACGTCCGCAACCTGTCCTCGCCATTCTGGCGATCGGCACTCGCCAACCCGGAACGCCGTTGCCTCGTTCCGGTCAGCGAATTCTGCGAATGGCGCGGCGAAACCGGCACCAAACAGGCCTGCTGGTTCGCGCTGCCGTCGGCGCCGCTGTTCGCCTTTGCCGGCGTCTGGCGGCCGAGCGATGACGGGGACGTGTTCGCCTTCCTGACCTGCGATCCGAACCCGCTGGTTGCCGCTGTCCACCCCAAGGCGATGCCGGTGGTCCTCCACGCCGAAGACGAAGCCCGCTGGCTGACCGCGCCGATGACCGAAGCGCTGGCGACGGCAATCCCGTTTCCGTCGCAACTGATGACGATGCGCGTCGATGCGCCGGTGCAGTGAGGGCCAACGGCCTGGAAGCCTGAGCCTGCGGCGCCATTTTCTCATTGATAAACCTCGCTGGGCGCAACACGCGCAATTGTTCGGCTTGACCCGGCAGGTATCGCGCCCGAAACAGCAGGCATGAGCCGTTTCGACAAATCCCGCCTGCCCAGCCGCCATGTCAGCGTCGGTCCCGAACGGGCGCCGCATCGCAGTTACTATTACGCCATGGGGCTGAGCGAAGAGGAGATCGCGCGGCCGTTCGTTGGCATCGCGTCTGCTGGCAACGACAGCGCTCCGTGCAACACGACGCTCGATGCCCAGGCCGATGTCTGCCGGCAGGGGGTGAACGAGGCCGGCGGCATGCCGCGGCGGTTCAATACCATCACCGTCACCGACGGCATAGCGATGGGTCATCAGGGAATGAAATCATCGCTGGTCAGCCGCGAGGTGATCGCCGATTCGGTCGAGCTCAGCGTCCGCGGCCATTGTTATGACGCGCTGATCGGCTTTGCCGGTTGCGACAAGTCGCTGCCGGGCATGATGATGGCGATGCTGCGCCTGAACGTACCGTCGATCTTCGTCTATGGCGGCTCGATCCTGCCCGGCGTGTTCGAAGGCAAGGATGTCACCGTTGTCGATGTGTTCGAGGCGGTCGGCGGTTTTTCGGCCGGATCGTGCCCGCTGGCGCGGCTGACGGCGCTGGAAAAGGTCGCCTGCCCCGGCCATGGCGCCTGTGGCGGCCAGTTCACCGCCAATACCATGGCGTGCGTGGGCGAGGCGATCGGGCTGTCGCTGCCCAATTCGAACATGGCGCCGGCGCCCTATGCCAGCCGCGCCGAAATCGCCATCGCTGCCGGCCGCCAGATCATGACGCTGATCGAGCGCAATATTCGCCCGCGCGATATCTGCACGCGCCACGCCTTCGAAAACGCCGCGCGGGTCGTGGCAGCCACCGGTGGTTCGACCAACGCAGCGCTGCACCTGCCGGCGATGGCCAATGAATGCGGCATTGATTTCGATCTTTTCGACGTGGCGGAGATATTCAAGTCAACGCCTTACATCGCCGACCTGAAGCCCGGTGGGAAGTACGTCGCCAAGGACATGTACGACGCCGGCGGCGTCTACATGGTGCTGCGCCAGTTGTTCGATGCCGGCTTGCTGCATGGCGACTGCATGACCGTCAGTGGCCGGACGCTGGCCGAGAACATCGAGGAGGTCACCTGGAATCCCGATCAGAAGGTGATCTATCCGGTTTCCGCGCCGCTCTCGCCGACCGGCGGAGTCGTCGGCCTGCGCGGTTCGCTCGCTCCCGATGGTGCCATCGTCAAGGTCGCCGGCATGGCGCGTCTGCAGTTCACCGGCCCGGCACGGGTGTTCGATTGCGAGGAAGATTGCTTCGCCGCCGTCGAGGCGCGCTCCATCCAGCCCGGTTGCGTCATCGTCATCCGCTATGAAGGGCCCAAGGGCGGGCCCGGCATGCGCGAGATGCTGTCGACAACGGCGGCGCTCTATGGCCAGGGCCTCGGCGAGCATGTCGCGCTGATCACCGATGGCCGGTTTTCGGGTGCCACCCGCGGTTTCTGCATCGGCCATGTCGGGCCGGAGGCAGCCGAAGGCGGGCCGATCGCGCTGGTGGAGGATGGCGACATCATCGCCATCGACGCCGCCGCCGGCACCATCGACTTGCAAGTGGCCGATGACGCGCTTGCAGCGCGGCGGGCAGCGTGGGTGCCGCGTGCCCATGACTACCAGTCGGGCGCCATCTGGAAATTCGCGCAGACCGCTGGCCCGGCGCGGCACGGCGCCGTGACCCACCCCGGCGCGCGCGCCGAAACCCATGTCTTTGCCGACATCTAGCCCTCGGTTACCGCGGCGGCAGCACCGGTACGGGATCGGCAGCGACGCTGCCTAGTGGCGCCGGCGGAATTTCGGCCATCACCGGCTCGCCGCGGGCATCGCGCGGGATGCCGCCGACGGGCAGGCCCTTGCCGCCGACATAGAGCGGCGACGGCGCCGGCGCGCAGGCAGCGAGGATCAGGAGCATGGCAAGAACGGTGCGGAGCATCATCCCGCTCGCCCTTGTCACCCCCGCGCGGTGATGACAAGCTGCAGTCGCCTGCCACGCACGCAAACGACACGAGCGGAGGGCAGCGCGCGATGATCCGGACGCTCGCCATCGCCGGCTATCGATCGTTGCGCGACCTCGCGATCGAGCTGGCCTCGCTGACCATCGTTACCGGCGCCAACGGCAGCGGCAAGTCGAGCCTGTACCGTGCGCTGCGCCTGCTGGCGGAAACGGCGCAGGGCCGGCTGGTGGCGTCGCTGGCGCAGGAAGGCGGGCTCGGTTCGACGCTCTGGGCCGGGCCGGAACGCTTCAGTCGCGAGATGCAGGCCGGGACGGTGCCGGTTCAAGGTCTCGTCCGCAGCGCGCCGATGGCACTGAAACTCGGCTTTGCCGACGATGATTTCGGCTTTGCCATCGATCTCGGGCCCGCCGGACCGAACAGCCCGTTCATCAGTGACCCCGAAATCAAGCTGGAGGCGATGTGGACCGGGCCGCGGCTGGGCCGGGCCAATCTGTTCGCCGAACGCCGCGGGCCGCTGGTGCGGCTGCGCCATGGCGACAGCGGCGAATGGCGCAACAGCATCGAAACGCTGCCCGCGTTCGATTCGATGGTGACGCATCGCGCCGATCGGGAAAATGGCTTCGAGCTGTTGATGCTGCGCGAACGGCTGCGCAGCTGGCGCTTCTACGATACGCTGCGCACCGATCGCGAAGCACCGGCGCGGCGGCGGCAGGTGCTGACCTACACGCCGGTGCTGGCCAGTGACGGCGCCGACCTGGCGGCAGCGCTCGCCACCATCAACGCCATCGGCGATGCCGGGGCGCTGGCGACAGCGATCGACGATGGTTTTCCGGGGTCGCGGCTGGAAATCGGCGAGGATGCCGATGGCCAGCTGGCGATCCGCCAGCCCGGACTGCTGCGGCCGCTGACGGCACCCGAGCTTTCGGACGGCACGCTGCGCTTCCTGCTGCTCGTCGCGGCGCTGCTGTCACCACGGCCGCCCGAACTGATGATCCTCAACGAACCCGACGCCAGCCTGCACCCGGCGCTGCTGCCGGCGCTGGCCCGGCTGCTGCTGCAGGCGGCCGCGCATTGCCAGATCGTGCTGGTATCGCACAGCGAAACGCTCGTCGCCCTGCTTCGCCGCGAGCCCGAAGCCCGTGTCGTCGAGCTGGAAAAACAGCTGAGCGAAACCCGCGTCCGCGATGCCGATCCGCCGCGCTGGATCCGGCCGTCGCGCTGAACCCCCGCGCGCAAATTGCCCCGCGCCAGCACCGGCGGCGCTTGCTAAGGCGCGCGGGGTGAGCATGTTTCTTCCCCAACCCGGCGCGGCGCTGCTGTACCCCGCCGAAATGCGCGGCGCCGAGGCTGCGGCTATCGCCGGCGGCGTGCCCGCGCTGGCGCTGATGGGCCGCGCCAGCGCGGCGGCCGCCACTGTGATCCGGCGCTTCGCCGGGCGGCGGGCGGTGCTGGTGCTGTGCGGGCCGGGCAACAACGGCGGCGATGGTTATGGCATTGCGGTGGCGCTGCGGGCGGCCGGCTGGCCGGTGACGGTCGCCGCCGATGCCGCGCCGATTGGCGAGCCGGCGGCGACGATGGCGGCGCGATGGGGCGGGGCGGTGGTGCCACTCGCCGATGCCGCGCCGGCGCCGCTGGTCGTCGATGCGCTTTACGGCACCGGCCTGGCGCGGCCGTTGCCGGCGGCGGCGCAGGCGGCGATCGACCGGCTGCGCGGGCAGGGGATCGACCGCTTGCGCGGGCAGGGGATCGTGGTGGCAGTCGACATCGCCAGCGGCATCGACGCTGCCACCGGCGCGGCGCTCGGCCGGCCGCTGGCGGCGGACCTCACCGTGACTTTCGCTGCGGCGAAGCCCGGCCATGTGCTGGGCACCGGCGGCGGCCTCACCGGGCGGCTGGTGGTTGCCGACATCGGCATCGCCATCCCGGACGATGCGGCGCGGCTGGTGGCACCGCCGCGCTTGCAGGCGCCGGGGCCGGATACCCACAAATATGCTCGCGGCGCCGTGCTCGTCGTCGCCGGCAGCGGCCATCATTGCGGCGCTACCCGGCTGGCGGCGCTGGCGGCACTGCGCAGCGGCGCCGGGCTGGTGACGCTCGCCGGGCCGGGGCTGGGGCTACCGGCCGAAGCGGTAATGGCGCGCAGCGATGCGGCGGGGAAGGAGATGCTCGACGATCCGCGCTTGCGCGCCGTGGCGATCGGGCCGGGGCTGGCCGACACGCCGCGCGCTCGCCACTGGCTGGCGCTGCTGCTCGCGCGGTCGCTGCCGCTGGTTCTCGATGCCGGCGCGCTGGCGCTGATCGATCCTGCTGCCATCGCCGGGCCGAACCGGGTGCTGACCCCGCATGATGGCGAGTTCGCACGGCTGTTCGGACCGCCGGGGGCGGACCGGATCGCGGCAGCACAGGCTGCGGCGCGGGCTTCGGGCTGCACCGTCGTGCTGAAGGGCAGCGCCAGTGTCGTCGCCGGCCCGGATGGCCGGGTGGCGGTCAACGCCCATGCCGTGCCCTGGCTGGCGAGCGCCGGTTCGGGCGATGTGCTCGCCGGCATCATCGCCGGGCTGATGGCGCAGGGGCTGCCGGCGTTCGAGGCGGCGGCGACGGCGTGCTGGCTGCACGGCGATGCCGGTGTTCGCTGCGGTCCGGGGCTGATCGCCGACGATCTGGTCGCGGCGCTGCCGGCGGTGGCGGCCGGGCTGTGAGCGCCAGCGTGAACGCCGGTACGAGCGACGACGCCCAGGAAATCGTGCGGCTGGCGGCGCGCGGCGATGGCGTCACCGCCGATGGCCGCTTCGTCATCGGCGCGGCGGTGGGAGACCGGGTGCATTTCGGCTCCGATGGCACCCGCATCGAGCCCGGGCCGCGCCACGCCGTGCCGCCGTGCCGGCATTTTCCGGATTGCGGCGGGTGCCAGTTGCAGCACATCGGCGATGCCGACCACGCCGATTTCGTGCGGGATCGCATCGTCCGGGCGCTCGCCCATGCCGGGGTGACGCCTGGCGAGGTCATGCCGGTGGCGATGTCCCCGCCGCGCACCCGCCGGCGGGCGGCGCTGCGTGCCGTCCGCCGCGGTGGCCTGGTGCTCGGCTTCAATGCCGAGGGCAGCCATCGCATCGTCGATATCGTCCAGTGCGAGGTGCTGGGCCCCGCCTTGTTCGCCCTGGTCGATCCGCTGCGCCGGCTGCTGCACGTCGCGCTGGCGGAAGGCCAGGGCGCCGGCGTGACCCTGACGGACAGCGACAGCGGCGTCGATGTGCTGCTCGCCAATGTCGCCGCCGATCGGCTCGATCGGATCGAGCGGCTGACCGATTTCGCCCGGGCGCATGATCTGGCGCGATTGTCGGTGGAAGGCGCGCACGGCGTCGAAACGCTGCTGGAGGCGCGCGCGCCGGTGCTCACCATGGGCGGCGTGGCCGTGCCGCTGCCGCCGGCGCCGTTCCTGCAGGCGACGCGAGAGGGGGAGGCGGCGCTGGTCGCCGCAGTGCTGGCGGCGGTGGGCGATGCAGGCCGGGTCGCCGATCTGTTCTGCGGGCTGGGCACCTTTGCCTTGCCGCTTTCGCTGGGCGCGCTGCCGCTGTCGCGGGGGGCGCGAGTTCTCGCCGCCGACGCCGCCGGGCCGGCGGTGGCGGCACTGGCGGTCGCGGCTCGCAGCGCCGGGCGGCCGGTGACGACGGCGCACCGCGACCTGTTCCGCCGGCCGCTGACGGCGGCGGAACTGGAACCCTTCGATGCCGTGGTGTTCGATCCGCCCCGCGCCGGTGCCCAGGCGCAATCGGCGGCACTGGCGGCATCGAAGGTGCCGGTGGTGGTGGCGGTTTCGTGCAACCCCAGCACCTTCGCCCGCGATGCGCAGCGCCTGGTGGAGGGCGGCTATCGGCTGGATCGGCTGTGGCCGGTGGCGCAGTTCCGCTGGTCCACGCATGTCGAGCTGGTCGCCGAGTTTCGGCGATGAGGCGGTGCGCAACATTGCCGAAAGTTCGGAAAGTCACCGAAGTTCAGTCCGCCGACGATCAGAAAGAGCGCAACGGGATGCCGCCGGATCCGGCGGTTGAAAGCCGGCCCGACATAGCCGACCCGGCCGGTGTAGGACAGGCGCCGCGGCCGGCCCGATCGCTTGCGGCGTCAGCACCTTTCGCTTTTGCCCGGCAGTGCTAAGACCCGCGTGTGGGGATCGAAGCGTTTCTGGCGAAATGGCATGGCACCGAAGGCGGCGCCGAACGCGCCAACTACGGCATCTTCCTGACCGAATTCTGCCAGGTGCTGGGCCTGCCGGCGCCGGGGCCGGCCAATTACGACACCGAAAGCCGCGGCTATCAATTCGAAGCGTTCGTCCGCAAATCCGAAGCCGGTGAGCCGGCCGGCACCGGCCGCATCGATCTATACAAGCCGCGGCATTTCGTGCTTGAGGCCAAGCAATCGCGGCTGAAGGCCAAGGCGACCGACGATCTGCTGGCGGCGGCGGGGCTTGCGGCGGCACCGGCGCAACCGGCCGGCCCGCGATATGATGCGCTGATGCGCGACGCCCGCATCCAGGCCGAAAACTATGCCCGCGCGCTGCCGGCGGCGGAAGGCTGGCCGCCCTTCCTGATCGTCTGCGATGTCGGCCGCGTCTTCGACATCTATTTCGACTGGTCGGGCATGGGCAAGGATTACGGCCCGTTCCCGGACCGGCAATCCTATCGCATCGATCTGCTGCAATTGCGCGATCCGCGGGTGCAGGAATTGTTCCGGGCGATCTGGACCGATCCGAAAAGCATCGATCCACGATTGCAGGCAGCGGAAGTCACCCGCGATGTCAGCACCCGGCTGGCCGAAGTCAGCCGCTGGCTGGAACAGACGCAGGTGACGCGCACCGTGGGGCGATCGTCATCCGAACGCAGCCTGGCGGTGGAGGAAACCGCGCTGTTCCTGATGCGGCTGCTGTTCTGCATGTTTGCCGAAGATGTCGAATTGCTGCCCAAGGGCAAGTTCGAAGCCTTTCTGGCTTCGTGCCTGCCCGATGACGTGATGGGGGCAATGGATGCGGCCCGGCTGCGTCGCGGGCTGGAGGATTTGTGGCAATGCATGAACAGCAGCGCCAGCGACCGCTGGTCATGGGCGGTGGGGGAAAAGGTGCGCTGGTTCAACGGCGGCCTGTTCGAAAACAACCGGGTGTTCGAACTCGATTGGCGCAGCGTCAAGGAATTGCTGGCGGCGGCGAAATGCGATTGGCGGCGCGTCGAACCGGCAATCTTCGGTACGTTGCTGGAACAGGCGCTGGCACCGGAAGAACGTGCCAGGCTGGGGGCGCATTACACCCCGCGCCCTTATGTCGAGCGGCTGGTGGAAGCAACGATCATGGAGGTGCTGCGCGCCGAATGGGCAGCAGTGCAGGCGTCGGTTGCTGCCGATGGCGGCGCCGACGCGGCGCTGGCTTTCCATGCCCGTCTGAAGGCGCTGCGCGTGCTCGATCCGGCCTGCGGCACCGGCAATTTCCTGTATGTTTCGATGGAATTGCTGCTGCGGTTGGAAGGCGAGGTGCTGACTTTGCTCGCCGATCTTGGCGTCGCGGCGGCTGCGGGCATCGAACCCCGCCAGTTTCTCGGGCTTGAACTCAATCCGCGCGCCGCTGTCATCGCCGAACTCGTGCTGTGGATCGGCTGGCTGCGCTGGCGCATCGCCAATGATCCGAGCGCCGTGCCGGAACCGGTGCTGCAACGCACCGATGCGATCAATTTCGGGCGCCACGGCGGCTATGACGCGGTGGTGGCGCGGACCGATATCGGCGAGGTGGATTTTGCCAATCCGCGCCCGGCACCATGGCCGGAAGCGGACTTCATCGTTGGGAACCCGCCGTTCATCGGCGGCCAGGATTTGCGGGAAAAGCTGGGCGGCGACTATGCCGAGGCGCTGTGGAAGGCCAACCCCGATGTGCCGCCATCGGCTGATTTCGTCATGCAATGGTGGGACCGGGCGGCGTGGCAGCTGACGCTGCCCGATGCGCGGTTGCATCGATTCGGCTTCGTTACGACCACTTCGATCACGCAGACCTTCAGCCGGCGCGTGATCGAAGCGCGCATGGCGGGTTCGACACCGGTATCGCTGGTGATGGCGATTGCCGATCACCCCTGG
>JBBQWE010000064.1:0-15292 GCA_038210855.1 Sphingomonadales bacterium | reverse complement strand
ACCGCTCGATCCTCGCTAACCCGGCGATCCTGACGATGAAGGACACGATCAACGCCAAGATCAAGCGCCGCGAAAGCTTCCGGCCCTTTGCCCCCAGCGTCGTGCGCGAGCAAGTTGCCAGCTATTTCGAACAGGACGTCTACCGCCCGTTCATGATGCACGTCGTCAAGCTGCGGCCCGAATGGCGTGACCGGTTGCCGGCGATCACCCATGTCGATGGCACCGGCCGGCTGCAGAGCGTCGATGCGATATCGAACCCGCTCTATCACGCGCTGATCAGCGCTTTCCACCGCCGCACCGGCGTCGGCATGGTGCTCAACACCAGCTTCAACGAGAACGAGCCGGTGGTCGACACGCCGGAACAGGCACTGGCGTGTTTCGCGCGCACCGAAATGGATGCGCTCTGCCTCGGCCGCTACGTCCTTACAAAGCCAGCAGCCAGTGCCTGAGGCGCCTCCTGATTGACCCCGGCGCTGCCCGGGCCTAGGGAAAAGCACCCGTCGGGGAGTGGCGCAGCCTGGTAGCGCATCTGGTTTGGGACCAGAGGGTCGCAGGTTCGAATCCTGTCTCCCCGACCATCATTGTCGCGGGCGGCTACAGCCAGCCGCCACCCTTGTTGTCCTGTTCGAAGCGCTTGTCGATGAAGCCGAGCTTGATCGAGAATCGGTCGATCTGGCCAGCGGCGAATTCGGTGGAGATGCGCCGCAATTCCTCGATCATCGTGTCGAGCCGTTCGCCGAGCTGGAAACTTGCCGATCGTCCCGTGCGGCGGAATATTTCGGCGCGGTGCGACGCCGGAATGTCGAAATAGCTGCGCAACAGGTCGGGCGCGTAGATATCGCGAATGCGGCGGGCTTCGGCCAATGCCTCGGCGCCGCTGTCGGTCAGTGCGCCGGCGCGCGCCGCCTGGGCTTCGATTTCCTCCAGCAGCGCCTGCATCCGGTCGAGCCGATCGCGGGCCACGGCGGGGATGCGTTCGTCGCTGTAATCGAAAGCCGGCGAGAGTGGCGGCGCCGCGGCCGCTGCCGCGGTGGCGGGCGCCGGCGGCCGGGCCGGGGACGGCACCCCGCCGAACAGCCGCTTCACGCGATCGAGAAAAGGTTCTTGCGGCATCCCGCGCCTTGCTGCCGTGTCCGCCCGGGCTTGGCAATCGCCGCCCGCGCTGCTGCGATCAATGGCCGATCGATTTCGTTGGCGTGATCCAGACGCTGCCACGCCCGCGGATGCGATAGACAAGGCCTTCGCCCGATCGGTAAAGGTTGCGCAGGCCGCGGACCAGCGGTTGCAACTGAACGCTGAGCGCTGCCGAATACATCAGCATCAGGTCGCCATCGACGATCAGCTCGCGCTGGCCATCGAGGTCGATCTGTTCGATTTCATCGGCCGGTACCGGCGATTCGACCAGGAAGGCACCGCGGCCATCGAGGCGCGGCTGGGCAAAGCCATTGCCCGAAAACAGCCCTTGCACGCTGGTGTGGATGTGCGTCGACACCGCCACCGATCCCTCGCAGGCGTAGAATGCCTTGTCGTCGAGCAGCAGCGCGTCCTGCGGCCCGTCCATGGTCGCGCCGATGAAATATTTCATCGTTGGCTCGGTCCAGACTTCGCCCTGGCCCTGGTAGCGCGTGGCGAAACCCGCCTCGCCAGTGGCCGCCGACGCCAGCGCTCTGGTCAACATGTTGGATTTCTTGTCGTGTTTCTGCACTTCGACGCTCAGGCTGCCGACGGCATATTGCAGCGCGCCGGGTTCCAGCAGGGCGCTGCCGCCTTCCAGCACGATGCGCACCTGGCGCCATACCGTCGGCGTGGCAACGGCGTGGCGCAGGCGCAGGGTGGTGCTGTTGTTGCCGCTGCCGACCGGCACCGCCTGTACGGCGCCGACATCGACATAGCCATGGCTCTTGCGGCTGAACTGCCAGACTTCGAGGCGCATGCCGGTGCCGGCGGTGCTGTCGATCAGGCTGCGATAGGTGTCGGACATCGCGGGTCTCCCAGGGGTTGCAGCGGACGGTTCAGCCGGTTCAGCCGACAAGCGCCAGTGGTTCGGCGGGCACGATGCCGAAAACCCGTGCGCGTTCGATGATCGCCCGGGCCCAGCCGCGGTGGGTGGCCGGTTCGCTCATCGTGCCATCGCTGGCGAACGCCGCCGGGGCATCCTCGGCGAGGATTCGCAAGGCGTTGGCATGGGCTTCGGATGCGACGGCATAGGCGCGGTGGATCATCGCGACCTGGTCGGGATGGATCGCCGTCTTGGTGACGAGGCCGTGTTCGAGGTCGCGCTCGACTTCCTCGGCCAGCAGCGCGGGCGCATCGAAGCGCTCCATCACCGGCGCGCTCATCGCGAAACCCCAGGGCACGAAGGTAGCGACCAGATCGGCGATGATCCGCCCCAGCGGGCCATCATAGGCGGTGCGGTTCGCCGCGCGCCGGCAGCCGAGCAGTTGCAGCAGGTCATTGCCGCCGATGCGCACCACCGGCACGCGGTCGTGCACCGCCGTCAATTGCTCGCGCAGGCGGCGCATCGCGGCGGGGTCGAAGGCGTCGCGCGTCTCGATGGTCGGCATGATGGCGTGGCAACCGGGCAGCAGCGCGGCAAGCGAGCGCGGCAGGGTATCGGGCGTCACCTTGGGCAGCACGAAGCCGGTGACATTGGCGATTCCGGGCAGTTCGACAAGGCGTTCGAGCATGTCGGCATCGCGCGCCCGGACGAAAACCAGCGGGCCATCGGCGCATTCGAGTTGCGGCAGCGCATCGGCCAGCCCGGCTTCGGCGCGTTCGACATCGCGATCGGCGACTGCATCTTCCAGATCGATGACCAGCGAACGCAGGTCGGGCCAGCGACGCCCGCGAGCGACCGTGACAAGATCGCTGCGCGTTGCCGGCACATAGAGCGTCGCGCCGAGGTGGCAGGGGTGGAAGCCTGCGCAGAAAGTCGCATGGGGACGCATCATTCGGCTCCGGTGATGATGGCGGCGGCGCGATAGGCCGAACCGGCGGGCAGGGGGGTGATGGGCAGGCGTTTTTCGGCAGCAAGGTGAACGAGATGAGCAACATCGGCACCGCCCGGATCGGCGAGCAGCAGGCGATCCGGCACCCGCCGCAGCATGGCACGCGTCGCCTCGGCGATGCCGGCCTTGATGCGGTTGCGATCGGGCACAGCATAGTCGGCCATCAGCGTCGCCACCAGCCGGTCGCAACCCGCCGCCGCGTCGCGCGCTGCCGCCGGAGACCAGTCGCCGGCCGGCGTTGCTGCCGCCACCAGCCGATCGAGGTGATCGACGAAACGCCGGCTGATGTCGTGCGCGGCGAGGTGGTCGAGGTTGGTGCAGCCGTGAAAGGCGCCCGCCGGCAGCGCGGCGCTGCGCACCGATCGGCTGACCAGCCCCGAGACGACGCCATTGAGCAGCCCCGAGGGGATGACATAATCGGCAGTGGTGGCGGCAAGATCGGCGCGGCCGGCGGGATCGGCGACGACGGCGAGAAACGGGGCGATTCCGGCCGCCGGCGCGCCCCGGGGCCCGCGCAATTCGGCAGCGATGACGCCCTTTCCCGTCCAGCCATCGACGAAAACCACCGATTCCGGCGCATGAAACCGCAGCACACGCGCCATCGCGGCGGGGTCGAGCCCATGATCGCGAACGATGCTGACCGAATAATGCACGGTTTCGATGCCGCGGCGGTGCAATTCGCGGTGCAGCAGCACGCCGATCGGAGTGCCGGCACGAGCCAGCGACACCAGTGCGAGCGGTTGCGGGACCGCCCTGGTGGCAATGGCGGCGGCAAGGCCGGCGATATCGGCGGCAAGGCGCGGGCCGTTGGCGGCAAGTGCGGCCTCGAAAATCGCCATATAGGCCGGGCCGGGAGCGGATTCGGGCGACAAAAGCTCCGAATAATGCGCCTCGCCGGACTGGATCAGCGCTTCCTTGGCAGCGATATCGACCGTCGCGACCTCGATCGGAGTCAGCAGAAAATCGACATCGCCGGCGGCATAGCTGCCGGAAAACGCCTCGCGGGCGGTCATTTCAGCATCCGCAGTGCCAGCGGCGACCCCGAAGGCGCCATGGCAAAGTCGCAAAGTGCCAGGAATCCGGCATCAGTGATGGCATCGCCGATGCCGATCACCGGCCGACCGGGCCATTTCGAGCGCAATTCCGGCAGGATATGCGCCACCGCATGGGCCTTGCCGAGCCCCGGCGGCAGCAGCGCGACGACTCGGCCATGGACGTGCGGCGTCCATTCCGGCGGCAGATCGGCGATGACAGCGGCACAAAGCCGCTGCAATGCTGCCTCGTCGTCGAGGCGCGCGACCAGATAGAGCGGCAATCCGGCCTCTTCGGCGATCCGCAGCCGCAGCGGCAGGCCGGCCGCGGCGGCGGAAGCAGCCAGAATTTGCGCGAGATCGGCAAGCCGAGGCGTGTGCGCGGCGAGCGTTTGCGCGATATGCGCGGCCCAACCGGTGCGCTGAACCGGAGAATCGGCATGGCCGCCGGCAAGAATCGCACCGCCATGGGCAGCAATCGCGCCGGCAAACGGCAGGCGGGTGCGGTACAGGGCATCGATGCTGCGCGCTGTCACCGCCACCAGATGGGTGGTCGCCGCCAGCCATTCGATCAATCGCAACTGCTCCGGCGTCGCGAAACTGACCGGCGCTCCATCGCTGCCGAAGCCGATCGGCGTTAGTTCGACCCCCGGCGGGCATTTCCGGCGAGTCTGGATCAGCGTGTCGTCGATATCGACGAGTGCGATGGCCGCCGGGTTCATGTTTCGGCCGCCATGTCGATGGCGTAGGCGCCGAGTGCTGCCAGCAGCGCCGGATCGACGCCGGCGGTTTCATGGGCGACCAGCACCGGCCGGTCGGGATCGGCAAGGCAATTGTAGAGGTAATTCGGCACCGGCGTACCGTAATTGTCGTGGAATGTCAGCGTGCTGGCAATGGCGCCGCCGGGGTGGACGGGGCTGCGCGTCGTTGCCTGCACGGTAATGTCGAGCCCCCGTTCCGCCAGCGCGCGCGCCAGCTGGACCGGCGGCCAGGTGAATTCGCCGGTACCGAGCACAAGCAATCGTGCAGCACCGGCAAAGCGCGCTGCCAGCCGATCGGCGAGCGGTTCGACGTTCCAGCCCTCGCGCGCCACCCCGAGGCGCCCGAAGTTGCGGTGGTTTTTCAACGTTCCCAGTGCATCGGTGGCAATCGCCGGCGGTGGTGCCGGCGGCAGATGGCCGGGCCGTGGTGTCCAGTCGAGCCGGCCGCGCAACAGGCTGACGATGCTCGCCGGCGCCGGCATCGCCGCCAGCCAGTCGTGATCGGGCGACCAGTCGGTCAGCACGGCAACGCGCACCGCCTCCAGTTGCGGCAATTGCGTCGCCAGCGCCTGGCCGAGATTGGCGAGCGTCGTTCCCGTCGAACATTCGTCATCAACCAGCACCAGGCTCCGCGCCGCCGACAATCGTGTAGCAAGTTCAGGGTCCTGCGGGCGATACAGCAGATGCGCCGCGGCATGGCTGTGCGGTTCGGCAAAGCGCAGCATCACCGCGCCGGCGACCTGCTGGCGGGTGCTCGGCAGGTACAGGCTGTCGTCGCGGGCGAGGGCCTCGTGAACCCCCTGGCCGAGAGCGACGGCGGTTTCGGCCATGCCAATGACCAGCACCGGCCCGGGAAGGCCGCCGAGTTTCGCCGCCAGCGCTGCCATCGCACCCCCCATTGCGGCGGGAGCCGTCGGCAGATGCCGGCCCAGGACGCGGGAAACGATCAGGAATCCGCGGCGCGGATTGTTGCGTGCTGCAAAATCGCAAAGGTCCGCCAGCGGCAGCGAACCCGGTTCGACGGTGACGGCAATCGTCCCCGCCGGAAGGTCGAAAACCTCAGTAACGCACATCGATACGCGCCAGCCACGCCCTTGCCGCCCGGGCAATTTCGGCGCGCGGCCGGGCCGGTCCGGGGCCGGCGTGCTGTACGGCCACCCCGGCGGCGTGCAGGAAGCTCTGCACCAGCACCGATTTCACGCCGAAATTGATGTTCTGGGCGATGGTATCGGCGAGATCGTGGCGCAAGACCGACCGAACCAGCCCGACGATCAGCCCGGAAGCATCGTGAATCGGCCCGCCGCTGCTGCCCGAACCGATCGGCGACGTGAATTGCAGCACGCCCGAATCGCCGCGCGGGCCGCTGAGCGCCGAGACATTGCCGGCCGAAATCTGCGGCCCCTGGCCAAGCAGATTCTGCAGCGGAAAGCCGGCGACGATGACGTCCTCGCCCAGATCGACCTCGCTGCCGCTGCGAAAGACCGCGATGCCGGGGGCGTTCGCGGCCAATTCGAGAAGGGCGATATCGTTGACCGGGTCGCTTGCCACCAGCCGCGCCGGTTCCGCGCTGCCGCCAGTGGCGCAAGCGATTTCATGTGCGTGGACAATGACATGGAAGTTGGTGACGACGAGCCGCGGCGCGACGGCAAAGCCCGAACCGCCGGCGCTGCTGCCGCGCGGTGGCGGCGGTTCGCCATCGGAATCGAAACGCAGCGGCGGTGCGTGCGGCAGGTCGATGCGGGTATCGTAAGCCGCCTCGATCCCGGAAATGCCAGCGACGAAGCCCTGCGCCGGCGCAGTCACCCGCCAACTGTCGCCGCGGCGGTAGAATTCGATCAGGATAAGCGCTGCCTCGCGGCGGCCGTTGGTATCGAGGCGGAACCGCCCGAAACCTTCGATTTCGGCAGTGATTTCGCGCACCGAATCGATGCCGATCGGTGCCTGCGGCCCGCCGATGACGTGCAGGACGACCAGCAATCGTTGCGTTTCGGGCAGGATCGCCGCCAGATCGACGATGATGCCGGTGTTTTCGAAGCCGATTCCGGCGGCCTGGCCGCCCGGCAACAGCGCCGCGCCGGCACGGTCGCCCGCAAGCAGCGGCAGCACCAGCGCATCGAGCCCTTCGAAAGCGCGCGTATCGCCGCCCGAAAGCCGCACGACATGCCTGTCGCCGGCGATATCGAGCCGCTCACCGGGGCGGATTTCACGCATTTTCGGCACCAGGCGGCAGCAGTACGGCGCTGCTGGTGACGGCAATCCGCGTTTCGCGCGGCCTCGGCAGCTCGGCCGGCAGCCTGTCGGTGGCCAGAAGCAGCTGGATATGGGGTAGATTCACCCCGGCGAGGTCAGCCCAGGCGCAGCCACCGCTCATCCGCGGGTTGATTTCGAGGACGTGCGGCGTGCCGCAGGCGGCGTGCTTGACCTGGATATTGACCAGATTCGACAGGCCGAACACCGCCACCAGCCGCTCGGCGAGGTCATGGGCCGGGCCCGATCCGGTGATGAGCTGGTGATTTCCCTGCTTGGTTCGCACTGTGGCGGCGATGATCCGGCCGCGATCGGCAACCGCATCGATGCTCGATTCCAGCCCGGGCAAGTGCTGCATTACGAGAAGTTCGGGCATTTCGCCGGCCATTTCGGCAATCGCGGCGCGCATTGTCGCCGCCGGCAGCACGCGATCGTCGATGCGTTGCAGCAAGGGGAACAGCCGCGCGCCGGACTCGAGCCGGAAATAGCCCGATCCGAACACGCCATGGGGCGGTTTCACGCACGGATCGTGCCCTGCCGCGGCGAGCGCCGACAGCGCCGCATCGAAGCCATCGACGTCGCGAACGCGGTGAAAATCCGGTGTCGGCAGCCCGGCGGCGGCACAGGCGGCGTAGAATTCCGCCTTGTTTTCGATGATCCCGAGCGTTTCGGCGTCGGCCGCGACCAGCAACCGGGTGCCTAACCCGGCAAATTCATCGCGCCGTGCCGCCAATGCAGCGCGAGCCCGCTGCGCCACGAACACATCGATGCGCTGATCCCGGGCGAAATCGAGGCACCATTGCGTGTATTCGGCGACGCCCTGATCGGAATTCCGGGCAATCCGCGGTTCGATCGCAGCGATATCGGCGGCATCCAGCACCGGCGCGCCGGCTCGCGCATCGCTGGCGACCAGCGTCACCGATGGTTCGGCGGCACGGATCAACAGCAGCGCGTCGCGCGTCTGGCTATAGCCCTGGTTGTACCAGACCCGCATCGCCCCCCGCGATCGTTGGAACATCAGCCTCAAGCGGCTGGGGTTTGGGCCCCAGCCGCCGGAGGTGTACTTGTCTGTTATCCGACGTTGACCCCGAAGGATTTCGCCAGCGGCGCGAGGCCGCCGGCAAAGCCCTGGCCGATCGCCTTCAGCTTGAATTCGGCGCCGTTGCGATAGACTTCGCCGAAGATCATCGCGGTTTCGGTCGAAGCGTCTTCGGAAAGATCGAAGCGCGCCAGTTCCTTGCCATCGGCATCGTTGACGACGCGGATGAAGGCCTTGGCTACCATGCCGAAATTCTGCTTGCGCGCATCGGCATCATGGATGGTCACGCCGAACACCAGCTTTTCGACATCGGCGGGCAGGCGAGCGAGATCGACCTTGACCTGTTCGTCATCGCCTTCGCCGGCGCCGGTGGTGTTGTCGCCCTGGTGGACGACCGAACCATCGGCAGAGGCCAGGTTGCGATAGAAGACGAAATCGCCGTCGCTGCGCACCTTGCCGGCGCTGTTCACCATGAACACGCTGGCATCGAGATCGAAACCGCTGCCATCGGTGACGCGCGGGTCCCAGCCGAGGCCGACGGTGATCCTGGTGAGGCCGGGGGCTTCCTTGGAAAGCGAGACGTTGCCGCCCTTGCTGAGGGATACTGCCATGATCTTTGCTCCTGGATTGCTGGTGGATCAGCCGATGCTGACGCCCATGGACTGGGCAAGCGGACCGAGACCGCCGGCATAGCCCTGGCCGATGGCCTTGAATTTCCATTCAGAACCATGACGATACACTTCGCCGAAGATCATCGCGGTTTCAACCGAAGCGTCTTCGGACAGGTCGAAGCGAGTGATTTCATTGCCGGTCAGTTCGTTGACGATGCGGATGAAGGCACCGCTGACCATGCCGAAGTTCTGCGACCGCGCCGCTGCATCGTGGATGGTGACGGCCACCGAGACCTTGTCGACATCGGCCGCCACTTGCGACAGGTCGATCTTGATGACTTCATCATCGCCGTCGCCGGCGCCGGTGGTGTTGTCGCCGGTGTGTTCGACAGCGCCATCGGTGCTTTTCAGCTGGTTGTAGAAGATGAAATCGGTGTCGCCGCGCACCTTGCCGGACGCGGTCAGCAGAAAGGCCGAGGCATCGAGATCGAAGGCCTTGCCATCGGTGCTGCGCACGTCCCAGCCAAGGCCGACGAGGATCTTGGTAAGGCCGGGATCGGACTTCGACAGGCTGATATTGCCGCCCTTGCTCAAGCTTACGCCCATGGTTCGCTCCTGTGATTGATGGATCAGGCGGTCGGTTACGCGATTTTCGGAGTTCGATTCTGGCGCACCGACGACCAGAGGGACAGGCCGATCAGCGCGGCGCCGATCAGTCCGGTGACGACTTCGGGGATTTCGACATGGACCGAGGCGAACATGATGCCGGCCAGCGCGAGGATCGCCCAGAAGGCACCGTGTTCAAGATATTGGAATTGCGACAGCGTGCCCTGCCGCACCAGCGCCACGGTCAGCGACCGGACGAACATCGCGCCGATACCGAGGCCCAGAGCGATGATGATGAGGTTGTTGGAAAGCGCGAACGCCCCGATGACGCCATCGAAGGAAAAGGACGCATCGAGCACTTCGAGATAGAGAAAGGCGCCAAGGCCGGCGCGAGCGACGGTGGCGGTCGCGCCATTGGCCGCCGGAGTGGCATCGTCATCCGCGTCCTCCGGTGCTTCGAGGACATGGCCGAGCCATTCGACGGCGAAGAAGGTGAACACCCCGAACAGCGCGGCGAAGAAGAAGCTGTTGCCCTCTTCCCCCGGCAGGCTGGCCGAAATCGCATAGGCGAGGCCGAGGACGATGACGATTTCGATGGCTTCGAGGTTGGCGAACTTGACCAGCGGGCGTTCGATGGCGCCGATCCAGTGATGTTCCTTGTCGGCATCGAAAAAGAACTTCAGCCCGACGAGCATCAGGAAGGCACCGCCGAAACCCATGATGCCGTGGTGCGCGCTGGTCAGCACTTCTTCATACCGGGCCGGATCGTCGATTGCCATGCGCAGGGCGTCGATCGGCCCCATGCTGCCGGCGATGGCGACGATGATCACCGGGAACACGATGCGCATGCCGAACACGGCGATCAGGATGCCCCAGGTCAGGAAGCGCTGCTGCCAGACCGGGTCCATGGTCTTCAGCGTGCGAGCGTTGACGACGGCGTTATCGAACGACAGCGACACTTCGAGGATGCCGAGCACGATGCAGATCCACAGTGCGGCAAGCGCAGGGCCAAGGCCGCCCTGGCCCCAGAAGCCATAGGCTGCCGCCGTCGCCAGCGCGACAACGGTGAAAACCAGCGATCCGGTAAAATGTCGAAGCATCAAAATCCTTCAGCTTGCGATCGGGTTGCAGCGGTCATTTGCTGCCGGCCTGCCACTTCATGCCCCAGCCGAGGCGTTCGTCATAGTCGCGGTGGCTACGGAAATATTCGAGCAGGCGCGTGAATTTCATGGTGCCGCCGACATTTTCGATAAGCGCCAGGCCGCAAAAGCCCTGGCCGTCGCGGCCTTCGTTCATCAGCATTTCGACGGGCGGCTGGTTCGGCATGGTGATGGTGACGGCACCATCGGTCGACCGCCAGTTCGGCGCGCCTTCGTAGATGAAGGCATAAAGTGCGATGCGGCGGATTTCGTTCCAGTGGCTGCCGTTGATGCGCAGCGTCTCGCCGCCGTCGAGACCGCCGGTGCGGTCGTCGCGATCGAGTGCGATGTACGGCGCTGCATCGAGGCTGCCGAAGCTGCGGCCGAGCGCCTGGACCGCGCCCTTGCGGCCATCGGCCATTTCGAACAGGCAGCCGAGATCGAGATCGAGCGGCTTGGGCTTGCCGAAAAAGCCGCTGCCGCCCTTGCTGGACCAGTTCAAATTGACCGCGATGGCGCCAAAGCTGCTGCCGGTCTTTTCGAGGCTGACGGTCGGGCGGGCCTTGTCGAGGGTGATCTTCGACAGGCTGACCGGCTTCGATGGCGCAGGCGCAGGCGCTGGTGTGGGCGCAGGCGCTGGTGTGGGCGGGGGCGCTGGTGTGGGCGGGGGCGCTGGTGTGGGCGGGGGCGCTGGTGTGGGCGCCGCGGCTGGCGCCGGGGCCGAGATCGGCGGCGGCGGGGTCGGTGCCGCAGCCGGCGCCGGTTCATCGACTTCGATGCCGAACGAACGGGCGAGTGGCGCAAGGCCGCCGTTGAAGCCCTGGGCCACGGCGCGGATTTTCCAGGCGCCGTTGCGCTTGTAGAGTTCGGCAAGCATCAGCGCCGCTTCGCTGGCGCTGCCGAGGCTGGGTTCGAAGCTTACGGCGTCGTTGCCCGCAGTGGCCGCCAGCGACAGGCCGTCGAAGGCGGCGATTGTCCGGCCCGGGGTTTCCACCGTCAGGCAGAACACGATCTTTTCGATTTCGGCGGGAAGCGCGCCGAACGCCACATCGAACACTGCGCTGCCGCTGCCGCTGCCGATCATGGTGACGCCGCCCGATGGATGCGCCTTCTGGTTGAAGAACACCATGTCGTGATCGCCGCGCACCTTGCCGGCAGCGGTCAGCAGATAGGCCGACGCGTCGAGGCCGCCGGCACCTGCCGAAGCGGGCGTCGGCCAGTCGATGGCGACCTTGGCGGCGGTGCCGGAAATCGGCGCGTTGGCGCCCTGGGACAGGCTGGTCATGCGGCGATGCTATCCATGATGCGGTTCAAAGGTGCGGGCCGATCTGCGGTTGCATGGCGTGGAACGTCGCGCCGGCGGCAATGGCCCCGATCGCGGTGAACGCCCAGCCGTCGGGCCCGCGCACCAGCTTGGCCATGATCTGCGCGGTATGCGGCCCTTGCGCCGAAAGATCGTAGCGGGCGATCTCGCGATTGTCGGCGAGGTCGACGAGCCGGCAGAAGGCGTTCTCGATCCGCGCGAAGGTCACGCCGGTGAAGCTGTTGACGGTGAAGACAAGTGTTTTCGCCGCCGGCGGCACGCGCGCCAGGTCCACATTGATCACCTCGTCGTCGCCGTCGCCGGCGCCGGTGCGATTGTCGCCGCTGTGGACGATGCTGCCATCCTTGCTGGCGAGCTGGCGGAACCAGATGCTGTCGATCAGCGTGCCGCCGGCATCATAGACAAGGCACGAGGCATCGAGATCGACATCGCCGCCATCGATCATCCGGCCAAGGAAGCCCTTGCGCTTGGCGACATCCCAGCCGAGCCCCATGGCGACGCGCACCGGCGGCCGGGCTTCCTTGGCGAGGCTGATGCTCTGACCCTTGGTGAGGCTGACCATGGCGACCCTTTCATGGGTGTTGTGACAGCGTCAAATGGCAGATGCGTGACAGCTTGTTAAGCCCCGCGGGCAGGAACGGACTGCCCCGGCGCGGCCGGCGCACGGCCGCGCGCCGCCGCTTACCCCATCGAAATCGCCGCATCGAGGTTGGCGCGGATCGCTTCGAAGAACTTCTCTGTCGTCATCCAGGCCTGGTCGGGGCCGATCAGCAGCGCAAGGTCCTTGGTCATCGCGCCCTGTTCGACGGTTTCGATGCAGACGCGTTCCAGCGTTTCGGCAAAGCGGGTGACCTCGGGCGTGTTGTCGATCTTGCCGCGATGCTTCAGGCCGCCGGTCCAGGCGAAGATCGAGGCGATCGGGTTGGTGCTGGTCGGCTTGCCTTCCTGGTGCATGCGATAATGGCGGGTGACGGTGCCGTGCGCCGCTTCGGCCTCCACCGTCTTGCCATCGGGGGTGAGCAGGATTGACGTCATCAGGCCGAGCGAGCCATAGCCCTGCGCCACCATGTCCGACTGCACATCGCCGTCGTAATTCTTGCAGGCCCAGATGAAATTGCCCGACCATTTCAGTGCCGAGGCGACAAGATCGTCGATCAGGCGATGTTCGTAGACAAGCCCGAGTTTCTTGTACTGGCTCTTGAATTCGTTGACGTACATTTCCTCGAACAGATCCTTGAAACGGCCGTCATAGGCCTTCAGGATGGTGTTCTTGGTCGAAAGATAGACCGGCCATTGCCGCTGCAGACCATAGTTCAGGCAGGCACGAGCGAAATCGCGGATGCTGTCATCAAGGTTGTACATGCCCATGGCGACGCCGGCGGACGGGTAATCGAAGACCTCGTGCTCGATGACCTGGCCGTCCTGGCCTTCCCAGCGCATGGTCAGCTTGCCGGGGCCGGGCACCTTGAAATCGGTGGCGCGATATTGGTCGCCGAAGGCATGGCGGCCGATGACGATCGGGTCGGTCCAGCCCGGCACCAGGCGCGGCACCGACTTGATGACGATCGGTTCGCGGAAAACGACGCCGCCCAGGATGTTGCGGATGGTGCCGTTCGGCGATTTCCACATGCGCTTGAGGTCGAATTCCTTCACGCGCGCTTCGTCGGGGGTGATCGTCGCGCATTTCACGCCGACTCCGAATTCGCGGATGGCATTGGCCGAGGCGACGGTGACGCGATCGTCGGTTTCGTCGCGATGTTCGATGCCGAGGTCGTAATATTTCAGATCGATATCGAGATAGGGCAGGATCAATTGCTCGCGGATCCACGCCCAGATGATCCGGGTCATCTCGTCGCCGTCGAGCTCGACAACGGGATTTTCGACCTTGATCTTGGGCATTCGTCCGTCCTTCGGCAGCGCGGCACCGCCGCGACCACCGTCTAGGGTGCGGTGGCGCGAAGGGTCAAGGTAGCGGAAGGTCGGTGACCGCGCCGGGAGCCGGCAACCGGTCGGCCAGTGCGGCGAGATCGGGGAGCGCTTCGGCGAGGCGGAACAGGTCGGGCGGCGCGAAGCCGGCATCGGCGAGGTGGTGGAGCAGCGCCAGCACCGGCGCCCAATAGTCGCTGGCCCCGAGCAGCCAGATCGGCTTGTCGTGCAGGCCGAGTTCGCGCCATGTCATCGATTCGAACAGCTCGTCGAGCGTGCCGATGCCGCCGGGCAACGCGACGATCGCATCGGCAAGGTCGTGCATCACCGCCTTGCGAGCGTGCAGCGTTTCGGTGACGTGCATTTCGGTAATGCCGGCCTGCGCGATTTCCGCCGTCATCAGAAAGCGCGGAATGACGCCGATGACCCGGCCGCCGCCGGCCATCGCGGCACGAGCGGCGATCCCCATCAGGCCGATGCCGCCGCCGCCATAGACGAGGGTTACGCCGCGCAGCGCGCACAGCCGGCCGAGCGCTTCGGCAAGCACCGCCTGGGCGGGATCGTGGCCGGCGCGCGAGCCGCAGAAGAGCAGAAGCGAAGTGATCATCGCGCGTTCGCTAGCGACTGCGCTGCGGCTTGTCAGCCCATCGCGGCGGAGCGGTTTGCGCCAGCCGTGTCGGTCGCGTAAGCCACTCGGCGATGAGCGAGCTCCCGACCGATTTCGAACCCGTCCCCGATCGCCCCCTTGCCGTGGTGCCCGGCGAGTCGGCGCGATACCGCTTTCCGGCGCTGCACCCCGAAGGCCGCAAGTTCGTCGGCGCCGCCGGCGTCGCGGTGCTGGTGGCCGGCTTCATCCTCGAATGGGATGTGCTGGCCTGGCTGCTGCTCGGGCTGACGATCTGGATCGCGGCGTTCTTCCGCGATCCCGTGCGCGTCACTCCGCTGGCCGATGACATCCTGGTGTCGCCGGCCGATGGCCTCGTCAGCCTGATCACCCAGCTCGAACCGCCGCGCCAGCTTGCCGGCGACGACGGATTGCCGCCGGGGCCGTGCTTGCGCGTTTCGGTGTTCATGAGCGTTTTCGATGTGCACGTGAACCGAGCGCCGATCGCCGGCACCATCACCCGCATCGTCTATGTGCCCGGCAAGTTCCTCAATGCCGATCTGGACAAGGCCAGCGACGACAACGAACGCCAGTATTTCATCATCGAAAACGCCGCCGGCATGCGCGTCGCCTTCACCCAGATCGCCGGGCTGGTGGCGCGGCGCATCATGCGCTTCGTCGAACCCGGCGCGCGCGTGACGGCGGGCGAACGCATCGGCCTGATCCGTTTCGGCAGCCGACTGGACGTGTTCCTGCCGGCCGGTTTCGTGCCGACGGTAATGGTCGGACAGCGCGCGATCGCCGGCGAAACGATATTGGCGCGGCGCGGTGACATCGCCCTGCCGCGCGGTTCGGCGCAATAGTGGACGCGCCCGACGGCGCGCCGGGCGGTGACCTTCCATCGACGCCGCGGCGGTTGGGGGCTCTGCGGGCCGGGCGAGCCGCGATCCCGATCCGGGCGCTGATCCCCAACGCCGTCACCGTGCTGGCGCTTTG
>JBBQWE010000063.1:0-15399 GCA_038210855.1 Sphingomonadales bacterium | reverse complement strand
TGCGCCCCCAGCGCCGAGGGCGTTACCAGTGCCATGCCGGTGCGATACCGCGCCTCGGGCACCTCGATCGGCCGCCCGGTCGCCATATCGACCCCCGTCGTCCAGCTTTGCGGAACAAACCCCTTGGCCGAGATCAGCTTGCCGGTCTCGCGATCGATGACGTAGAAAAAGCCGTTCTTCGGCGCCTGCATCAGCACCTTGCGGTCGCGGCCTTCGATCTTGAGCGTTGCCAGCACGATCGGCTGGGTCTGGGTGAAATCCCAGGTTTCGCCCGGCGTGCCCTGATAATGCCAGACATATTTGCCGGTATCGGGATCGAGCGCGACGACCGACGACAGGAACAGATTGTCGCCCTTGCCTTCGCTGCGGACCTCGTGGTTCCAGGGGGAACCATTGCCGACGCCGATGTACAGGCGATCGAGTTCCTGGTCATAGACGATTGCATCCCAGACGGTGCCGCCGCCGCCGGCCTGCCAGTATTTGCCGCTCCAGGTGGTGCCGGCCTTGGCAGCAAGCACATCGTCGGAGGCTTCGCCATCGGGGCCCTTCGCCGGATCGCCGGGGATGGTGTAGAACCGCCAGGCCTTCTTGCCGGTCATCGCGTCATAGGCAGTGACATAGCCGCGGACGCCCAGTTCGGCGCCGCCATTGCCGATGATGACCTTGCCCTTCACCACGCGCGGCGCGCCGGTGATGGTGTAGGGCTGCCCCTGATCGACGGTGACCACCGACCACTTCACCTTGCCGGTGGCGGCGTCGAGAGCGATCAGCCGGCCATCGAGCGCGCCGACGAAAATCAGCCCGTTCCAGGCAGCGACGCCGCGGTTGACGACATCGCAGCAGGCCGAAAAGCCGCGATCCTTGGAAACTTCCGGGTCGTACTGCCACTTCACTGCGCCGGTGGCAGCATCGAGCGCCACCACCTTCGACCAGGCGCTGGTGGTGTACATGGTGCCATCGATGATCAGCGGCGTCGCTTCCTGACCGCGGTTGGTATCGAAATCATGGAACCAGGCGAGGCCGAGCTTGGCGACGTTGCCCGAATTGATCTGATCGAGCCGAGCGAAGCGCTGCTCGGCGTAAGTGCCGCCGTGCGTCAGCCAGTTGCCGGGATCGCCGGCGGCGCCGAGCAGCCGCGCGGCGTCGACCGCCGCCACATTGCCGGTACCGCTGTCGTTCCAAGCAGCCGTGGACACCAGTGCCGTCATCGCCAACAGGGCAACCTTCGCCGAACGCCGCATGACCTCTCCCCTTCTTATCTCTTGTGCCAGAAGCGTATCAGGGGCGAGGGGTGCGGCAATACGCACGAATGTCACAGGCTGCGACGAGTTGGCGCGCCAGGTCGGCGGGCGTGTCGGCAAGCAGTTCGGCGGGCACTTCGGCGGGCGCAGCGGCGGGCGCAGCGGCGGGCGCCGACCGGCACGCGCTTACCGGCGTGTGGCGCCGGCTGGCGAGGGCGGCGGCGCCGGCAACGGCAGCGTGTTCACCCAGACGTTGAAGGCGATGACCAGCGCCGCCCCCACCATCAGCCGGGCCCGGAAACGCGCCGCCGGGTTCGGCGCCTTGATCGAAAGCCACACCCCGCCGATCGCCAGCAGCGTCGCTGCACTACCGCCGAGGATGAAAGCGGTCTGGCCGTCGATCATTCGGCGAGCGCCTGGCGAACGGCGCGGGCCCAGCGCTGCCGCCGCTCCGCTCGCGTCGCCGCCGGCAGTTGCGGTTCGAAGTGCCGATCCCGCCCGGTCATCGCCGCGGCCGCCGACGGCAGATCGGCGAACATGCCGGCGCCCACCGCCGCCAGCATCGCGGCACCCAGCGCCGTCGTCTCGATGCAGCGCGGCCGTTCGACGGGCACGCCCAGGCTGTCGGCAAGGTCCTGGCACAGCCATTCGTTCGCCACCATGCCGCCATCGACGCGCAGCGCCGACGCCGGCACGCCATCGGCGGCGAGCGCTTCGATCAGATCGGCGGTCTGCTGGCCCATCGCCTCCAGCGTGGCGCGAACGACATGGGCGCGTGTCGTCCCCGCCGTCAGCCCGGCGATCAGCCCGCGTGCCTCCGGCCGCCAGTGCGGTGCCCCCATCCCGGCGAGCGCCGGCACGAACACCACCCCGCCGCTGTCCGGCACGCTTTGCGCCAGATCGGCGGTTTCGTCGCTGCCGGCGATCAAGCCCAGCCCGTCGCGCAGCCATTGCACGGCGCTGCCGGCGGTGAAGATCGACCCTTCCAGAGCATAGGCAGGCTTGGCCCCCAACCGCCATGCCAGCGTCGCCAGCAGGCGATGCGTCGATGCGGGCGGAACGGCGCCGCTGTGCGCCAGCAGGAAAGCGCCGGTGCCATAGGTGGCTTTCATCTCGCCCGGCGCCAGGCAATTCTGGCCGATGGCGGCGGCGTGCTGGTCGCCGGCGCTGCCGGTGATCGGCGTTTCACCGCCGAGCAGCGCCGTCGACGCCAGCGCGCCGGCGCAATCGACGATGCGCGGCAGGATCGCCGCCGGCACGCCGAACAGTCCGAGCAATTCGGGATCCCAGGCGCAGCCGGCAAGATCCATCAGCAGCGTCCGCGAGGCATTGGTGGCATCGGTGACGTGCGCGGCACCGGCCGAAAGCTTCCAGATCAGCCAGGATTCGACCGTTCCGGCGCGCAGCGTGCCTGCCGATGCCGCCGCCGCCACCGCCGGCCGGTTGTCCAGCACCCAGCGCAGCTTGCTGCCCGTGAAATAGGGATCGAGCAACAGGCCGGTGGTCGCCTGCACGCGCGGCTCATGGCCGGCCAGTTTCAGCGATGCGCAGAAATCCGCCGTGCGGCGGTCCTGCCAGACGATTGCCGGGCCGAGCGGTTCGCCCGAAACGGCATCCCACACCACCAGCGTCTCGCGCTGGTTGGTGATGCCGATGGCGGCAACGCGAACGGCGCCGACCGTATCGGCGACTTCGAGCAGGCAATCGCGGCTGGCGCGCCAGATTTCGGCCGCGTCGTGTTCCACCCAGCCGGGTTGCGGATAATGCTGGGTGATCGGCCGCCCGCAACTGGCGACGATGCCGCCATCGAGGGCGAAGGCGATGGCGCGGGTGGAAGTGGTGCCGGCATCGAGCGACAGGATCAGATCGGGCGTCATGCCGCCTTTCCTAACCGGGCCGGCACGACTAGGGAAACCCCGACATGGTCGCCCCGCCCGCTTCTGCAACCGCTCCTGTAATCGCTTCTGGCGATTTCGATCGGTTGCACGACCTGCTCGTCATCGGCGGTGGCATCAACGGCGCCGGCATCGCTCGCGATGCCGCCGGGCGCGGGCTGACGGTCGCAATCGTCGATTCCGGCGATTTCGGCGGCGCCACCTCCAGCGCTTCGACCAAGCTGATCCACGGCGGGCTGCGCTACCTCGAATTCTATGCCTTCGGGCTGGTCCGCAAGGCTCTGGCGGAGCGCGAGGTGCTGCTCGACATCGCGCCGCATCTTACCTGGCCGCTGGCGTTCGTGCTGCCGCATTCGCCCGAACAGCGGCCGGAATGGATGCTGCGTGCCGGCACCTTCCTCTACGATCACCTTGCGCGCCGCCGCGAAGTGCCTGGATCGGCGCGTATCGACCTGCGACGCGATCGCGCCGGCCAGGCACTGAAGCCCGATTTCCGCCGCGGCTTTCGCTATTGGGATGGCTGGGTCGACGATGCCCGGCTGGTCATCGCCAATCTGCAGGATGCAGCGGTTCGCGGCGCCTTCGTGCTGCCGCGGACTCGGGTCGTCGGCGCTGCGTTCGAGGGCGATGCATGGGCCGTCAGGCTGAGCGACGGCCGGGTCTTGCGAGCGCGGCGCATCGTCAACGCCGCCGGCCCCTGGGCCTCCGAAGTTGCTCGTATCGTGCTCGGCCGCAACGATGCGCCGGCGCTCAGGCTGGTGCAGGGCAGCCACATCGTCACCCGCCGGGTCCACCAGGGCGATGACGCCTATATGCTGCAGCAGCCCGACGGCCGCATCATCTTCGTCATCCCCTACGAACGCGATTTCTCGCTTATCGGCACTACCGAGCGCGAGATCCCAACGCCGGATGTTGCCGCCGTGTCCGAGGCCGAGGCGGACTATCTGCTCGCCGCCGCCAATCGCTACCTGGTGCGGCCGTTGACCGCTGCCGATATCGTGCACCGCTTTGCCGGGGTGCGGCCGCTGGTGCTGGAAGCCGGCAAGGACGATCGCGAGACGACGCGCGACTACGCCCTTGTCGAACATGCCGGGGTGCCGGCGATGACGGTGGTCGGCGGCAAGATCACCACCTATCGCGTGCTCGCCGAAGACGTGCTCAAGCGCATCGCCCCCGGCAGCAAGCCATGGACGGCGCGTGCGGCCCTGCCCGGCGGCGACATCGCTCGCCTGCCCGGCGAAAGCGGCCAGGCGGCGTTTCGGCGCTGGCTGGAGGTGCTGGTGGCGGCGCACGGCGATTATGATCCCCGGCTGGTGCGGCGGCTGGCGCACACGCTCGGCACGTCGGCGGAGGCACTGCTTGCCGGCGGCCTTGGTGCCAATATCGGTGAGCCGCTGGTCGGTCCGTTCGAAGCCGAGCTCGATCATTATGTCCGCCTCGAATGGGCGACGACTTCGAACGATGTGCTGTGGCGGCGCACCAAATTGGGGCTGCACATCGGCGCTGCGGCGCGAGCACGGGTGGCGGCATGGTTCGGCGAAAACGCCGAAGCCGGCGCCGTGCCGGCAGCGAACCGCTTCGCGACGCCTGGTGTCTGAGATTCAGCGAAAAAGCTTCTTCAACAGCGCGAAGATGTCGAAACTCGTGCGGTTGTAGACCCGGTTGTACAGCGCCCGCTTGGGATCGGTCAGCCAGCCATAGCCGCGCGGCGCCTTCAACCCGAGGTTGTGGCGGATCATGCGCGGGATGCTGGTGCGCGCCGCGATCCGCTTGCGCAGGCTGGGTTTGCGGAAACCGAACTTCATGGTTGCTTCTCCGGCACGAAAACTACCCATCGGCCTCGGCAAGACAAGCTGCGAAAGTTGCTGCGTCGACATTGCCGCCCGACAGCATCACCACCACCGTCTTGCCGGCGATATCCTCGACGCCGAACAGCGCCGCCGCCAGCGCCACCGCGCCGCCCGGTTCGACGACCAGCTTGAGCTCGCGAAAAGCGAACGCCACCGCCGCAGCCACCTGCGCCTCGCTGACCGCGACACCGCGGGCGCCATGCGATTGCAGCGTCGCCAGCGTCAGTGCGGCCATCCGCAACGTCTGCAGCGCGTCGCAGCGGGTGGCCCCCGGGTTTTCCACCGGCAGCACCCGGCCGGCGGCAAGGCTGCGCGCGACATCGTCATAGCCTTGCGGTTCGACGGTCACCACAGGCAGGCCCGATCCGACCGCGAAGCCGCCGGCCAGCCCGCCGCCGCCGCAGCAGACCAGCGCCAGGTCGGCGACGACGCCCATGGCTGCCAGGTCCTCGGCGACTTCCAGCCCGGCGGTGCCCTGGCCGGCGATGATGTGGCGATCGTCGAAGCTCGGCACGACGATGGCGCCGCGGGTCGCGGCGATGCGCGCTGCGATCTCGTCGCGGCGCTCGGTCAGCCGGTCGTAGAAGACGACCTCGGCGCCATCGGAGCGAGTTCGCTCGACCTTGATCGCCGGTGCATCGGCCGGCATCACGATGACGGCGGGCATCCCCAGCAGCCGCGCCGCCAGCGCGACGCCCTGGGCATGGTTGCCGGACGAAAAGGCAACGACTCCGGCAGCGCGGCGATCGGACTCGATCGCGGCAAGCCGGTTGTAGGCACCGCGGAACTTGAAGCTGCCGGTACGCTGCAGCATTTCGGCCTTGAGCAGGACGTGCGCGCGGCAGGCGGCATCGAGCACCGGGCTGGCGAGCAGCGGTGTCCGTACCGCGATGCCGGCGATGCGCCGTTGCGCCGCACGAACCTCCTTGATCGTTACGGGATCGGTGTCGTGGCTGGAAGTCATTGAAAACGGCTCCATTCCGGGATTGCGAGCGACCCGGACAAGCCTTTGATAGGCCAGAGAAAAACTGCAATTTCAAGGGAACAAAAAAATCGCTTTACACGCGGGTCACGCAACCATAGAGAGCGCGTCCGCTGCCCCATGGGACTTCCACCGCAAGGCAGCTTTGGTGCCGGCCGTACTCCGGCAACTTTGCTCTCTCGGAGGTCCCTTGAATTGCACAAGCACGATAACGCGCTGGGGGTAGCGCTTGGCCTGCGTCCGACGCAGCCCATCACCCTCGTCCGCCCGCACGCTGCGCACCGCGCGGCCCGGTACTTTATTGAAAAGTTCCCGGGCACGTCGATGTACGCGGTGAAGGCCAACCCGTCGCCCGATCTGATCGTGGCGCTGTGGGATGCCGGCATCACGACCTATGACGTCGCCTCCATCGCCGAGGTGAGGCTGGTCCGTGGGCTGCTGCCGCAGGCCACCCTGTGCTTCATGCACCCGGTGAAGGGCGAAGAAGCCATTGCCGAGGCGTATCACAGCCACGGCGTGCGCACCTTCAGCCTCGATTCCGAGACGGAACTCGCCAAGATCGTTGCCGCGACGGCAAGCGACGGCGTTCCCGCCACCGACCTGACGCTCTGCGTCCGGCTGCGGGTGTCGTCGGCGCATTCGAAGCTCAGCCTGGCGTCGAAATTCGGTGTGGCGGCGGAAGACGCCGGGCCGCTCCTCGTCGCCACGCGCCAGGTCGCCGATGCACTGGGCATCTGCTTCCATGTCGGCAGCCAGGCGATGAGCCCGCAGGCCTATGCCGAAGCGCTCGCGCAGGTGCGCACTGCCATTGTCGGCGCCGGCGTCACCGTCGATGTCGTCGATGTCGGTGGCGGCTTCCCGTCGGTCTATCCTGGCATGGAGCCGATCGCGCTCGATGCCTATTTCGAAGTGATCGGCCGCGCCTTCGAAGCGCTTCCGGTCAGCTATTCGGCCGAACTCTGGTGCGAGCCGGGCCGGGCGCTGTCGGCGGAATATGCCTCTGTCCTGGTGCGGGTGGAAGCGCGCAAGGACGATGTGCTCTACATCAACGATGGTGCCTATGGCGCCCTGTTCGATGCCGCGCATATCCACTGGCGTTTCCCGGCGCAGCTGGTGCGTGATGGCGCCGCCTCGCGAGCACGGACCATGGGCTTCAGCTTCTATGGCCCGACGTGCGACGACATGGATTTCATGCGCGGGCCGTTCGATCTGCCCGCCGATGTCCGCGCCGGCGACTATATCGAACTCGGCATGCTCGGCGCCTATGGTTCGGCGATGCGTACCGGTTTCAACGGCTTCACCGCCGGCGATACCATCGTCGCCAGCGACGAGCCGATGGAAACCATCTACGGCGCCGAAGAAGAGGCGCCGGAAAACGTCGTCCAGCTTCGCCAGAAGTAAGGCGCTCGCTCCCGCTGCCTGCGGCGAGCCCGTTCCTCCTCCCCTCCCGCATGCGGGAGGGGTCGGGGGCGGGCACTGCCTTCTCCTCCCCGCACCAACCATGGCTGTGCCTGTCGCGCATGGTCGAGGCGCGCCCCGAACCCCGGGCGTGCCTCGACTTCGCTCGGCAGGAACGGCTATGCAGCGCCGCACCTTCCTCGCCCCGAATCCACCGGAGTCCCCATGTCCGACCAGATCAACGATACCCGCCCGAATGACCTCAGAAAGGCCGAACTTCTCTCCAACGTCGTCAAGCACATCGACATCAAGAGCTTCGACGCTCGCCCGATCATCGACCAGATGGCCGGGATGAGCTTCACCTCGCGTGATCTTGCCCGCGCCACCGGCATCTACAACGCCATGCTCGAAGACCAGGATTGCTCGATCTTCCTCGTCATCGCCGGCTCGACCTCGGCCGGCGGCTGCATGGATCTCTATGCCGATCTGCTTGCCAACAACATGATCGATGGCATCGTCGCCACCGGCGCGTCGATCGTCGACATGGATTTCTTCGAAGGCCTCGGCCACAAACACTATCAGGCGCTCGAAATCCCCGACGACAACGAACTGCGCTCGCTCTACATCGATCGCATCTACGACACCTATATCGATGAAGAACAGTTGCAGGATTGCGACCACACCATTTTCGAAATCGCCAACAGCCTGGAGCCGAAAGCCTATTCGAGCCGCGCCTTCATCCGCGAAATGGGCAAATACCTCGTCGAACACGGCAAGAAGGACAACAGCCTCGTCAAGCTGGCCTATGAGCACGACGTGCCGATCTTCTGCCCGGCGTTCGTCGATTCCTCGGCAGGCTTCGGTCTCGTCAAGCACCAGGTCGAAAATGCCAAGGCCGGCAAGCCGTACATGGTACTGGATGCCATCGCCGATTTCCGCGAACTGACCGACATCAAGATCAAGGCCGGCACCACCGGCTTGCTTATGATCGGCGGCGGCGTGCCCAAGAACTTCATCCAGGACACCGTCGTCTGCGCCGAAATCCTCGGCCATGACGATGTCGCGATGCACAAATACGCCGTGCAGATCACGGTGGCGGACGTGCGCGACGGTGCCTGCTCGTCATCGACGCTGAAGGAAGCCGCCAGCTGGGGCAAGGTGCAGACGACGCAGGAACAGATGGTCTTCGCCGAAGCCGGTTCGGTGATGCCGCTGCTGGCGTCGGACGCCTACCATCGTGGGGCTTGGCGCACCCGTGCCAAGCGCGCCTACGGCAAGATGTTCGCCTGAACCCGGCGACCGCTTGACTTGAACCGCCGATTGCGGCCCTCCCCTGCCCAGGGGGAGGGCCGTTTTCATGAATGCACCGATATTGGCACCGATCGTCGCGCTGGCCGGCTGGACGATGGTGATGTGGCTGTGGATGTATGCTACCCGCCTGCCGGCCATGGCGCGCGCCGGGATCGACGGCACGAAATTGGTGGGGAGTACCGGCCGCGGCCTGCGGGATGACCTTGCCGCCGCCGGCGAATTGCGCGCTTGCTGGGTGGCGGACAATTACAACCATCTGCTCGAACAGCCGGTGCTGTTCTACGCCGTCGCGCTGGTGCTCGCGCTGATCGGCGCGGGCGATGGCGTCACCCTCGCGTTTGCCTGGGGCTATGTTGGCCTGCGCATCGTCCACAGCCTGGCGCAGGTGCTGGTCAATCGCGTCATCGTGCGCTTTGCCGCCTTTGCGCTGGCCAGCCTGTTGCTGATCGGGCTGATCGTCCATGCCGGGCTGGCGCTGCTGAACGGGTAAAGCACGATCGACCGGCGCTGCATCCTCGATCCGTGCCGTGTGAATCGCTTGCCGCCGGGCAATGGCGCATGCGTCATTACACCCCTGCAGGCGATGCCGATCCATGCTATGTTGCAGCAATTGCGGGAGCTTCGGGAATGCGACTTCACCTCGGGATTGCAGCGCTGCTGCTGTGCAGTACGGCGGCCGTGCACGCTGCCGGTTCGGGCGGCGGTTCGACCATGCCGAGCGCGTCCGCCCCGGCCTATGATCCTGCCGTCGATTACGCCCGCGGGGTCGAAGCGTTCAAGGCCGCCGATTACAAGGCCGCGGACAAGGCTTTCCGCCGGGTATTGGGTGCCGTTCCCAGGGATTCGGCAGCGCTGCTGTTCGCCGGCATGACCAAGTCGGCGCTCGGCGATTACAAGGCCGCGGCGAAAACGCTGGAGCGCGCGGCGAAACTCGATCCGCAATCGATCCCGGTCCGCCGTGAATATGCCATCGCGCTGAAGAAACTCGGCGATGTCCGCGCCGATGCCGAGCTTGCCGAACTGAAGGCTCGCGCCGGCACCTGCGCCGATAGCTGCCCGCAGGCCGCCGACCTCAAGACCGCGATCGGCGCGGTCGAAGCAACCGGCGCCGGCACGCCGACTGCGGCGCGCGCACTGCCGCCGGCGACCATGCTGGCCGGCAGCGGCGCCGGCGATGCCGCCTATCGCGGCGCCGTCGGGCTGATCAACGAAGGCCACTACGAGGCCGCCATCGCCCGGTTGCGCGACGCCGCCGATGCCTTTGGCCCGCACCCCGATGTGCTGACCTACATCGGCTTTTCGTGGCGCAAGCTCGGCCAGTTCGATCGCGCCGAAAGCTATTACCGCCAGGCGCTGGCGATTGCTCCCGATCACCTCGGCGCCACCGAATATTATGGCGAACTGAAGGCCGAACGCGGCGACATCGCCGGGGCTCGCGCCATGCTCGCCCGGCTGGAAGCGCAATGCCGCTTCGGCTGTATCGAGGCGGAGGATCTGCGTCGCTGGATCGACGCCCGGGCCGACTGAATGGCGGCCGGGTCGCGCCGCCGGGGCGCTGCATGGCTGGCGGCCGGTATCGGCACGACGCTGGCAGCTTCGGCGCTCGCGGCCGAACCGCCGCTGCGCGCCATGCGCTGGCTACCGGAAGACAGCGATCGTGTCGCCCTGCTCACCCGCGCTCCGGCCGAATGCCTTGCGCGGCCGGCGGACCCTGCGACTGCCCTCGCCATCGAAACCGGCCGTGCCGCGTTCCGCACGCCGCTGCTGCTCGGCGGCCAGGCTGCCCGCGCCGGGGTCGCTTGCGATTCCTGCCATCGCAACGGCCGCGGCAATCCGGCCTTTGCCTTTCCCGGCATTTCGGGGGCACCAGGCACCGCCGATGTCACCGCCGCGCTGTTCAGCAAGCGGCGCGGTGACGGCATCGCCAACCCCCGGCCGATCCCCGATCTCGCTACCGATCCGCGCCGCATCGCGCCGGCCGCCCTGCCCGCATTCGTCACCGGCCAGATCGTCGAGGAATTCGACGGGGCCGCTCCGCCGCCGGCCGTGCTCGCCGGGCTTGTCGCCTATCTGAACGCCCTGGGCCAGCGAGCCTGCGCCAGCGGCACCACCGCCATCACCGCCGCCGCGACGCTGGCCGACGCCAACCGCGCCGTTGCTGCCGCGAGGGCCGCGCTGACCGCCGGTGACGGTGCCACGGCAGCACTGATGGTCCTTGCCGCGCGAGCCCAGCTCGGCCTGCTCGACGAACGCTTTCCCGCTGCGCAGCAGCGCGCGATCCGCGCCGCCGACAGCGCGCTGGCCGCCGTCCTGCCGGCGATCCGGGCCCGGGTACCCCGCGCCGCTGCCAACCTCGCCGCTTGGCAAGCCGCAACCCCGGCCCTGGCGCGCGACCTCGCCGCGGCTCGGCGCCGCTCGCTGTTCGATCCGGCCCGGCTGGCGAAGGCCATTGCTGCTCCGCCGCCGGTCCGTATCGACGCGCTGCGCCGGTAGCGCGGCCTTCCGGCAGCAATAGCGGGCATCGAAACCGGCCAGGGCCGAACGTCGGGGCCGTTCTGGGGAGCCGGACGGATTGTCGAGGCTCCCGAACTGCAGACCCCGGATCGCGCAGGCGTCGTCGCCACTGGCAAGCACGGAGCCGTGTTTTTCGAACGTTTCGCCGGCCTTTGCAGTCTTCACCCGGCTGCGCCGATTCCACCCCGTCGACGGCTGCGATGATCGACAGGCGGGGCAAAGAGCCGCGATTGCAGCCGCACGGATGCACGCAAATGCACGCAAATGCTTCCAGATGGTTGACGATACCCGGTTGTGACTGGCCGCTATCGGGGGAGTCCGGTAGCCGATCAGAACCGACCCCACACCCCGATCATTCAGCGCACCCGCGACGCCGGATTGCAGCCCACGACACGACAGCAACCGCATGGCCTTTTCGCCCGTCGACGCATCCATCGGCCACGCGATGGCGCGTTAAACCAACCACACCAAGGGTCAGATCATGAAGTCCCTCGCCTTCGCAGCAGCCGCGCCCCGCAGACGTTCTGCACCAAATTTTTCGGCGTCGACGGCGTCAGCTGGGGCACGCCCGAACAGGGCGGCATCTTCATTTTCGACAGCGGTTCGCTGCGCAAGACGGGCGTACGCAGTTTCTTCTCCCGGACCAAAAAACTGTTTCGGCACGCTCAGCGCAACGCAGGTTTCGGGCGCCGTTCCGGAACCGGCGCGCTGGGCGATGATCATCTTCGGCTTCGGCCTTGTCGGGGCGTCCCTGCGCCGCCGGCAGGACGCCGTGGTCGCTGCGGCTGCGCACGTCGCCTGACCGCGCCAGCCTGCATGCGAGGCATGGGTCGGCACCGCTCCCCCCCCGCGGCGGTGCCGACCCGGCCGTCAGGGCCAGATAGCAAGGACAATCATCATGAAGTTTCCGCTCATCCTCGCCGCGCTCGGCACCCTGTTCGCCACCAGCGCTGCTGGCGCCGTCACGCCGCTGCCGCTCGTGAAATATGATTTCACCGCGGTGACGTCGCGGAACAACATCGCCGGCTAATTCACCTATATTTCCCAAGGCTATATCGAAGACATTACTTTCATTCCCGTGAGTGATCTTGATTTCCGCCTGATCGCAAGGCCCGGCTTTGCAAAATGTGGCGAACAGTTCATGAACCCAATCGGCGGTGTGGTCATCTTCATGACAACCAATGCACAGACGGGCTATTCGTTCGGAGACGACGCGTTCGGCAAGGTCGGCAACTACATCTCGGGCGCGGTCGGTTCTGACCAGCACGCCCGGCTCCGGGTTTCGGAAGTCCCGGTTTCGGAAGTCCCGCCCGGCGGTGCCGTTCCAGAACCCGCGACCTGGGCGATGTTGACCATCGGCTTCGGCATTGTCGGCGCGGCAGTCCGTCGCCGCAAATCCTCGTCGATCAGCCTGCGCCGGGCCGGACAGGGTTGCGGCCGCCGGCTTCCGGCAAGGCGCCGGCGTGCGCACCGGACGCAGCTACTTCCGCTCCGAAACCATCTAGGGCATCAGGTCGGAACGATGCGAGGGAGAGCAGGGTGCACGACAGTTCGAACCACACGCCGGCAGCGACCGGTCTGGCCTGGTCGGCGGCATTGGCCGGCGCCACGATCCTCGGCTCTCTGGCAGCCTCGTGCATGATGCCGTTCGTGGCGCTATCGGTGCTTGCTGCGGCAACCATGCCGCCGCGCCGCGCAACCGCGACGATCGCTGCGATCTGGGCCGTCAACCAGGCCATCGGCTTCACGCTGCTCGGCTATCCGAGCACCGCCTATGCCATGGCCTGGGGCATCGCCATCGGCACCGCGAGCCTCGCCGCCGGCGCCGTGGCAGCGCTGCTGCTCGGCCAGCGCGCAACATGGTCGGTGGCGCGCCTGGCGGCTGCATTCGGGCTTGCGTTCCTCGCCTATGAAGGCCTGTTGTTCGGCTTTGCACTGGTTGCCGGCGGCACCGAAACCTTTGCCACCGCCATCGTCCTGCAAATCCTGGCCAACGAAGGCGTCTGGTTCGTCGGGTTGGCAGGCCTGTATCTGGGGCTGACCCGGGCGGCGCCGCTTCGCTTCGGGTCGGCGCCGGCCGTGCGGATCGCCTGAAGCGTGGCGAGACCCCGCATCGTTTCGCTGCTGCCCAGCGCGACCGAAATTGCCGTCGCCGTCGGTCTGGGCGATTGCATCGTCGGCCGCTCGCATGAATGCGATTTCCCGGCGTTCATCGGCGAACTTCCGGTCTGCACGTCCACCAAGCTGGAAAAAGGCCTGACCTCTCGCCAGATCGATGATCGTGTTCAGGAAATCGTCCGCCAGGGCCTGTCGGTCTATGCCGTCGATACCGAACTGCTGCGCGCACTGAAACCCGATGTGATCCTGACGCAATCGCAATGCGCCGTGTGCGCCGTAACTCCGGCCGATCTTGCCGATGCGCTCGGCGACTGGACCGGAACCGCGCCGCTGCTGCTGTCGCTGGCGCCCGACAATCTCGATGACGTCTGGGGTGATTTCGGCCGGGTGGGCGACGCGACCGGCACCCGCCCGCAGGCCGATCGCGCCGTGGCGGAACTGCAGGATCGCCTCCGCGCCTTGCAGGCGACGAGCGAGGCCCGCGCCGATCATCCGTCGGTGGCAGCAATCGAATGGATCGAACCGCTGATGGCGGCCGGCAATTGGGTGCCCGAACTCGTGTCGATGGCCGGTGGGCAACCGCTGTTCGCGAGCGCCGGGCAACATTCGCCGTGGCTCGATTGGGATGATCTGTTCGCTGCCGATCCCGATTATATCATCGCGATGCCGTGCGGCTATCAACTCGCCCAGACGCTCGCAGATCTCGCGCCGCTGACCGATCGGCCCGGCTGGTCCGATCTGACCGCCGTGCGCAGCGGCCGGGTGTTTGCCGCCGATGGCCATCATTTTTTCAACCGCCCCGGCCCGCGCCTGGTCGAATCGGCCGAAATCATCGCGGATATCCTCGGCACCCGGTCCAACCCGGGTTTCGTGCCGGGCCGCGAATGGATCAAGCTGTAGGCCACTTCGCCGCGGCGTGATCCGCCAGCGTTGGTGAGCGCCAGCCAGCTTCAGCCAGAGTGATATTCCAGGCCGCCGATCGAGCCGCATCGAAGCAAAGACGGCCTCCTGCTTCAGGCCCTATCTCGTTGATTCGCAATCGAACTTCGGCGGCGAGCAGCACAAAGGAACACAGCAACCGGTATCAGCCGACACCGGCCGGGCACGCAAATGCGCGCATCTCCCCGTGATTGGGCCCGTACCGCCCGATCCGCCGTGGCGGTGGCCCGCGCCGTGTGGTAGCGACCGGTCAAGCAATGCTGCGCCGCGGGGCCGAAACCGAACCCGCGGCGCACATTCCGCTGTCGCTGGCCCGTCTCCAGCGCAGTGATTCACCGGCAACCACAGGCAAGTGGGATGACATTTCAAGGCTTTTGCACTGCCGCCGCGCCGCCGCCGGGCGGTGGTGCCTGAACCGGCACCCCCGGGGATCGCGCCTGATCGGCATCGATCGCCCGGCCGATCACCGGTGCCATGTTTCGCAACCACCCGCCGATCATGCCGATCGGCCCAGAAAGGCCCAGTTCATGAAGATTTGCTTGTTCGCCGTAGCAGCCGTGCTGCTGGTTCCGGCCGCTGTCGTTGCCGCCGTGCCGGGCCCGCAGGTCAAATATGAATTTTCCTACACCGATATGAATGATTTCGCCGATCTGCAGTTGTCGTTCGTGTATCTGTCCGACGGGTTCATCACGGAAGACCGGACCGTGCCTGTCGCCGATTTGCAAAGCTGCGTCGTGACGATGCCGACGGCCTATGTTTGCGAGGCCCCGATCTTCATCGTCGATTTCGGCACGCTTCCCCGGGTCGACTATGGCGCTGGATCGACCATCGGCGAGTTCAGCTTCGGGGGCAGCGTCGGCTTTCCGGACGCCGCCCTTCTCACCCCGGGTTTCTACACCAACGGCGGCGCCGCGCAGGATCGTTTCGCAACGCTGCGAGTGTCGCAGGTTTCCGGCGCGGTTCCGGAACCGGCAAGCTGGGCGATGCTGATCACCGGTTTCGGCCTGATCGGCGCGGCGCTGCGCCGCCGCCAGCGCGCCGCGGCCGGCAAAGTCGGCGAGGTTGTTCGCGCCGCCTGATCGCGCCGCCTGATCGCGCCGCCTGATCGCGCCGCCTGATCGCGCCGCCTGATCGCGCCGCCTGATCGCGCC
>JBBQWE010000062.1:0-15410 GCA_038210855.1 Sphingomonadales bacterium | reverse complement strand
CCGAGCACCAGCACGCCGGGGCGGCTGTCGATGGTGGCGCCGAACAGGCCGCCGATACTCACCGCGAGCGCCACGATGATCAGCACCGCCAGCGTCAGCCGCGCCGGGTGCGGGCTGCCGCCGGGGCTGGGCGACCAGCTGGCGCGGGCGATGTCGATGACGCTGCCCGACGACAGGAAAGCGTGCGCCTTGTACAGCGAATGGGCGAGGATGTGCAGCAGCGCCGCCGGCCAGGCGCCCAGCCCGCATTGCAGCAGCATGAAACCCATCTGCGCGATGGTCGACCACGCCAGCGCCACCTTGATCGACGTCTGGGTCAGCATCACCACCGAAGCGAACAGCGCAGTGAAGCCACCGACGATGGCCAGCAGATCGAGCGCTGCCGGCGTGTGCACCAGCAGGCCGGAAAAGCGCAGCAGCAGAAAGCCACCGGCGTTGATGATGCCGGCATGGAGCAGCGCCGAAACCGGCGTCGGCGTTTCCATCACCTCCAGCAGCCAGCCATGCAGCGGGAATTGCGCCGATTTCAGCAGCGCTGCGACGACGATCAGCACGCCCGCCACGGCGATTTCCGGCGGAGTCGAGGCCAGCGCCGCGGCGCCGGCAAAGACGCTGGCATAATCGAGCCCGCCGAACGCCCGCCCGATGATGACGACGGCACCCACAAGGCACAGGTCGCCGATGCGGCTGGCGATGAATTTCTTGCGCGCCGCCAGGATCGCGGCCGGACGCGGATAGAACAGCAGCAGGCGGTTGAGGGCAAGGCTTGTCGCCACCCAGGCCAGCGTCAGCTGCACGAGGTTGCCCGACAGGATGACGGTGAGGATGGCAGCGAGCGTGCAGCACAGCCCGCGGGTGAAGCGGGCATGGCCCGGGTCACCGGCCATGTAGTTGCGGCTGTAGGCGATGACGATGCTGCCGACGAACGCCACCAGCAGCGCCATCGCGGCGCTGAGGCTGTCCAGCCACAGGCCGAAGCCCGGGATGGCGGTGCCGGTCTGCACGCCGCCACGCGCCACCACGAAACCCAGTGCCGCCAGCGCTGCAAGGCAGGTGGCGATCGCCATCGCCCGGGCCCGGCCGGCGACGCGCATGGCGTCGGCATCGGGAAGCAGGCCGATGGCAGCAAGCCCGGCCGGGCCGGCGAACAGCAACCAGAGCAGCGGGGTGGTCATCATCGTCGCGGGGTCTTTCGCAAAGGCAGGCGACGCTTTCCTTATGCCGGCGCAATCAGTGAAGAAAATAGTTTGTTTGCATGCTATCGTTCGGTTTCGTAAATGGCACGAATGGCCGCGCTCAATTACAGCCATCTCCGCTATTTCCGTGCCATCGCGCACGACGGCAGCCTGACCCGCGCCGCGGCGCGGCTGAACCTGTCGCAATCGGCGCTGTCCGTGCAGCTCGGCAAGCTGGAGGCAGCGCTGGGACAGGCGCTGTTCGAACGCAGCGGCCGCCGGCTGTTGCTGACCGAAGCCGGGCGGATCGCGCTCGATTATGCCGATACCATCTTCGAAGCCGGCGAAGCGCTCAGCGCGACGCTGGCCGGGCGCGGTGCCGAACGGCCGCTGCTGCGTGTCGGTGCGCTGCCGACGCTGTCGCGCAATTTCCAGATGGAGTTCGTCGGCCCGCTGCTCGGCCGCGGCGATATCGAGCTGATCCTGCGATCGGGGACCATGCGCCAGCTGCTGGCGCAACTGGAGGCGCACGAGATCGATGTCGTGCTGGCGACGGCGCCGGCGCCGCCCGATGCGCGCAGCACGCTGATCAGCTATCGCCTCGATGAACAACCGGTCAGCCTGGTCGGCCCGCCGCACCTGGGCGCCGGTTTCGCCTTTCCCGATTCGCTGGCGACATTGCCGTTGATCCTGCCGACGCACGGCAGCGATGCCGCGAGCAGCGACATCCGCGCCGGGTTCGACCGGCTGCTCGATGCCGCCGGGATCGAACCGCGGATTCTTGCCGAGGCCGACGACATGGCGATGCTGCGCCTGCTGGCGCGCCATGGCGAAGCGCTGACCCTGGTGCCGCCGATCGTCGTTCGTGACGAGCTGCGGTCCGGCCGGCTGATCGAAGTCGTCAAGCTGCCGAGCCTGACCGAAAGCTTCCACGCCATCGTCCAGCGCCGGCGTTTTCCGAACCCGCTGCTGCGCGAGCTGCTGCCGCGTTAGGGTTGTTGCAGTCAGCCGGTACCGGCCGTGCCGCTTGCGCTCAGCGTGCTGTCCAGCCGCCGTCGATGACAAGTTCCGATCCCGTCATGTAGCGCGATTCGTCCGATGCCAGGAAAATCACGCCATCGGCGACATCCTCCGGCTGGCCCGGGTGGCCGAGCGGTGCCGCAGCACCGAGCATTTCCGGATCGATGGCGTTGCGCCCTGCCGGCAACCCGAGCCCGGCAGCAAGCACGCCGGTATCGTCGATCTTGGTCCAGATCGGCGTATCGATGATGCCGGGGTGGACCGAATTGCAGCGGATCGCGTCGGCCGCACATTCGATCGCCACCGCCTTGGTGAACAACCGCACTGCGCCCTTGGTGGCGCAATATCCCGACAGCCCTGCCGATCCGGTGAGCCCGGCGACCGACGATATGTTGACGATCGATCCGCCGCGCGCGCCGTCCTTGGCCTGTTTCATCGCCGGGATCGAATGCTTGCAGCCAAGGAACACGCCGGTGACGTTGATGGCGAGCTGGCGGTTCCACGCCGCCAGCGTCATTTCGGTGACCGCAGCGCCGTCGCCGATGCCGGCATTGTTGACCAGTACGTCGAGCCGGCCGTGCCGATCCATGACCGCGGCGACCAGTTCGGCCCAGCGCGCTTCCTCGACAACATCCTGATGCTCGAACCAGGCGATGCCGCCGGCCGCGCCGATTTCGGCGACCGCCGAAGCGCCGCCATCGGCATCGATATCGGTGAGCAGCACCGCGGCACCTTCGCGCGCGCAGGCGATGGCACAGGCCCGCCCGATGCCGCTCGCCGCCCCGGTGACGATCGCCACCCTCCCGTCCAACCGCTTCATATCGTTCTCCCCTATCCGTGCTGCAGCCTGCGCCGCGGCGTCGGCGGCGCAAAGCCCTGCAATCGGGGAGGCAGCGATCAGATCAGCGCGGCAATCGCGCCATAGCCGGCGGCGATGATCAGCAGGAGTGTCGGAAAGAACGTCAGGCCGAAGCCGGGGCCGCGGCTGGCCGGATCGGCATAATAGGCGCGGGCGTAGATGATGCGGCCGATCGACCAGACGGCCGCGATCCCGGCGGCGAGCGCGTCGCCCAGCACCGGTGCCGCCAGCCACACCGCCGGCAGGAACAGCGCCAGCTGTTCGAGGGTGTTCATCTGCACGCGGTAGCGCTTGTCGAATTCCGGGTGGCCGCTGGAGGCCGGCGCCGGGCAGTTGTACTTCGCCCGCGACATCCCGACGATCATCGACAGGCCGAAATAGACCAGCAATGCAGTGATGACGGCAAGCGTGGTCAGCGGAAATTCGATCATTTGGCCCCCTGGCGAATTGCGCCCCACGCAAAAGCTAGGCCGCGGCCGGCCGCCACGCAAGGCCGCCACGCAAGGCCGCCACGCAAGGCCGGTACGCAAGGCCGCCACGCAAGGCCGGTACGCGCCGGCAGCATTCGCAGCTATGCTGGCAGCATGGCGACTCGTGCCCTGTTCGTGCTTGCCGGTGCCCTCGTCGCCGCCGGTGTTCCGGCGCCGGGGCCGATGCCGGGGCCGATGCCGGGGCCAATGCCGGGGTTGCGCCTTTCGCTGCCGCTGGCATGCAGCATCGGCCGCGACTGCTGGGTACAGAACTGGCCCGATGGCGACGCCGGCCCCGGTGTTCGTGACCATGGCTGCGGCCAGCGCAGCTACGACGGCCATGACGGCACCGATATCCGCATCGCCAGCCTGGCGCGCCAGCGCGCCGGAGTCGGCGTGCTGGCACCGGCGGCCGGAACGGTGCTGCGGGCTCGCGATGGCGAGGCGGATCGGATGCTGGCGGCGGGCGAATCGGCGCCGCCGGGGCGCGAATGCGGCAATGGCGTGCTGATCGATCACGGCGGCGGCTGGCAGACGCAGCTTTGCCACCTGGCGCGCGGCAGCATCGTGGTGCGTCCCGGCGAGGCAGTTGCTGCCGGAGCGGCGGTCGGCAAGGTCGGGCTTTCGGGGGCGACGGCGTTTCCGCATGTACACCTGACGCTGCGCCGCGAGGGCCGCCCTGTCGATCCGGCGGCCTTCGATCCCGCCGCCGTCGATCCCGCCGCCGTCGATCCCGCCGCCTTCGATCCCGCCGCCTTCGATCCTGCTGCCGCCGGTGCCGCCGCCGGCCAGTGCCGCGCCGGGCGATCGCTGTGGGCGCCAGCCAGCGGAGTCGCCTATGCCGCCGGCAGCGTGATCGCCGCCGGCATCGCGCCGGCACCGGTGACGCTGCCGGCGGTGCTCGACGCCGGCAGCGACCAGCCGGTGCCCGATGCGGGGACGCCGGCGATCGTCGCCTGGGCGCTGGCCATCGGGCTGGAGGCCGGCGATGTCGCCACCATCGTGCTGACCGCGGCCGATGGCAGCGAAATCGCTCGCAACAGCCTGCCGCCGCTGGCGCGCGCCCGGGCCCAGCAACTGCTTTTCGCTGGCCGCCGCCGCCCCGCCGGCGGCTGGCCGGGACGGCTGACGGCGCGCTTCACCGTCGCTCGCGCCGGCCGCGACGTGCTGCGACGGGACATGGCGGTGACGCTGCGTTGAGGCGGTAGCGGCCCGCAAGCGGTCGATCCCACTCTGTGTCATCCCGGACTTGACCCGGAACCCGGCTGTCTTTGCGCGGGAAAGGCAGCGGGATCTTGGGTCGAGCCCGGGATGGCCCTTGATGGTTGCGCGCGGCCTCCGACGGCCGCGGCAGAATCGGCCGCCGCCTGCAAACCCTTTGCTCGCTGCCGCCATGGCGGCTAGGCGCCATGGCAATGCCCGCCGCGGTTTCTCCAGTGTTTTTCCGGATACGGGGCGATCGCCGTGCCATCGGCGTGTTGATCGCGGTCGCTGTCCACCTGCTGCTGCTGCTGGCGCTGCTGTGGCTGGCGCCGCCACCGCCGGCCAAGCGACCGACGGTGCGGACGTTCGAATTGTCACCCATCGCTGCTGCCAAGCCGCCGGCAAGGCAGCGCCGCGCTCGCGCTGCGGCCCGGCCGCGCGCCGCGGTGCCGCGCGCCATTCCGGTGCCGCTGCCGGTGGTGAAGGCGCCGGCCGAAGATTTCGTGCTCGGGCCGTTCGCCGGCGTCGACATCACCAAATTGCCCAACCGCCGCGAGGAACTGGCCGGTACCGGTGGTGGTGCCGGCGTCGCCGACAGCGGCACGGCGAGCGCCGATGCCGAAGGGGTCGGCGAAGGCCCGGGCGGCGTGCGCCTGTACAATGCCGAATGGCAGCGCGAGCCGACCAGTGCGGAATTGAGCTTCTATATCAAGCGCAACGCGCCGCCCGGCAGCTGGGCGATCATCGCCTGCCGCACGGTGCCGCGATTCCGGGTGGAGGATTGCCAGGAAATGGCCGAATCGCCGCCGGGTTCGGGGCTGGCACGCAGCATCCGCGAGGCGGCGTGGCAGTTCCGCGTGCTGCCGCCGCGCGTCAACAGCCGGCCGCAAGTCGGCGCCTGGGTGCAGATCCGCATCGATTTCCGCGACGCCGACAAACGTTGAAACGCCCAAGCGCGGTTTCCGACCAGGTTGAACCACTGTCATCGCCCTGCGGGCGCCCGCTTCGCGGCGGCGCGCTTTTGCGCTGTGCCGGTGATCCAACTTGATCGGAAACCGCTCTAGAACGGGTTGAGCGACCAGCCGTCGGCTTGCAGGATGGCGTGCGCCGAACTGGCCGAAAGCGCCGCCTGCACCCCGGGCAGGAAATCGGCCTTGCCGAGACCCTGCGCCGCGGCCGCCTGGCCGCAGATGTAGACGCGCACGCCCTTGGCCATCACCGCGGCGAGCGCGGCGGCGCTGCCATTGGCGGCGCCGGCCTTGCGGCGAGCGAACACCTCGGGACGGGTAAAATCGGCGACGGCCGCGCTATGGACGACAAGCGCTACCTGCAGCCGCTCCATCGGCACACCGGCGCGGACGTGCAGGTTGAGGAACCGCGCCGCGGCAGCGATGCCGGGGGAAATGCCGCCGGCGGGCGCGGCCTCGGTAACGTCGTAGACGTGGCGCAGCATCATGCCGGCCGGCACCGGCAGGTCGCTTTCGATCGTCGCCACCGCGCCGAAATCGGCGAACACCGGCCCCGTCGTCATCGCTGGCGGCGCCGGCTGGGCAGCGGCCGCGACGGGCAGCAGCAGGGCGAGAACCAGTCCGGTCGGTATGTATCGCATCATTCGTCTCCGATCGGTGGAGACTGCGGCGCGGCCCCGGCGCTGGCAAGCCTCAACCGACGCGCGGCAGCCCGTCCAGCGTCGCTTCGGCCTCGGCCATCAGGCGGCGAACGATCTCGCCGGCCGGCAGCACTTGCCTGATGCCGCCGCCACCCTGGCCGGCGGCCAGGCACTGGGTTTCGGGAAGCACGTCGAGAACCCCGGCAATCGGGCCGAGGCGGTTCAACTGCACCGATTCCATCACCTGCGCCGCGAATGGCTTGGCCTGCGCATTGTCGAAATCGCGATTGCTGTCGTTGACGATGGCACGCAGCGTCTTGCCGGTGAACACCTTGGAGATGACGGTGTCGCTCTCGCTCATGCCGACGATCGCGTCCTTGTACTTCTGCCCGGCGTGCGCCTCGTCCGACGCGATGAAGCGGGTGCCCATCCACACGCCGACGCAGCCGAACGCCAGCGCCGCGACCAGGCCGCGACCGTCGAACAGGCCGCCGGCAGCGACCACCGGGATATCGACGGCATCGACGCACTGCGGCCACAGCGCGACGCTGGCCACCGATCCGGTATGTCCACCGGCTTCGGTACCTTGCGCGATGATGACATCGCAGCCGGCCTCGGCCGCCTTGACGGCGTGACGGACATTGCCGGCCATGCACATGACGACGATGCCGGCCGCCTTCAGTTCGGTGATGATGGCAACGGGAACCCCCAGCCCGGCGATGAACGCCCGCGCGCCGCCCTTGATGATGACATCGACGCTGGCGGTGAGCGTTTCGGGCTGGGCGGTGAGCAGATCGACGCCGAACGGCTTGTCGGTCAGATCCTTCACCCGGGCCATCTGGTCGGCGATGAAGCGCGGCGACAGCCCGGCCATGCCGAGCGATCCGAAGCCGCCGGCGGCACTGACCGCGGCGCAGACCTCGGCATAGGACACCCCGCCCATGCCGGCGAGCAGGACGGGATGCTCGACGCCGAGCATGGTGCAGATGGGGGTATGAATGGTCATTCTTGATCCTTGTCTTTCTTCCCCTCTCCGCTCGAGGGAGAGGGGTGGCGCAAAGCGCCGGGGTGAGGGTGAGTCTGCACGGCGATCATGATGGCCCGATACACATCCTGCGGCCGCGCCAGCACCTCTTCATTGCGGAAGCGCAGGACGGTTAGCCCTTTGCCGGCGAGCGCGGCGTCGCGGCGCTGGTCATAGTCCACCTGATCCGTATGACCCCTGCCGTCGAGTTCAACGACCAACCCTGCCTCGGCGCAGCAGAAATCGACAATGTACGGCCCTACGGGCTGCTGGCGGCGGAAGCGGGCGCCCATCTTGCCGGCGCGGACAATGTCCCAGAGCGCGCGTTCGGCCTGGGTTGCGTCGGCACGCAGCACCCGAGCGCGGGGGACGAGCTCGGCGGCGTCATAGTCTGGTCGATGCGGCACTCACCCTCACCCCGGCTCGCTGCGCTCGCCACCCCTCTCCCGCAAGGGGAGAGGGGAAGGAAGTGCACCTTTATTCCGCCGCTTCGGCCGCGCCCCAGCCGATGACCGCCTTGGTTTCGAGGAAATCGGCAAAGGCATGGTCGCCCCATTCGCGGCCATTGCCCGATTGCTTGTAGCCGCCGAACGGCGCCATCAGGTCGAATCCGGCGCCGTTGATGTTGACCTGGCCGGCGCGGATGTGGCGCGCGACCTGGCGGGCATGCTCCGGCTCACCCTGGATATAGCCGGCAAGGCCGTAGACGGTATCGTTGGCGATCGCGATGGCGGTCTCTTCGCTTTCATAGGGCAGCATGGCCAGCACGGGCCCGAAGATTTCCTCGCGCGCGATGGTCATGTCGTTGGTGACATTGGCAAAAACCGTCGGCTTTACATAATAGCCGGTCTCCAGCCCTTCCGGCCGGCCGGGACCGCCGGCGACCAGCGTCGCGCCCTCGTCGATGCCGGCCTGGATCAGGCCCTGGATCTTGGTCCATTGCGCTTCGCTCACCACGGGTCCCATCGCGGCATTGCCGTCGGGCGATCCGACCGTCGTCGCTTCGGCGGTAGCGCGGGCGATTTCGGCGGCTTCCGCCATCTTGGCGGCCGGCACCAGCATGCGGGTCGGCGCATTGCACGACTGGCCGCTGTTCATCATCACTGCCTTGACGCCGCCGCTGACCGCCGCCGACAGATCGGCATCGTCGAGAACGATATTCGGCGACTTGCCGCCCAATTCCTGGTGGACGCGCTTTACGGTCGGCGCGGCGTTCTTCGCCACTTCGATGCCGGCGCGGGTGGAGCCGGTGAAGCTCATCATGTCGACGCCCGGATGCGCCGAAAGCGCCGCGCCGACGATCGGGCCATCGCCGTTGATCAGGTTGAAGACGCCGGCCGGAACACCGGCAGCGTGCAGCACTTCGGCCCACAGGATCGCCGAGAACGGCGCGATTTCCGACGGCTTCAGCACCATGGTGCAGCCGGTGGCGAGCGCCGGCACCACCTTGCAGGCGATCTGGTTGATCGGCCAGTTCCACGGCGTGATGAAGCCGCAGACGCCGATCGGTTCCTTGGCAATCAGCGTCGTGCCGCGCAATTCCTCGAACTTGTAGTTCTTCAGCACTTCGATGCCGGTCGAGATATGGCCGATGCCGAGCGCCGCCTGCGCCTGCATGGCCAGCCAGCCGGGGGCGCCCATTTCCTCGGTGATCGCCGCGGCGATATCGGCGTAGCGCTTTTGATATTCGGCAGCGACGGCGCCGAGCAGTTCGAGCCGTTCGGCCACGCTGAACCGGGAATAGCCGGGGAAGGCCTTGCGGGCCGCAGCGACGGCGGCATCGACATCGGCGGCGCTGCCCATGCTGATCACCCCGGCGACGGCTTCGGTGGCCGGGTTGATGACATCGAGGGTGGCCGGTGTCGCTGGATCGACCCAGGCGCCATCGATGTAGAATTTCAGATATTCGCGCATGACATGTTCCCCGGGGCTGGTTGTTTGCACCGTTGTAGCACGGCTGCGAGCGCTGTCCGCCTTGGGCTTTTTGTCAGGCCCGCACACCGGTCAGGATCGCTTCGGCGGCCGGCGGGCTTTCGGTCTTCACCGCCGCGTGGGCATCGAGCCGGCGCAAGGCGCGTTCATGGAAGAAGAAGGCGATGGCGTTGATGCACGGTTCGATCAGCGCGATGCCGCCGGCGATCTCGATCGACCCGGTCATCGCATAGGCCACCGAAAAGCCCACAACGAGGTGAATCGACAGATAGGTCAGCGTCTTGGCGAGTTCGCGATTCATTTTCGGTCTCCGGGCAGGCACCGGTTTCAAATGCAAGGGACTCGCAAAAGTTTCCAACAAAGCCTTCGGTTCGCCGTGATCGGGAAAGTTGCCCGTGTCTGGCCTATCGCTTCGGCAGCAGCATCGTCACCGCCGCCGTCATCGCCTCCACCCCCGTTTCGATCGCCAGGGGGGCTTCGGGTGCCCAGCCGCTGTTGTGCAGCGACGGCACCGGCGGGCCACCGGCGGCCGCGGCGGCAAAGGCCGGGCGAGGGGCGGCGCCCAGCCAGAAGATCACCGTCTCGATGGCCGGATCGGCGGCGCCGAAGGCGTTGAAATCCTCGCTCGCCATCGACGGGTTGAGCGTCACCACCCGATCCTTGCCGAAGCGGGTTTCGAACAAGGTCGTCACCCGCGCCGCCAGCGGCGCGCTGTTGATCGTCGGCTGGGTGCCTTCGTTGCCGCTGACGACGGGCAGCAGGTCGTCCGGCATGCCGGCGGCGATCGCCTCGCCCCGCGCCACCCGCGCGATGGCGGCGAGCAGCCGCGCCTGCTGCGCCTTGTCGTAACTGCGCACCGTCAGTTGCAGGCGCACCTCGTCGGGGATGATGTTGTGTTTGGCTCCGCCATGGATCGACCCCACCGTCACCACCGCCGGCTGGAACGGGTCGTTCTCGCGCGCCACGATCGTCTGCAGCCCCATGACGATGCGGGCCGCCAGCGCCACCGGGTCCTTCGTCGTCTGCGGATAGGCGCCATGGCCGGACACACCCCGGACCAGAACATCGACACTGCTGGAAATCGACAGCGCCGCCGCTGCCGGCACGCTCAGCTTGCCGGCCGGAATGCGGTTGTCGTCGTGCAGCGCCAGGGTGAACTGCGGCTTGGGGAAGCGCGTGTAGAGGCCATCGGCAAGCATGGCATTGGCGCCGGCGCCGATCTCCTCCGCCGGCTGCGCCACCATCACCAGCGTTCCCGACCAGGTGCTGCGCGTTGCAGCCAGCCGCCGCGCGACGCCGGTCCACACGGTCATGTGCACGTCATGGCCGCAGGCGTGCATCACCGGGGCGGCGCTGCCGTCGGGCGCCCGGCCGGTGGCAGTGCTGGCAAAGGCAAGCCCCGTCGCTTCCTTCACCGGCAGCCCGTCCATGTCGGTTCGCACCAGCACCACCGGGCCGGGGCCGTTTTTCAGCACCGCGACGACTCCGGTGCCGCCGATTTTTTCGGTGACTTCGAAGCCCGCCGCGCGCGCTTCGCCGGCCATCACCGCACTGGTGCGGACTTCCTGCAGCGACAGTTCCGGGTTGCGGTGCAGATCCTGGTACAGCGCGACAAGGTCCCCGCCCGGCTTCGGCGGCGGCGCGGCGGCGACAAGAACGAGCGCGAGCGGGGCGAGCAGGGCGGTGCTGGTTTTCATGGCGGCGACTGTCGCGCATCGCTGCGCAAAGGCCAAGCATTTCAGGCCGGCGCCCGATCCCGCGACAGCCACCGGAATCGACCCCAAAGCAGCACGGCAGCGATCACCGAAGCGAGGATCACCGACCAGACGATGCCGGCGACGCCCCAGCCCAGAACCACGGCAAGACCATAGCCGAGCGGCATCATCACCAGCGTATAGCTGGCAAGGTGGGTCGCCGTCGGCACCCAGACATCGGATTGCGCCCGGCACGCCTGCGCAGCGACGACCTGCAGGCCATCGGCGAGGAAGAACAGGCACGACAGCAGCAGCGCCGCCGCGGTAATCGCCCGCACCGTCGCATCCTCGGTATAGGCCGCGGCGATGGCGGCGCTGCCCAACGCCACACCCGCCGAAATCAGCACCAGCGCCACCACCGTCACGCCGAAGCCCAGGGCCGCCGCCCGGCGCACATCGGCGCGGTCGCCGGCGCCATGGGCCCGGCCGACGAGCACCCCCGTCGATGTCGCCAGCCCGAGCGGGATCATGAACACCAGCGCCGCGACATTCAGCACGATCGCCCACGACGCCACGGCCGTCGAACCGATCCAGCCGGCAATTACCGACATCGCGGCAAAAGCCAGCGTTTCGATGAAATAGCTGCCCGATGCGCCATAGCCGATGCGCCGCATTTCGGCTGCCGTGCCGGCCGGGGGGTTGCGGAACACCCCGAAGCGGTGCGCATCGGCCCAGCCGGCGATCACCGCCCAAACCAGCACCAGCAGCACGACGCGCGACAGCAAGGTCGCCCAGCCGCTGGCAACGGCGCCCGATACCGGCAGACCGGAATTGCCCGGCACCAGCCACAGGTTGAGCACCAGGTTGACGATATTGGCCGCCCACATCGCCAGCGTCGCCGGCAGCGGCCGGCCATGCGCCTCCAGCCAGAACACGCCGACATCGGCCACCAGGATCGGCAGCAGCGACAGCGCCAGCACCTGCAGCACCGGCGTCGCACCGGCAACCAGCGCCGGATCGAGCGCCAGCCACGCCAGCAACTGCCCGCCGAAACCGGCGAGCAGCACGGCGGCGGCAACCCCGATCCAGAAGGCATAGACGATGCCGCGGCGCAGGATGGCGCCGGTGTCACCTGCGCGCCCGTCGCCGATCGCCTGGCTGGTCAGCACCTGCACACCCGAAAGCAGCCCGATCGACGTTGTCAGCACCACCATCGTCGGCGCCCAGCCGAGCGCCTGATAGCCGAGCTCAACCGCCGAATGGCGTCCGACGACCAGCGTATCGACCAGCCCCATCGTCATGATGCCCAGCCGCGACAACACCACCGGCCCGGCCAGCCGCAACAGCGCCGCCAGGCCGACGGCAATCGGCGGGGAAGGGGGCCTGGCCCCGTGCATCATGGTTCCTTCGCATTCGGCCGGGCCGTCTAGCGGTTGGGGCAGGCGGTTACAACCGCCGCTGCAGGCGGGCGATGGATAGCGGCGCCATATAGTTACCGCTGTCGTTACCGCTATCGTTACCGCTGTCGTTACCGCTGTCGTTACCGCTTTCACCGGATTCGGCTTCCAGAGCGTCGCGGATTGCCTCGACTTCGCGGTCGGTCAGATGCTCGATGCCGATGAAATGATTGCGGGCGCCGTCGATCGCACGGATCAATTCGTCGAGCTTGGCCTGTATGGCGGCAGCGTCGCGGTTCTGGCTGTTCTGGATCAGGAAGACGATCAGGAAGGTGAGGATCGTCGTCGAAGTGTTGACCACCAGTTGCCAGGTATCCGAAAAGCCGAACACCGGCCCGGTGGCCGCCCAGGCGACGACGGCGGCAGCGGCGAGGATGAAGGCCAAGGGCCGGCCGATCATCGCGGCGATGGCAGTGGCGATACGGGTGAACAGGCGGTCCATCGACGGTCCTTTCGGCAGGGCGGGCGAAGCACAGGCGCGGCACGGCACAGAAGTTCTTGGCCGGCCACGGCTTGCCGATGTCCATGCAAAGCGCCAAACGCAGCACCAACGCCAGCCAAAACGCCAGCCACAACGCCAGCCACAACGCCAGCAACAACGAGGCCGATGATGACCAATCCGCTGTTCCGCCCCTTCACGCTGAAGGGCCTGACGCTGCCCAACCGCATCGTCATGGCGCCGATGACGCGCAGCTTCTCGCCGGGCGGCGTGCCGGGCGACAATGTTGCCGAATATTATCGCAAGCGCGCCGCCGGCGGCGTTGGCCTGATCATCACCGAAGGTACCGCCATCGATCGCACCGGCGCCGCCAATGATCCCGGCGTGCCGGAATTCCACGGCAAGGGCCTCGACGGCTGGGCCAAGGTGCCGCCGGCGGTGCACGGCGAGGGCGGCTTCATCGCGCCACAGCTCTGGCACGTCGGCGCGCTGCCCAACCGCCGAAACCCCAAGGACGTCGAAGCCGAATCGCCGTCGGGCGTTTACATGCCGGGCAAGACCAACGGCAAGGCGATGAGCGATGCCGATGTCGCCGATGCCATCGCCGCCTTCGCTCGCGCCGCGGCCGATGCGAAGCGGCTGGGCTTCGACGCTGTCGAACTCCACGGTGCCCATGGCTATCTGATCGACGAATTCTTCTGGCCGGGCACCAACCAGCGCGACGATCGCTGGGGCGGCGCCGGCATCGCCGAGCGCGGCCGCTTCGCCGCCGAACTGCTCAAGGCGACCCGAGCCGCCGTCGGCCCGGATTACCCGATCATCATCCGCCTGTCGCAGTGGAAGCAGCAGGATTTCAACTATCGCATCGCCGTGACGCCCGACGAGATGCTCGCCTGGCTGGCCCCGCTCGCCGAAGCTGGCGCCGATTGCTTTCATTGCTCGCAACGGCGCTTCTGGGAACCGGAATTCCCGGAGATCGACGGTGGCGCGGATGGCCTCGGGGGCCTGAACTTCGCCGGCTGGGCAAAGAAGCTGACCGGCGTGCCGACGATCACCGTCGGCAGTGTCGGGCTTTCGGGCGAATTCATCGCATCGTTCGGTGGTGAAGGTTCCGAACCGGCCAGCATCGACAATCTGCTGGCCCGGATGGAGCGCGACGAGTTCGATCTGGTCGCCGTCGGCCGTGCGCTGATCGTCGATCCCGATTGGGCGCTGAAGGTGCGCGACGGGCGGCGGGGCGAACTCCGCCGCTACGACGCCGCGGCGCTGGCGACGTTGCTCTGACGTCGCCGCGACTGGCCTTCAGACCGAGCCGTCCTCGGTCGGGGGCCCGCCGTCGCGCGGCGCGCGGTTCGATTTCTTGCGCCAGTAAAGCGCGAAGCCGATCACCAATGCTGCCAGTACGGACAGCAGGGTGAACATGCTGAGCATCGGCAGCAGTTGCGAACGATCCATGATCGGGTCTCCATTCGATTGCTCAAATTCCCGGCGCCGATCGGCGTTCCGGCATTTGCGATGGGTTGCCGGGCCGCCGCCGTCGCCTATGCTGGCCCGATGGTCGATGAAGACGGACAAGCGATCCTGAAAACCCCGGCGCTGCGGCCCAAGGACGCGGCGACGCTGCTGGTGATCCGCCGCGATGGGCCGGCGCCGCGCGTGCTGATGGGCCGCCGGGTGCGCGGTCATGCCTTCATGCCCGACAAATGGGTGTTTCCCGGCGGCCGCATTCACCCGGGCGACTTCCGGGTGCCGGTGGCTTCGGAACTGACCGATGCGACTGCAGCGGCGCTGGCGCGGACCTGTTCGCCGGCGCGGGGCCGGGCGCTGGCACTGACTGCGATCCGCGAGACCTTCGAGGAAACCGGCATGATCCTCGGCCAGCCGGGACGGGCAGCCTCACGCGGCGAATGGCGGGAATTCCTGGCGGCTGGCTATCTGCCCGACCTGGCGCCGCTGCAGATGGTGGCGCGGGCCATCACGCCGCCGGCGAGGACCCGGCGTTTCGATGCGCGCTTCTTCACCGTCGATGCCCGATACCTCGCCAGCCTCGATCCCGGCAGCGGATCGGGCGAGCTCGACGAGATCGCCTGGTTCGATTGGCAAGCGGCGTCGGAACTCGACCTGCCGTCGATCACGCGCGCCATCCTGTTGGAGGTCGCGGCGCGGGACCGGGCAGCCGATCGACCGATTCCATTCCATCGCTTTGACCGGGGCGCGCACCGGTTGCTCTCGGTCTGAGAGGCCGGCCCGCGCGCCGCCCGCGTGCCGCCGGCGTGGCGACGGCGTGGCGACGGCGTGGCGGCGGCGTGGCGACGGCCGGATGCGGACACAAGAATGCCCGCCGGGGTTACCCGGCGGGCATTGCTGTTTCGACCGGACTATTCAGTCCGGCGAGGTCGCTCAGGCGGCGACTTCGACCTTGCGGCGGCGAGCGGCGAGGCCGACCAGGCCGAAGCCGGTGATGAGCTGCAGCCAGATGGCCGGTTCCGGAACGTTCGGGATCGGCGCCGGATCGGACGAGAACTGGC
>JBBQWE010000061.1:0-15526 GCA_038210855.1 Sphingomonadales bacterium | reverse complement strand
GCATGACGGCACCATCGCTTGCCAGGGTCGCGCGCGGCCAGCTGTGCACCGGCTGCGGCCTGTGCGCCGCCATTTCGCCCGGCGTCGCCATGAAGATGGTCGCGCCCGGCTATCTGCGCCCCGAACAGCACGGGCCGGTTTCGGCCGCGCAGGACCGCGCGATCGCGGCGGCCTGCCCGGCGCTGGTGGTCGATGAAACCGCCCGGCCGGAACCACCGGTCGACGATCCGTTGTGGGGGCCGAGTTTCTTCACCGGGACCGGCTACACCACCGATGCAGCGCTGCGCCACCAGGCGTCGTCGGGGGGCGTGATCTCGGGCCTTCTCGTCCATGCGCTGGCGTCGGGGCTGGTCGATTTCGTCGTCCAGACCGGTGCCGATCCGGCATTGCCGACGGCGAACCTCACCCACGCCACCAGCAGCCGCGACGAAGTCTTTGCCGCCGCCGGCTCGCGTTACGGCGCGTCGGCACCGCTGGCGCAGCTGGAGGAATGGCTTGCCCGGCCCGGACGTTTCGCCTTTGTCGGCAAGCCCTGCGATGTCACCGCCTTGCGAGCCCGCGCCCGGCAGGACCCGCGCATCGATGCCAAGGTGCCGCTGATGCTGGCGTTCTTCTGCGCCGGCATTCCGAGTGCCGCCGGCACGGCACGCATCCTGAAGCGGCTGGGGGTGGAACCGGGCGATGTCGCCAGCTTCCGCTATCGCGGCGATGGCTGGCCGGGTTTCGCCACTGCCACCCGCCACGACGGCAGTACGGAACGCATGAGCTACGCCGACAGCTGGGGCGATATCCTGTCGAAGGAAGTCCAGTTCCGCTGCAAGATCTGCCCCGATGCCATCGGCAATGTCGCCGATATCGCCTGCGCCGATGCGTGGTATGGCGACGAACGCGGCTATCCGAGTTTCAACGAACAGGACGGCCGCAGCCTGATAATCGCTCGCACGCCGGTGGGTGCCGCACTCCTCAAGGAAGCCGTCGCCGCCGGCCGGATCGCCAAGACGCCGCTCGATATCCGCGAAATCGACCGGATGCAGCCGGCCCAGGCGCGGCGGAAGCGCCAGATCCTGTCACGGCTGGCGGCGCTGGCGGTTGCCGGGCGGCCGGTGCCTCGCTATCGCGGGCTGAAGCTGTGGTCGGCGGCGGCACAGGACAAGCCGCTGGCACAGGCGCGGAGTTTTGCCGGATTGCTCCGGCGGTTGCTGCAGGGGCGGGCTTGATGACGGACACGGCAAGCCCCAGGCGCGGCATCATCCTTGCCGGTGGTTCGGGAACCCGCCTCTACCCGCTCACCAAGCCGGTGTCGAAGCAGTTGATGCCGGTCTATGACAAGCCGATGATCTATTACCCGCTGTCGGTGCTGATGCTCGCCGGTATCCGCGAGGTGCTGATCATCACCACGCCGGGCGACGGCGCGGCGTTCAAGGGCCTGCTCGGCGATGGTTCGGGCTGGGGCATGCGCATCGACTATGCCGTGCAGCCCGAACCCAAGGGACTGGCGCAGGCCTATCACATCGGTGCGGATTTCGTGGGCGACCGGCCATCGACGCTGATCCTGGGCGACAACATCTTCTACGGTCACGGCCTGCCCGAACTGCTGGCGCGCGCCGATACCCGGCAGGATGGCGCGACCGTCTTTGGCTATTACGTCAAGGACCCGCAGGCCTATGGCGTCGTGTCGTTCGATGGCGACGGCCGCGCTGCGACGATCGAGGAAAAACCGGCGGCGCCGCGATCGAACTATGCCGTCACCGGCCTGTATTTCTACGATGGCGACGCCGTGCGGCTGGCGCGCGACGTCCGGCCTTCGCCGCGCGGCGAACTGGAGATCACCGACCTCAACCGCGCCTATCTCGAGGCCGGCAAGCTGCATGTCGAGCTGATGGGGCGCGGCTTTGCCTGGCTCGATACCGGCACGCACGGCTCGCTGCTCGATGCCGGGCTCTATGTCCGCATCGTCGAGGAGCGGCAGGGCCTGAAGATCTGCTGCCCGGAGGAGATCGCCTGGCGGCAAGGCTTCATCGATGCCGACCAACTGGCGCGGCTTGCCGAACCGCTGCGCAAATCGGGCTATGGCGAATATCTGCTCGGCCAGCTGAGGCAGGGCGCGTGATCGTCACCGATACCGCCCTGCCCGGCGTCCGGCTGATCGAGCCACGGGTGTTCGGCGACGATCGCGGCTTTTTCCTCGAAAGCTGGAACGCCCGCGGCTTTGCCGATGCCGGGCTCGATCTCGATTTCGTCCAGGACAATCACAGCCGGTCGGCGCGCGGCGTGCTGCGCGGGCTGCATTACCAGCTTCGCACGCCGCAGGGAAAGCTGGTCCGCGTCACCAGCGGCGCAGTGTTCGATGTCGCCGTCGATATCCGCCGCAGCAGCCCCCACTTCGGCCGCTGGGTCGGCTATGAACTGAGCGAAGCCAACAAACGCATGCTGTGGGTGCCGCCGGGCTTCGCGCACGGCTTCCTCGTGCTCTCCGATAGTGCCGATTTCCTCTACAAATGCACGACGCTTTACGACGCCCCGAACGATCGCGGCATTCGTTGGGACGATCCGGCGATCGGCATCGACTGGCCGCTGGACGGAATGGTGCCGCAGCTTTCGGGCAAGGACACGGCAGCACCGCTGCTGGCGCAAGCCGAGGTGTTCGGATGAGAGCGCTCATCGCCGGCGCTGGCGGGCAATTGGGCCGCGCCCTGCAGGCAACGGCACCCGCCGATAGCATTGTCACGGCGCCGCCCGAGGCGGATTTCGATATCACCGATGCCGATGCCGTCGCTCGCGTCGTCGCCGCTGCGGGGCCGGACGTGATCTTCAACGCCGCTGCCTACACCGCCGTCGACAAGGCCGAAACCGATGCGGAAGTCGCGCAGCGGATAAACGCCGATGCCGTCGCTATCCTCGCCGCGGCTGCGGCTGCCGCCGGCGCCCGGCTGGTGCATGTTTCCACCGATTTCGTCTTCGACGGCAGCGCCGGGCGGCCCTATCTGCCCGACGCCGCAACGTGCCCGCTCGGCGTCTATGGCGCGACCAAGCTGGCCGGCGAGATCGCCGCCGGGCGCGACGCGCTGATCGTCCGCACCGCCTGGGTCTATGCCGCGCGCGGCGGCAATTTCGTCGCCACCATGTTGCGGCTGATGCGCGAGCGCCCGGAATTGCGCGTCGTCGCCGACCAGATCGGCACGCCGACCCATGCCGCCGGCCTCGCCCGGGCGCTGTGGACGCTCGCTGCCGCCGGCACCACCGGTATCCACCACTGGACCGATGCCGGCGCGTGCAGCTGGTATGATTTTGCCGTGGCGATCGGCGAGGAAGCGCTGGCGCTCGGCCTGATCCCCGCTGCCGTGCCGATCGTGCCGATCCGAACCGAAGATTATCCCACTCCCGCGCAGCGCCCGGCCTATTCGGTGCTCGACAAGACCTCGGCCTGGGCGATCACCGGCCCGGCTCGCCACTGGCGCGCCGAACTGCGCGACTGCCTGAAGGAAATGGCCGATGACTAGGCGCCTGCTCGTCACCGGCGGCGCCGGCTTCATCGGTGCCAATTTCGTGCACCACTGGCGCGCGCACCATCCCGGTGACGCGATCACGGTTCTCGACGCGCTGACCTATGCCGGCAATCGCGCCAGCCTCGCCGGTGCCGGCGCGGTCGATTTCATTCAGGGCGATATTCGCGACACGGTGCTGGTCGAAAGCCTGCTCGGCGCGCGAACCATCGACACAATCGTGCATTTTGCCGCCGAAAGCCACGTCGATCGTTCGATCCATGGCCCGGCGGCGTTCATCGATACCAACATCCTCGGCACGATGAGCCTGCTGACCGCAGCCCGCGCCGTCTGGCTTGCCGGTGACGGGCGGCCGCACCGTTTCCATCACGTTTCCACCGATGAAGTCTATGGCAGCCTCGGCGCCGATGATCCGGCGTTCAGCGAAACGACGCCCTATGCGCCGAACAGCCCCTATTCGGCATCGAAGGCCGCATCCGACCATCTCGTGCGAGCCTGGCACCATACTTATGGCCTCCAGGTCACCACTTCGAACTGCTCGAACAACTACGGGCCGTTCCAGTTTCCCGAAAAGCTGATCCCGCTGTTCCTGATCAACGCCCTGCATGGCCGCAACCTGCCGATCTATGGCGATGGCATGCAGATCCGCGACTGGCTGCATGTCGAGGACCATTGCCGCGGCATCGAGGCGGTGCTGCAGAACGGCCGCGTCGGCGAGACCTATTGCATCGGCGGCGGCGCCGAACTGCCCAACATCACCGTCATCGACACGCTGTGCGCTGCGGTCGATGCAGCCTTTGCCGCCGACCCGGCGCTGGCGGCGCGCTTCCCGGACGCGCCGGCGGCGCGCTTCCCGGACGCGCTGGCGGCGCGCTTCCCGGACGCGCCGGCGGCGCGAGGGCTGGCCACCGCCAGCCTGAAAACCACCGTCGCGGATCGCCCCGGCCACGATCGCCGCTACGCCATCGACGAGACGAAAGCCCGGGCCGAGCTCGGCTACGCTCCGGCGCGCAGCTTCGAACAGGGCTTTGCCGCAACGCTCGCCTGGTACCTCGCCAACGAACCCTGGTGGCGCGCGGTCCTCGACGGCAGCTACCGCGACTGGGTGGAAACCAACTACGCCGCCCGCTGAGCCATCACACCCAAAACGGAGCGTTTCGCAGCGACCCGGCGTTCCTGGCCAGGCGGCCGGTGCATGGGCAGATGCCTCCGTCCGGTTTCCGATGACGCTGCGCAAAGGACTTGATATCTCGCCCCATGGCTCGCTTGCTTTCTCCCAGGATCATCCGGCGCATCCTCACCAACGAGGCAACCGGCGGATGGCTGCTGATCGCCGCCGCCGTCGCAGCCATGGCCATCGCCAATTCGGCCATGTCCGAGGGCTATGCCAATGCCCTCCACATCGAAATCGTCGGGCTCTCGTTGCTGCACTGGATCAACGATGGCCTGATGGCGATCTTCTTCCTTTATGTCGGCTGCGAGGTGAAGCGCGAGCTGATCGACGGGGAATTGTCATCGTGGCCGCGGCGGCTGCTACCCGGCGCCGCTGCGCTGGGCGGCATGGTGGTGCCGGCGCTGGTCTATCTGCTGGTCAACGCCGGCCACCCGGAAAATGTCCGTGGCTGGGCCATCCCGACCGCCACCGATATCGCTTTCGCCCTCGGAGTCCTCGCGCTGCTGGGCAGCCGGGTGCCGGCGTCGCTGAAGCTGCTGCTCACGGCGCTCGCCATCATCGACGATCTCGGTGCCATCGTCATCATCGCGATAGCCTACACCGATGGCCTCGATTTCGCTGCACTGGCGGCGGCAGGCGCCGGGCTGGCGCTGCTGATTGCCTGCAACCGGCTGAAGGTCTCGGCGCTTTCCGTCTATCTCGTCGTCGGCGCCGGTATCTGGGTCGCGGTGCTGCAATCGGGCATCCACGCCACCCTGGCCGGCGTTGCGGTTGCCTTCTGCATCCCCCTGGCACGCACCCGGGGCACGCCGGAAGATCGCGAGGCGCCGTTGATCCGCCTCGAACACGCGCTGTCGCCGCTCGTCGCATTCCTGATCGTGCCGATTTTCGGCTTTGCCAATGCCGGGGTCGACGTGCGCGGCCTCGGGGTGGATGAACTGCTGGCGCCGCTGCCGGTCGGCGTCGTTGCCGGGCTGGTGCTCGGCAAGCCGCTCGGCGTGTTCGGCGCCATGTACGCCACCTGCCGCTTCGGCAATGTCAATCTGCCGGCCGGTGCCGGCTGGCGGCAGATGTTCGGCCTGGCCTGCCTCGCCGGCATCGGCTTCACCATGAGCCTGTTCATCTCGGGACTGGCGTTCGGCGAAGGCACGCTGCTCAACGATGAAGCCAAGCTCGGCATTCTCATCGGATCGCTGTTGTCGGCACTGGTCGGCGCGGCGGTGCTGATGAAAGCCACGCCGCGCTGACCGGCCGCCGACATCAGCCGAGCGTGGCGCGCAACATCCAGCCGGTCTTCTCGTGCACCTGCATGCGCTGCGTCAGCAGATCGGCAGTCGGCTCGTCATGCGCTGCATCGGCGAGCGGAAATACCGATCGCGCCGTCCGCACCACGGCAAGCTGGTCGGCCGCCAGGATGCGAACCATCTCGGTGGCTTCCGGCACGCCATCGGCCTCGGCGATCGACGACAGCCGGGCATAGGCCGAATAGCTGCCCGGTGCCGGCTCGCCGAGCGCACGGATCCGCTCGGCGATCAGGTCAACCGCCAGCGCCAGTTCGGTATACTGCCCCTCGAACATCAGGTGCAGCGAATTGAACTGCGGGCCGGTGACGTTCCAGTGGAAATTGTGCGTTTTCAGGTAGAGCGTGTAGGTATCGGCAAGCAGCCGCGACAGGCCGTCAGCAATGCCGCGGCGCGCATCTTCGGCGATACCGAGATCGATGACCAGTGCCGATTTCTCGGCCTTTTTCGAAGTCTTTGCCATGCCCGTCTCCACATTGCCGATGTCGTGGACTCTATGCGCATGCGAAATGGCGTCCAGCGGAAAAATCCACCGGACGCCATCGCGTCGTTCGATCAGCGCCAAAGGCCACCGATCAGTACCGCGAGCGAAGGATCAGCGGCAGGTAGCCTGGCCGCGACCGATGCTGTTGCCGATGGCAGCGCCGATGCCGCCACCCAGGATGCTGCCCAGCGTCTTCGAACCGCCCGGCGCAATCACGTTGCCAAGAACGCCGCCGCCCAGCGCGCCGACAATCAGGCCGGTGGTGCCATCGTTGCGGCGGCAATAGAAGCGGCCGTCACGGCCCCGATAAACGCGGTCGTCACGGCGCAGCGTGTAGGGGCGGTAATTGCCGCCACGGTAATAATTGTCGGCATAATAGCCGCCGAAACGCGGATCGGGGCGGTTGTAGTTGAAACGGCGGCCACGCTGCCAATCGCGGGCATCCTTGCGGAATTCCCGTTCGGCGCGATTGAGATCGCGGCGTTCCTCGCGGATTTCGCGCCGGTTGCCGCTGCGGACGGCATCGCGAAGGTCGCGGCGCTCTTCCTGGACCCGGTCGCGGCTGCGGATGACTTCGTTGCGGTCGGCATAATCGCGGTCGCGATACTGCACGGACTGGACATTGCGATCCGGCGCGCGGAACGGCTGGGCGGCGGCGGGAATGGCAACGGCCATCGCCAGGGCCGTGGTGATGAGGGTGGTACGCATGGCAGCTCCTTTGGTCCGAATGATCGGAGTGGCTAAGGAATGCGCCATTACGGGTGCAGGTTGCATGAACGCGATCGACATATCGCGTTCAGCTTTGGCGACGCCGCTGCCATGGTGGGCGCGACAGGGTTTGAACCTGTGACCCCTCCCGTGTGAAGGGAGTGCTCTACCGCTGAGCTACGCGCCCGCCGCAAGGCGAGCCGCGCTGTTAGCGGCGCCGCGCGCGCAAGTCAAAGCGCCTTTGCGGCGGCGGCTCTTGACGCCGGTGCGTGCTCCCGCCACCAGGCGCCGCGTGTCCGAAATGACTTCGCCTTGCCCCGCCATCCTTGACGATGCCGCCATCGAGCGCCTTGCCAGCGGCCTGCTCGATGGCACGCTGCCGAGGGGCCAATGGACCCATGCCGCGCATTTCACGGCGACGCTGTGGCTGCTGCGCTGCCGGACCGGGTTCGACGGGCCGCGCGACCTGCCCGACATCATCCGCCACTACAATGTCGCTACCGGCGGCGTGAACAGCGATGCGCAGCGCTATCACCGAACCATCACCCTCGCTTCGCTGCGCGTTGCCGGTGCTGCCCTGGCGACGGTTCCGGGCCGGCCGCTCGCCGAGGTTCTGGGCGACCTGCTGGCGGCGCCGCAGGGCCGTTCCGGCTGGCTGATGGCGCACTGGTCGAGGGATCGGCTGTTCTCTGCGCGGGCTCGCCGCGAATGGGTCGAACCCGATCTGGTGCCGCTGCCATTCCGACCGGCCACTCACGCCGGCAGGTTGCAGGCATCCTTTAGATTGCGGCCGACCCGGAACTTGGGCACCACGGTTGCTGCAAGGTCCATCGGCTCGCCGGTGCGCGGATTGCGGCCGGTGGTCGCCTTGCGGCTGCCGGCGACGAAATTGCCGAAGCCGACCAGCCGCACTTCCTCGCCGCGCGCCAGGCTTTCGGTGATGGTTTCCAGCGTCGCATCGATGGCGCGCAACGCATCGGCACGGGCAAGGCCGGTAACATCGGCAACACGGGCTGCCAGATCCTGCTTGTTCATCGAATCATTCGCCCCCAAGGCGGTGTAAACGCCCATCCTGACGCGAGACGACGGCCTGTCAAAGCCATGGCGGCGAAAAGCCGGCAGCGCGCGTTGGAACGCGCTGCCGGCTGGATCGTCGGGGCGGCATCAATGCCGCAGCGTCGGCTCGACCGCAGCCGCAGGGTCGGGCCGCACCGCCAGTTCATCGGCCTCCGACCATTCGATCGGCACCGGCGGCGTCGCCAGTGCCAGCGCCAGAACTTCGTCGACATGCGCCACCGGGATGATCTTCAGGCCGGCCGTGACATTGGCCGGGATTTCGGCAAGGTCCTTCTCGTTCTCGGCCGGGATGAACACCGTGGTGATGCCGCCGCGCAATGCCGCGAGCAGCTTTTCCTTCAGGCCGCCGATCGGCAGCACCCGGCCGCGCAACGTGACTTCGCCGGTCATCGCCACATCCTTGCGAACCGGAATGCCGGTCAGCGTCGAAATGATCGCGGTGACCATCGCGATACCGGCGGACGGACCGTCCTTCGGCGTCGCGCCTTCTGGCACATGGACGTGGATGTCCTTCTTTTCAAACACCGACGGCTTGATGCCATAGCGGATGGCGCCGGCCTTGGTGAACGAAAGCGCCGCGGCGATCGATTCGGTCATCACGTCGCCCAGCTTGCCGGTGGTCTTGACGATGCCCTTGCCCGGTGCCGTGACGGCTTCGATGGTCAGCAGTTCGCCGCCGACTTCGGTCCAGGCAAGGCCGGTGACGGCGCCGATCTGATCTTCGGCTTCGCCGACGCCATAGCGGAACTTCCTTACCCCGGAGAACTCGGCGAGGTTGTCGGCATCGACGGTGACGCTGGTCGCCTTGCCCTCCAGGATGCGGCGCAGCGACTTGCGCGCCAGCTTGGCAAGCTCGCGCTCCAGCGTGCGCACCCCTGCTTCGCGGGTGTAGAAGCGGATCAGGTCGCGCAGCGCCGCATCGGTGACGGCGAATTCCGCCAGTTTCAGGCCATGCGCTTCATATTGCTTGGCCAGCAGGTGGCGCTTGGCGATCTCGACCTTTTCGTCCTCGGTATATCCGCTCAGCTGGATGATCTCCATGCGATCGAGCAGCGCTTGCGGCATGTTGAGGCTGTTTGCGGTCGTCACGAACATCACGTCGGAAAGATCGTAATCGACCTCCAGATAGTGATCGCTGAACGCCTTGTTCTGTTCGGGATCGAGCACCTCGAGCAACGCCGACGACGGGTCACCGCGGAAATCCTGGCCCAGCTTGTCGATTTCATCGAGCAGGAACAACGGATTGCCGGTTCCGGCCTTTTTCAGGTTCTGCACGACCTTGCCGGGCATCGATCCGATATAGGTACGGCGGTGGCCGCGGATTTCGGCCTCGTCGCGCACCCCGCCGAGCGACTGGCGGATGAATTCGCGCCCCGTCGCCTTGGCGATGCTGCGGCCGAGCGAGGTCTTGCCGACGCCGGGCGGGCCGACGAGGCAGAGGATCGGCCCCTTCAGCTTCGAAGTGCGCGCCTGCACGGCAAGATATTCGATGATCCGGTCCTTGACCTTTTCAAGCCCATAATGATCATCGTCGAGCACCGCCTGCGCCGCGACGATGTCCTTCTTGACCTTGGACTTCTTGGTCCACGGCAAGCCGAGCAGCACGTCGAGATAGTTGCGCACGACGGTGGCTTCCGCCGATTGCGGCGCCATTGCCTTCAACTTCTTGAGCTCGGCGATCGCCTTGTCGCGCGCTTCCTTGCTCATTTTCGTCTTGGCGATCTTCTCTTCGAACTCCTGGACTTCGTCCTTGGCTTCATCGCCTTCGCCCAGCTCGCGCTGGATCGCCTTCATCTGCTCGTTGAGGTAATATTCGCGCTGGGTCTTCTCCATCTGCCGCTTGACGCGGTTGCGGATTTTCTTTTCGACCTGCAGCACGCCCATTTCGCCCTCCATATGGGCAAAAACCATCTCCAGCCGCTTCGCCACCGCCTGTTCGGCGAGCAGCGCCTGCTTGTCGGCGATCTTGAGGCCCAGATTGGCGGCAACGGTATCGGCAAAGCGCCCGGCCTGGTCGATCTGGCCGATCTGGGTGGCGATTTCCGGCGCGGTCTTGCGGTTCAGCTTCACATACGCTTCGAACTGCTTGGCTGCCGATCGCAGCAGCGCTTCGGTCTGTTCATCGTCGCCGGTGATATCGTCGCGCGCCGAAACCCGCGCAACCAGATGGTCGCGAACCGAAGAAAGCTCCTCCAGCGCCGCGCGCGACTGGCCCTCCACCAGCACCTTCACGGTGCCGTCGGGCAGCTTCAACAGCTGCAGCACGGTGGCGATGGTGCCGACATCGTAGAGCTCGGCGGCGCCGTGTTCTTCATCGCCGGGGTTCTTCTGGCTGAGCAGGAACACCGTCTTGTCGCCGTCCATCGCCGCTTCGAGCGCGCGGACCGATTTTTCGCGGCCGACGAAAAGTGGCACGATCATCTGCGGAAACACGACAATGTCGCGAAGCGGAAGCACTGGCAGCAACTGGTCGGTCATCATGCAACTCCCGGGCGATGTCCGCGTTGACGGACCGGCACCCCAAAAATCATCGGCCCCCGGCAAGGTGCCGATCGTTGTCCCGCAATTTCGGCCCCGCAAGGCGAACCGTCCATACCGGACAGCGCATATGGGCACCCCGATTGCCGGCATCAATGCATCGCACCGCTGCCGTCGCCATGAACTATGACGGCAGCACGCGCCATCGCCTAGGGGATCGCTCGAAATCCACGGCGTCCGACCGCAAAATTTCCGTCACAATGGCCCCGGATCAGCCGCCGGCAACCGGTATCCAGCCGCCGCTCGCGGCGAGGGCGGCGCGGCCGGCGGCGTCCCAGCCCAGGCTTTCCAGCACATGGGCGCCGTGTTCGCCCAGCCGCGGTGCCGGCCCGGCAACGCGCGCCGGGCTGGCGCCGAAACGCGCTGCAGGGGCAGCGCCGCGCACCAGTCCGATCCCGTCATGCGCCACGTCGACGATCACCCCATTGTGGACGACCTGCGGGTCGGCGGCGACTTGCCCGCGCGAATTGACGCGGCCACCGACCGCACCCTCGCGAATGAAGCCGGTCATCAGATCGTCGAGCCGCGTGGCCGCGATCGCTTCGGCAACTCGCGGCGCCCATTCGTCGCGCAGCGCCATGCGTGCGCCGACCGAGCGCAGCCGCGGGTCCGCCGCCAGATCGTCGAGGCCGATCGCCTGCATCATCGCAGCGAATTCGCTCGCCTGCATGAAACCCACGGCGGTCTGGCCGTCGGCCGCCGTCCACAGCCGGCCGAGGTCGCCATATTCCGGCTGCGGCGGCGGCGGATCGTCGAGAAAGCCGTGGTTGTACATGCCATCGGGCCAGTTGAAGGCAATGGCGGCATCGAGCATCGCGATATCGACGCGCTGGCCCTGCCCGCTCCGTTCCCGGTGGAACAGCGCAGCGGTGATCGCCTGTGCCGCCGTCAGCGCCGTCGTCTTGTCGGCGATCAGCGACCGCACCAGCGACGGCAGCCCCTTGTGGTCGGTCTGCGTCGCAGCGATGCCGCTGACCGCCTGGATGACCGGATCGTAAACCCGGATATTGGCGTAGGGCCCCGATTGCCCGAAGCCGGTGATCGAGGCGAACACCAGCCGCGGGTTGATGGCCGCACAGCGCGCATAATCGAACCCCAGCCGCTCCATGGTGCCGGGGCGGAAATTCTCGATCAGCACATCGGCGCGCGCGATGAGGCGTTCGAGGATTTCGCCGCCCGCCGGCGTCTTCAGGTCGATGGCGATGCCCTGCTTGCCGCGGTTGACGGCGATGAACATGGCGGAACGGTCACCCTTGCGTGGCCCCAGCACCCGCACCGGATCGCCGCCGGGGCTTTCGACCTTGACGACCTCGGCCCCCTGCTCGGCAAGGATCGCTGCAGCCATCGGCCCCGAGACGATCTGCGACAGGTCGACGACCCTGATGCCGTGAAGTGGTCCGGCCATGGCGAAGAAACCTTTTTCGAAGAATGCACCATTCTGTCAGACCGGCCGCGTTGCGGCACCCTTGCGGATTGGGCAGGCACGATGCCGGACAGGTCGCCCTAATCCGCGATATTCACCCCGCGCGTGTCGCGCAGCCCGATCGCGCTCACCACGAACGCCATCCCCGTCACCACGATCGTATACCACAGCCCCGAAAAGGCATCGCCCGTCGACACGACGATATACTGGCTGATCAGCGGCAGGAATCCGCCGAAATAGCCGGTGCCGATGTGATAGGGGATCGACAGCGAGGTATAGCGGATGCGCGCCGGGAACATCTCGACAAGGATTGCCGCCACCTGGCCGTAGGTAATCGCCGACAGGAAAACCATAAGCGCGACGCCCAGGATCACTTTCCAATGGGTGACGCTGCCCGGGTCGGCCTTGTCGGGGTAGCCGGCCGCCAGAACCGCGTCGCCCCATGCCGCGGCGTCGAAGCCGGCGATGCGCGTCGTGCCGACCGTCAGCGCCAGATCGGCACCATCGGCCTTCCGATAGCTGATGCCGCGCTTCACCAGCCACGCCTGCGCCTTGCCGCATTCGATCACCGGCTTGGTGAAGACGCTGTAATCGCACGGCGGCAGGCTGACGGTAACGGGGTTGACCCGGATCGCCTCGGCAAGCCGCGGGTTGGCGCCATCGGCCATCAGGTGGAAGATCGGAAACAGCGTCAGCATCGACACGGCGTAACCGATGAGCAGCAGGCGCTTCCGCCCGATCTTGTCCGACAGCCAGCCCGAAAGCACATAGGCTGGCGCTGCGATGCCGGCGCCGATGGCGAGGTAGATCAGCGCCTGCGTCTCGGGAATCCGCGCTGTCCCCTGCAGGAAATACAGCGTACCGAACTGGCTGGTATAATAAACCACGGTCAGCCCGGCCGAAACGCCGAACAGCGCCGTCATCACCCGGCCGATATTGCCCTTGTGGCGAAAGCTTTCGGCAAGCGGGTTCTTCGATGTCGTCCCCGCCGATTTCATCGCCTGGAACACCGGACTTTCGGCGAGTTTCAGCCGGATGTAGAGCGAGATCGCCAGCATCGCCAGGCTGGCAAGGAACGGCAGGCGCCAGCCCCACGCGGTGAAATCGGCTTCGCTCATGCTGCCGCGCGCCGCCAGCACGACGGCGAGGCAGAGCAGGAAGCCCGCCGGCACCGAAACCTGGATCCAGCTGGTGTACAGCCCGCGCTTGCCCGGCGGGGCGTGTTCGGCGACGTAGATCGCAGCGCCGCCATATTCGCCGCCCAGCGCCAGCCCCTGGATGGTGCGCAGCACCAGCATCAGGATCGGCGCGGCGATGCCGATATCGGCGGCGGTCGGCAGCATGCCGATCGCGGCCGTCGCCCCGCCCATCAGCGAGATGGTCACCAGGAACGTGTATTTCCGCCCGATGCGATCGCCGAAATAGCCGAACAGCACCGCGCCCAGCGGCCGGAACACAAAGCCGATGGCAAAGGCGGCCAGCGAGAACAGCAGTTCCGATGTCGGATTTCCGGTGGTGAAGAACAGCTTGCCGAGCAGCGACGCGAGGATGCCGTAGAGGAAAAAATCATACCATTCGAAAACAGTGCCGAGCGAGGAGGCGACGATGACCAGCCGATCGCGCTTCGGATCGATTCCGGGCCCCGAGGCAGGCACTGCACCGGATGCCGTCGCTGTTGCGCCCAAGTCTCGCTCCCCCTGTTTCCCTGCCACCGTCTAGGGGCGATCGGCGGCGCTGCAAACTGCCAAAGACGTTCAGACGCTCGCCACGACGCCCTGCGCCGGATCGATGCCGCCGGCGACCAGCGCCTGCCAGCGCGCCATCACCGCGGCCTCGCCGGCGATTTCGGCCAGCTGCAGCCAGCCGGTGGTGGCAGCAAAACCGCTCCAGGCCGCCAGCAGCCGCTGCTGGAAACCGTCATTGCCCCATTCCGCGACGCGTTCGACGATGACGTTCGGCGCGAAGAACCAGCGCGGCTCCGGCCCCGGCAGTGGCCCGCCGCCATCGGCCTGCCAGTGCGTATCGCCGACAAGGTGGCTTTCGATCAGCCGGTCGCCCAGTTGCGTGTGGACATCGCGGCGCACATCGCCGTTGCCGGCGAAATCGATCAGCGCCGCCGGCCCCGGCACCGCCGCCAGCGCGCCCACGTCGCCATAGGCGATGACATCGTCGTAATAGCCGGTGGCCTCGACAAAGCCGCGATTGGCCGGCGAGGTCAGCCCGACCAGCCGCTGCCGGCCGCGCGCCGCATGCGCCAGCCCGAGCGACGTCTTCGAAGATGCCGAGGTGAGTATCAGCGTCTGTGCCGGGCTGGCCGCCAGCATGCAATCGAGCACGAACGACGTAATGTAGAGCGGCCGGAACAGGCATTGCAGGGTTTCCGGCCCCCAGGCATCGCCGGCGTATTCATAGCCATTGTAGACGGGCGGCAGCGGCAGCCGGTGCGCTGCCGCATCGACGAAACCGCGTGCGCTGGCCTTTGCCGGCCGCAGCAGCGCGTGGCTCGCCATCGGCCAATAACCATAAACGCGAGCGCCGACCTCGATACCCACCGCCCGGCTTTCGGCCACCCGGGCAAAGCCCCAGACCGGAACGATGCCGAAGCCTTCGGGCGCCGGAAAAAAATCCCAATAACGGATATCGACCCCGTGCGCGGCATAGGTGACGTTGTTGGCCGTCATCGCAAAGCGCTCGATTTGGAACAGCACATGGCCATCGCCGACGGTGATGTCGCTGGACACGGCGCATGCCGCCGCCAGATTGGCGCGTTCGACGTGAATTTCGGTGATCTGCACTACCGACCTCGAATTGTGGCTCGACCCGGCTTTGTCACGCGCGCTGCCGGGCGGCGCAAGCTCGCAAAAGCGCCCGCGTCGCGTGCCAAAGCCTCAGATCAACCCGGCCAGCGGGCTGGACGGATCGGCATAGCGGCGGCGCGCCATCCGCCCGGCGCGATAGGCCTCGCGACCGGCAATAACGGCGTGGCGCATGGCGCTGGCCATCAGCACGGGGTCGCGAGCTTCGGCGATCGCGGTGTTCATCAGCACGCCGGCACAGCCCAGTTCCATCGCCGCCGCGGCGTCCGAAGCCGTGCCGACTCCGGCATCGACGAGCACCGGCACCCGCGCGCCTTCGACGATCATGCGGATCGTCACCGGGTTCTGTACCCCCAGCCCCGACCCGATCAGCGAGCCGAGCGGCATGATCGCGCAGGCGCCGAGGTCTTCCAGTTTTTTCGCAGCGATCGGATCGTCGGCGCAATAGACCATGACATCGGAGCCATCCTTGACCAGGATTTCGGTGGCGCGCAGTGTTTCG
>JBBQWE010000060.1:0-15655 GCA_038210855.1 Sphingomonadales bacterium | reverse complement strand
ACTGCCCTGATCGAAAGAAGCGATCAGTCGCTGGCCCTACACCGTCGTTGCATAGCCGCCATCGGCAGTGACCACGGATCCGCACAGGAACGCCGAAGCGCGGCTGCCCAGGAACAGCGCGACGCCGGCCATGTCCTCCGGCGTGCCGCGGCGTTTCAGCGGGGTGGCTTCCAGCGAGGCTGCGGCGAATTCCTCGGCGATGCCGGCGGTCATCTTCGAAGGGAAATAGCCCGGTGCGATGGCGTTGACGGCGATGTGGCGGCCGGCGAGGTTCTTGGCCATCATCCGGGTGAGGTGCAGCACAGCGGCTTTCGATGCGGCATAGCTGTAGGTCTCGATGCCCGAAACATGCTGGCCATCGATCGAACCGATGTTGATGACCCGGGCATGGTCGTCGGCAGTGGCGCCGGCCTCAAGCAGGCGAACAAGGCGCTGGGTCAGGAAAAACACCGATTTGACGTTGAGGTCCATCACCTTGTCCCAGCCGATTTCGGGGAAGCTGTCGAATTCCCCGCCCCAGGACGCGCCGGCATTGTTGAACAATATGTGCACCTTGTCCGTCACCCGGGCGACTTCGGCGGCGAACCGGTCGATTTCGGCCATCTGGCTGAGGTCGGCAGCAATCGCCGTCGCCGCTTCGCCCAATTCGGCGGCAAGGCCTTCGACATCGCTGGCCTTGCGGCTGGTCAGGATCACCCGGGCGCCGTTGGCGACATAGCCGCGAGCGATCATCTCGCCGATGCCGCGGCTGCCACCCGTTATGACGACGGTCTTGCCGGCGACGGAAAACAGGTTTTCGATGGCGAATGCAGACATTGATTGCTCCTTCAGATGGCTTCGCCGGCGGCTAGATGGTTTCGCCTGCGGCTAGATGGTTTCGCCTGCGGCGCGGGCCCGTTCGACGCGGGTCGCTTCGGCCAGCGGCAGCTTGCGATAGACGAGGTACAGGCAGGTCAGCGTCACCGGCGCCATCAGCAGCAGCGCGAGAACGCCGGTGCCGAGGCTGCCGCTCGCCTTGGAAACCGCGCCGGTGAAATAGGGCCCCAGGCCGAGGCCGAGCAGCGTCGTGCCGATGAAATAGGTGGCGGTGGCAGCACCGCGCATCCGCGGCAACACCAGATCCTGCGTCGTCGCCGCGGCGATGCCGACATACATGCTGCCGAAGGCGAGCGGGATATTGTAGAGCAGGAACAGTGCCAGGTCGCCGGTGTTGAACATCAACCAGATGAACGGCGCCGGCACCAGCGTCGCCAGCGATGCCACCAGGATGCGCCCGGCGGGGTTGCGCTTCTTCACCCAATCCGAAGCGAACCCGCCGATGACGACACCGAGGAAGCCGCCAGCCGCGCCCCAGCCGCCCAGCACCAGCGCGACGATTTCCTTGGATGCATACCAGGGCAGGGCGGAGCCGGTGGCGGCGGCAGCCGCCGCCATCGGCACGACGAAGGTGCGGATGGCATAGGGCGCAGCCCAGAAACTGATCGAATAGCCGACGAAACTGATCGAACCGAAGCCGACCAGTGCCAGCAGGAACGTCGGCGTTCCCCAGATCAGCGCATAGGTCGGCGGATCGCGCTGTTTCAGCGATTGCGACCAGCTGGTGACGGCATAGCCGCCAAGGCAGATCGCGACCCATTGCGGCACATCGCCGGTGACGCCGATCAGCAGCGTCGCCAGCGCCGCGAAGGCGAGTGCAACGACGATGTTGGTGCCAAGCACCCGGATTCCGAAGGGCGCCAGGTGCAGGATGGTCAGTGGCGGGATGACGCTGGAAACATCGGTCCACAGCTTGCCGCCGACATTCTCCACTCGTGGCGGTTCCGGCAGCCCTTCGGCACGGCCGCGGATCGGCTCCTTCAGGGTCGACACCCACAGCGACAGCAGCACGCCCGGAAAACCGACCGCGAGGAACGCTGCCTGCCAGCCGACCAGCCCCAGCGGGCCACCGCCGGGATAGGCCTCGTTCCAGGCCCGCACGACGACGGCGCCGATCAGCAGCGAGACACCGCCGCCGATGTAGAGCCCGGCCGAATAGATGGCGAGCGCGGTGGCTCGCTTTTCGCGGGGAAACCAGTCGGACAGCATCGAGAAAGCCGACGGGCTGGCCGAGGCCTCGCCGATACCGACTCCGACGCGGGCAAGGCTGAGTTGCAGGAAATTGGTCGAAAGCCCGGAAAGTGCCGTCATCGCCGACCAGAAGAACAGGCCCAGGCTGAGCAGCCGGGTGCGTACCCAGTTATCGGCCAGCCGGCCGAGCGGAATCCCGAACAGCGCGTAGAAAACGGCAAAGGCGGTGCCGTAGAGAAAGCCCAGATCGGCATCGCTGAGCCCGAGGTCGCGCTTGATGTCTTCGGCCAGGATGGCGATGATCTGGCGATCGATGAAGTTCATCGCATAGACCAGCACGAGCAGGCCGAGCACATATTTGGCATAGGCACCGCCGACGGGCGGCATGTCCCCATCGGCGCGCGCTGGATCGGCAGGTGCGGTGTCGCGTGTCGCCATCGGCTCCCCCGCCCGCACTCCGCAGGCCCCCTCGACGAGCGCTCGAATGGCGCCCTTTGCAATCGGGTAGCAGTGGCTCGGCGTGCCGGAAAGCCGTTTGTTGCAGCGGAGTCGACGCCTGCCTCAGCGCTCGGCGAGAACCTTCGGCGGCGATACCGGGCCGGCATTGACACCGACGGCCAGAGTCGCGGTGGCCGCCAGCAACACCATCAACGGCCGGCGGTACTGACGCGCCAGGCCCCGAACCCAGGCGATGACCCGGGCCGAGACATTGCCGAAATTGGCATCATAGGGGTTCATCGGGCGACCTGTCTTGCCGTACTGTGCCGGCGGTTCTGTGTCTGCCCGGGAAGGGAATGCAGCAACCGGCGCCGCCGCGGCGTCGCCAGGGTCACACTGCGTCCTGTCCCCCCGAGTCGCATTGTGGATAACATTTTTCCGGCTCGGTCGCCAACGATCGCTGGTCGAAAATGCCCGGTTCGCGAAAGATTCCGATATCGGGTCCGCATCGGCAGCAGTTTCGCGCGATGCTTGCGAAAAGCCGGGGCCGGCCCCAGATGGGATGCAGGCGGCAACAGGCCCGCCGACCCATCATTCCGGGAGTTGTCATGGCAATCGAAACCGCCACCATCGCCGGCGGCTGCTTCTGGTGCACCGAAGCCGTCTTCAACGAATTGCAGGGCGTCGAGCTCGTCGAATCCGGCTATATCGGCGGCGCAGTGGCCCACCCCAGCTACGAGGCCGTCTGCACCGGCCGCACCGGCCATGCCGAAGCCGTCCGCATCACCTATGACCCGGCGGTCATCTCCTATGCCGATATCCTCGACATCTTCTTCCATACCCATGATCCGACCACGCTGAACCGCCAGGGCGCCGACAGCGGCACGCAATATCGTTCGGCGATTTTCCCGCACGACGCGGCCCAGGCCGATGAAGCCACCGCCGCCATGGCGCGCAACCAGCCGGCGTGGGACCGCCCGATCGTCACCTCGATCGAACCGCTGAGCGACTGGTACCGCGCCGAAGATTACCATCAGCGCTATTTCGAACGGAACGGCAGCGCCAACGGCTATTGCGCCGCCGTCGTCGCTCCGAAACTGGCGAAGTTCCGCAAGGGCTATGCTGCAAGATTGAAGCGCAGCGCCGCGAGCGCGTAACGCAAGTTACACGCCGACAGGCGCAAGCGCGGCCAAGGGCACCCACGAAATTTTCATTTTTCGTGGGACCCGCCCGCGGGGCGGCCGGCGCGCTTGCCGGCCGAACCCGTCTGACGTCACGACGCGGCTTTGCCGCGGCGCTGCCATCGCCGCTCATTTCACCCGAAAGCGATCGTACCAGTCGATGACGGTCAGGATCGATTGCAGCCATTGCGAAGGCCGGCCCATGCCATGGCCGGCCTCGGGCAGGCGGACCATGCGGGTTTCGATGCCGCGCACTTTCAACGCCTGGTAATAGGCTTCGGACTGGCCGATCGGCGTGCGCCAGTCGGCCTCGCCATCGATCAGGAGGGTCGGCGTCTCGACCTTGCCGACGAGGCTGAGCGTCGAACGCCGCCAATAATCCTCGTGATTGTCCCAAGGGGTGCCGGGAACCCAGTTCTGCAGCGTGACGGCGGTGATGTCGCTGGTCAGCGCCTGCACCGTCCAGTCGGTGACTGGCCGCAAGGCAGCGGCAGCCCGAAACCGATTGGTGTTGCCGATGGCGAAGGTCGTCAGCACGCCGCCGCCGGAACCGCCGCCGATGAACTGGTTGCGAGCATCGACATAGGGCCGTTTCAGCATTTCATCGACCCCCGACATCAGGTCGGCAAGGTCGTCGCCGGGATAGGCCTTGTCGATGGCGTTGCCGAACTTGCGGCCATAGCCGATGCTGCCGCGCGGGTTGGTGAACAGCACGATATAGCCGGCCGCGGCGTAAAGCTGGTGGGTGATCGAGAAATAGGGGCCGTAATCGGTGTTGGGGCCGCCATGGATTTCGAGCGCCAGCGGGTATTTCCCGGCCGGATCGAAGCCGGGCGGGAATTGCACCCAGGCTTCGATGGGCAGGCCGTCCTTCGATGATTTGTAGGTCAGCCGCTCCATCGGGCCGATGGCCTTGCCGGCGCGCCAATCGGCGTTGAAGTCGATGCGGGCGATTTCCCGGGCCGCTCCGTTCTGCAGGCGCGCGATGCCCAGCCCGGCGGGGCGATCGGCTTCGACCGTGGTATAGGCAAAGGTGCCGCCGCCTTCCGACCAATTGCCGCCCGATGACGGCAGATAGAGCCGGGTGCCGCCGATCGCCGCCACTTCGACGCGCGGCGCGCCGCCGGCCAGCGGCACCAGCGCCACCTTCGTCAGCCCGGCGTCGTTGTAGAAAATGCGGACTCCCTTGCCGTCGGCGGCCCATTTCGCAGCGATCACCGGGCGGTCGAACGCCGCCGTGAGGTTGCGCGCCGGCCCGCCCGCCATGGGCCGCACCCACAGGTCGGACTGGACATAGAAGCTTGTCGCCGTCAGCGCGCCGGTCCAGGCGATGCTGCGGCCATCGGGGGAAACGACCGGATCGTCTTCGGTGCCGTCGATGTCGGTCAGCCGGACGGGCGGCCCGCCGCCGATGGATACCTGCCACAGGTCGCTTTCGATCGGCAGCATTTCGTTGCCGTCGCGCACCCGCGCCGAATAGACGATGCCGCGGCTGTCGGGCAGCCAGTCGAAGCCGCCGGAAATCTGGTCATTGTCGCCGGCGGTCAGTTCCTTGGCCTCGCCGCCCACGGCATCGACGACGAACAATTGCGTCGATCCGGGAGCGGCATAGCCGCGGCCGTCGAAGCGATAGCGGAAGGCATCGATGATCTTCGGCGCCGGTGCCCAGGTCGCGCCTTCGGGTTTTTCGACCATGCCGCGGATCCGCGCCGGCGGTGCCTCGACGCGAGCAGTGAACGCGATGCGGCTGCCGTCGGGCGACCAGGCGAACGACAGCGGCGCATATTTGCCCCGCGACACCGGCTCGCCGACGCCATCGGCGACACGCATCACCCAAATCTGCGGCTTGCCGAGCCACGGCGCGATATAGGCGATGCGGCTGCCATCGGGCGACCAGGCCGCGCCCGAAGCCTTTGCAGCGGCGGGGATCAGCAGCCGGCGATCGACGGACTTGCCGGCAATCGTCGCCAGCCAGCCCTCGCCCAGCCGCGTATCGGTTTGGATATCGAAACTGGCGCGATTGAAGAGCACGCGTTTGCCATCGGGCGACACCTGCGGATCGGTGACCATCGACAGCTTGTAGAGGTCGGCAGCTTCGAACGGCACGGGCGCTGCCGCCAGCGCCGGCGCGGCGATCAGGGCAGCGAGAACAAGGGCTTTCATTGTCGGCACGGGTCCTTCGGCGGGGCATCTGCGAGACTGGCCCAGCCGGCGCCGCCTGTGCAAGCACGGAAACGACAGGGGCGGGCCCCGGTCGCTGCCCGCGACACGCGGCCCGTTCCGCCGGGCGGCCGCGCCTGCTAACGAAGCGCCATGCTGGCACGCCGTTTCCTCGGGATCATCGCGATCCTTGTCTTTCTCGTCATCGCTGCGGCGATCACCTATGCGCTTGCCGGCAATCGGCTGATCGCCGCGGCGCTGGTGCCGCAAGTGGGGTTCACCGCGCCCGCCGGCGGCACCGATTATGCGCGCCCCGAAGCCTGGCTGGCACGCCCTGACCTGCCGTCGGAGGCCGCGCGCTGGACGCCGGCCGGCTATCGCGCCGCGCCGCAGCCCGGGGTTGCCGTGTTTTTCGTGGTTCCCACCAGCATCTTCGATCGCGGCCGCTGGAATTCGGCGATCGGTGCACCGGAAGTCCGCACCCGCATGGCGGCGTTCCTGCGATCGCAGGCAACCGTGTTCAACGGGGTCGGCGAGATCTGGGCGCCCGATTACCGCCAGGCGACCTTCGGTGCCTTCCTGACCGAAAAGCCCGAAGCGACGCGCGCGCTGGCGCTGGCCTATGGCGATGTTCTCGCTGCCTTCGATGCCTTTGTCGCGGCCCAGCCCGCCGGACGCCCGATCGTGCTTGCCGGGCACAGCCAGGGCTCGCTGCACCTGCTGCGGCTGTTGAAGGACCGTGTCGCCGGCCAGCCGCTGGCGAAGCGCATCGTCGCCGTCTACGCCGTCGGTTGGCCGGTCTCGATGACCACCGATCTGCCGGCACTCGGCCTGCCGGCCTGTACCGGCCCGGCAGCAACCGGCTGCATCCTCAGCTGGCAGAGCTTTGCCCGCCCCGCCGACTATACGCTGGTGCAGGAGGCCTATGATCGCGGGCCCGGCCTGACCGGCAAGCCGCGGCGCGGCACGCCGATCCTGTGCACCAACCCGCTGACCGGCATGGCGTCGGGCGGCAGCGGCGGCGCCGCACCGGCCAACGCCAATTTCGGCAGCCTGGTGCCCAACGACGATTTCACCGGCGGCAGCCTGGTGCCGAAGGGACTGGGCGCGACGTGCCTGCCGGCCGGCATCCTCGACATCGGCGAGCCGCCCGGCGCCTACAAGGCCTATGTGCTGCCCGGCAACAATTACCATGTGTATGATTACCCGCTGTTCTGGGCCAACGTTCGTGCCGATGCGGAGCGCCGGGTCGCCGCCTTCGGCGTGCCAAAATCGAAATGATCACCGGCTTGGTTGCCGAGTTCGCCGATGCGCTGCCCGGCGGCGGCCGGCTCGCCGGGCTCGACGCCGGCACCAAGACGATCGGGCTTGCGACCTGCGACGCCTCGTGGAGCTTTGCCTCGGCGCATTCGACCATCGCACGCGGCAAATTCTCGGCCGATCTGGCGCAGCTGAAGGCGTTCGTCGCCCGCGAACGCATCGCCGGGCTGGTGCTCGGATTGCCGCTCAACATGGACGGCAGCGATTCCTCGCGTACCCAGTCGGTGCGGCAATTGGCGAAGAACCTTGCTCCGCTCGCCCTGCCGCTGCTGCTGTGGGACGAACGCTGGAGTACCCAGGCGGTCGAACGCGCCATGATCGCCGAGGACCTGTCGCGCCGCAGCCGTGCCGAACGCGTCGATCGGCTGGCGGCGGCATATATCCTGCAAGGTGCCATCGATGCGCTGGCGCATCTGGCGAACCGCGCCGCAATGCCCATCTAAGCATCTCTAACGCCGCGCAGACGGCGAACGAAATCCCCGGGGAAAGGAACAGCGAAATGCCCGATGCCAAGCTCAGCCCGCAGGCCCATGCCATCCTGCGCGAACACGCCACCGAACGGCCGTTCAGCTCGCCACTGAACGATGAAAAGCGCGCCGGCGAATTTCACTGCGCTGGCTGCGGCAGCCTCGTCTACCGGTCGGACGCCAAATACAATTCCGGTTCCGGCTGGCCGAGCTTCTGGCAGGCCGAACCCGATGCCGTCGCGACGACGACCGACCGCAGCCTCGGCATGACCCGCACCGAAGTCCATTGCGCCACCTGCGAAGGCCACCTCGGCCACATCTTCCCCGACGGGCCGCGCCCGACCGGCATGCGCCACTGCATCAACGGCGCCGCGCTCGAATTCGTGCCGGACGAGTGAAAGCGACAGGAAGATTGCCTCCGGCGGCTGTCCTTCAAAACACGCCTAATAATCCCGTTTCCAGCGCAGATTGACGCTCTGGCCGCCCAGCGTCGCGATTTCGGACAGGATCGACAGCGACCGGGTCAGCGAGACCTCGATGTTGGTCGCGGTATAGCCTGACGCATCGGTGGCGAGTTCGACATAGACGTTGCGGCCGATATACTGGCCGGCGGCCACTGCCGTCTTGCGGCCGCGTGTCGCGTCGGCGGGCAGGATGCGCAGCCGGTCGATGCCGAGGCCCTTGCGAACCAGGTTGATCGGGTTGAAGCCGCCGCCGCTGCCGCGCAGGCTGGCGAGTGCTGCCGCAAGCTGCACTGCTTCGGGCGCCGACAGATCGGTGACCGACGTTCCGAACAGCACCCGGCTCAGCACTTCGTCTTCGGGCAGGCTCGGCACCGAGGAAAAGGCGATCGCCGGCCGCAGCGCCGTGCCGTCGATGTCGAGCTGCGCGGTGAAACCGTTCTGCGTCGTCGTCGCCACCACGTCGATGGTCGGATCGGGCGGGTAGCCGCCGGCAAAGCGCAAATCTCCGCGCGTGAGAGTGAACCGCTTGCCAGCGAAGTCGTAATCGCCGCGAACCAGTTCGACGCGGCCGAAGATTTCCGGCGTGGTCAGCCCGCCGCGCACCCGCACCGCCGCCTGCCATTCCGATTCGAGGCCCATGCCGGCGACGAACAGCCGGCGATCGCCGCGGACATCGAGGTTGAGCAGCCAGCGCGTCGGCGCGATGTAGCGGGCGACGCGGCGGCGCAGCACGCGGGTGTTGACCTCGCGCACCGCCAGCACCGGCACTTCGGCAGCAGCGGTGCGGCCGAGGCGGTAGCGCGCCTCGTCGATGACCAGCCGGCCCGAAACGACGCCGCCGTAGATATCCGTGGCGATACGGACGTTGCCGGTGGCGGTGCCGGTGACATCGTCGCGTTTCAGCAGTTGCGCGTTCTTCAGCGCCAGCCGGATGTCGATGGGGAAGCCGCGTTCCGCGGAAAGATCGATGCCGCCGCTGCCGGTGATGCTGCCGTTGTTGCCGACCCGGCCCGACAGGCGGGTGAGTTCGAGCCGGGCGCCGGTGAAGCGGCCGTCGAGCGCCACCTGGTCGACAACGGCGCCAAGCACGGTCAATTCCGCCCGGCCGCCGCGCGCCGCCAGCGATCCGGTCACCTTCGGATCGCCGACGACCCCGCCGAGCGCTGCATCGATGGCGACGGGGCCGCGCACATCGAGCGCTTCGAGCCCGGCCAGACCCCAGATCGCCTGCGCCGGGCCGGCGTAGCGGATCTGACCGGCGAGCGGTGCCGCGAACAGCCGATCGATGAAAGCCGCATCGCCGGCGGCGATCGGGCCGACACGCGCCTGTGCCCGGCCCTCGACCTGGCCGCCGCGGACGATGACGGCACGGGCAACCACGCCGTCGCGGCCGAGCGCGGCATTGAGCCCGACATCGATCGGCAGCGACGAACTGGCGATCCCGGCGCGCGCCAGGCTGTTGAGGCGCAGCGCCGCGCTGCCGCTCGGCACGCCGTTCTGCGGAAGTGCGATATCGATGGTTCCCGACACCCGGCCGGCGAAATCGAGGCGCGGCATGGCGATGCCAAGCAGCGACAGCGACAATCGGTCGAGCCGGGCGCGCAGCGCGATATCGCTGCCGAAATGGCCGGAAATTTCGGCATTGCCGTCGCTGCTGGTCACCGTGAACGGGGCCAGCGCCCAGCCGCGGGCATCGCGGGTAAGGACGGCGGGGCCGGACAGCGCGATGCGGCGGCGGTCGAGGTCGCCACTGGCGGTGATGGCGATGCGGCCGGGAGCGATGGCGGCTTCGGCGGTCAGCCGGAACGGCACATCGCTGATGCCCGACAGGCTGGTGCGGATGCTGCCGCTGCCGCCGGCATAGGCGATGGTGCCCGTTGCCTCGTCGATGCGGGTATCGCCGCGCTCGACATCGCGCAGGCTGAAATCGCCGGTGACAGTGGCGCCGCCGGGTGGCAGCAGCACGGCAAGGCGCAAATTGCCGCCGGCGACCGCCATCGGCGTTGCCAGCGCCAACGTTGCATCGACGGCTTCGACGCGGACGTCGATGCGCTGCACATCGTTGCGCTGCATCGGGCCGACGGCCGCGAGGGTGGCGCCGCCGGCGAGGCCACGGCCGGTCAGCCGCAGCGTGCCGGCAAACGGCCCGGCTGCCGTCCGGGTGACGACCCCGGCGGCGGTGACGCCGGCGATGCTGGCGCTGGCGAGATCGACCGACAGCGCCGCCCGCGTATCGAGGCGGCCGCGCGCGGCGATGGGGCCGTAATCGGATCCCGCAGCGACATCGAAATCGAAGGTTTCGCCCGATGGCACCAGCCGGCCGCGGACATCGACAAGGCCCACTCCGAAGCCCGGGCGGGCCAGCGCCACGTCGATGGCGAGCGCGCCCGGCGGCCCGGCGACGGTCAGGGCGACGGGGCCATAGTCGCGCGACACGCCATCGCCCTGCAGGGCCAGCCGGCCATCGGCAGCGCGGCGGCCGCTGGCGACGAAACCCAGGCCCGGCGACGCCAGCCGGGCATTGGCGACGGCGACAGCCAGATCGGGCGACACCGTCACATCGCCGGTGATGACCGGCAGCCCGCCGAGCGCCTGCGCAATGCTGCCATTGTCGATGCGGCGCATGGTGACCCGCACCGGCCCGCGCGCGCTGACGCCGGCGCCGGTCGAAGCGACCACCAACCGCGCGCCGATATCGCCGATGCCGACGCCGGGAATGGCATAGTTCGGAAGCGTGCCCGCCACGCCCAGCGTGATATCGCCATTGCCGGCGACGCGGGCATTGGCAGTGCCCGACAGGCGGTCGCTGCGAAAGCGCAGCGCATCGCCGGCAATGGTGCCGGAACCGATGGTCACGCTGCCATCGACCCGGATTCCGGTCAGCAATGGATCGACGTTGGCGCCCAGCCAGGTGACGCGAGCGATCCGAAGGCTGACCGGCATGCGAGCTGCCGCCAGCGTAGCCATGCCGGCGGCGCCGATGCCGGTGGCGCGAGTGGCGCCCCAGCCGAGGCTGGCGGCGCTGAGTTTCCAGTCGAACACCGGCCGTGCGAAACTGCCGCGCAGCGTCCCCGTCACCCGTGCGTCGCTGGCGGTGAATTTCGGGTCGATCGCGGCGGGTCGCAGCAGTCGCGCCGTGATCGCCACTGCATCGAAGGTCTCGGCGCCGAAATCGATGCCGCCGCGCGCCGATGCCGCCAGCGCCGGGTTGGCGAGCGCGAGCATGACGGTCGCCCGGCGCGCCGCGATTTCGGCACTGGCATCGAGGCGCAGTTCCGGCCCCGCCAGCCGCGCCGCGGCACCGTTCAGCAGCGGCGCCGGCCGGACGGCGCCGCCGGCGGTGAAGCGCCCGTCGCGGCCGGTGATCGCCAGATCGGCGACGCTGGCACCGTCCAGCCGCGCCGCCAGCCGGCCGCGCCATACCGTCCAGCTGCCGTCGCCGGCCAGCGTCGCGTCGACCGCCTCGTCGATGCCGATCAGGGCGGCAACCGCGCCGTCGGCCGGGCCGGTGACGGTGGCGTCGATGTCGAAACGGTCGCGATCCGGCTCGCTGTCGATCATCAGCCGCACCGTGTCGCTGCGTCCGGGGGCAGCCAGCGTCAGCGCCGTCAGGTCGACAAGCGCGCGGCCGGCGCGGATATCGGCACGGCCGCCGACCGATAGCAGCCGGCGCTGGCCGGTGACCGGCGCTTCCAGCACCAGGCGTTCGATGGCCAGCCGGCCGATGCCGATGTCGATATCGGGCAGGATGCGATCATCGGCGCTCGGTCGCAGTGCCGGACGACGCAGCAGCCGCGCCTCGGCGGCGCGCAGCTCGCGCACCGTCAGCCGGTTGGCGATCAGGTCGAACGGCCGCCAGTCGAGCGCCACCCGCGGCGCCACCGCGAACACGCCCTGCGGGTCGGACAACGCCAGATCGTGGATGACGGCAGCCCCGAAGATCGATCCCTCAATCCGGCCGGCGCGCACCGACAGCCCCGATTGCGGCGCATAGAGCGGCAATTGCCGGATGACGAAGGCGCGCCCGGCGTCGGTATCGAGCCAGCGAACCCCGGCCAGGCCGAGCGCTGCCAGCACGACGACGAGGATGACCAGCCCCGACAGCAGGCGAGCGATGCCGCGGCCACGGTGGCGGAGGGGTGCAGGCGCCGTTCCGGCCATCAGAAGGCCTGGCCGATGGAGACGTAGAATTGCACGCGCGGATCGCCGGTGCGCGGGTTGACCGGTGTCGCGACATCGACCCGGATCGGGCCGAAGCCGGTGAATATTCGCAAGCCGATGCCGGCGCCGACACTCAGCCGGTCGAAGCTGGGCAGGGTCGATTGATAGACCTGGCCGGCATCGATGAAACCGACCAGCCCCAGATCGTTGCCGAAGGCGCGGAAACGGTAGCGCAGTTCGATCGAGGCTTCGGTCAGGCTGTTGCCGCCGGTCGGCGCATTGTCGGCATCGCGCGGCCCGACCTGCTGGAAACTATAGCCGCGAACGGATCCGCCGCCGCCCGCATAGAAACGCCGGTCGGGAGCGATGCGGCCGCTGCCGGCGCCGACGATGGTGCCGAACTGCAGCCGCGCCGCCGCCACGACCTTGTCGCCGATCGGCTGGTAATAGCTGCCCTCCAGCTGCGTCTTCACATAGGCGAGCGATTGCCCGCTGCGCACGCTGACTTCGGGGCTGATGCGCGTGGTCAGCCGGAAACCGCGCGACGGGTTGAGCAGGTCGTTCGAACGGTCCCACGTCACCGATCCGGGCAGCGCGAAGACGTAATAGGTGTCGTTGGGATCGTTCGGCGCGGACCGGTCGCGCTGGCGCGTGATCAGCGCTTCGGCGCCGATCGAATAGGTCCAGGGCTTTTGCCAGATGATGTTCGATTCGCGGCGCAGCGATGCCGAAATCGCTGCCGTCGTCGCCGAATAGGCGGTTTGCTGTTCGGCCGAAAAGCCCAGCCGCAGCGCCAGCGTCTGGTCGCGCTGGCGGAAGTTGCGCCTGTTGAGCTCGAACGCCAGCGCCTGCTCGCGTTCGGCGCCGACGCCGCGAACCGTCAAGGCGCCTTCCGGGCGAAGGAAATTGCGGTTGGTCCAGCTCGCTTCGGCGCGGATGCCCTGCACGGTCTGATAGCCGAGGCTGGCGGCGATCGTGCGCACCGGCGCCCGTTCGGTGGTGGCGACCAGGTCGATCGACTGGGTGCCATCGGGGTTGATGGCGCCGGCGACGGGCTTGACATCGACACTGCCGAACAGGCCGGTCTGGATCAGCGCCCGGCGCAGGTCGTCGCGGCCGCTTTCGGTATAGGCGTCGCCAGCTTCGAAGCGCGGCAGTTCATCGAGGTGGCGCTGGGTATAGCCCTGGGTCTCGCCGGCGATGCGCACGTTGCCGAAGCGGCCCGGCAGGCCCAAGTCGACGCGGGCGTCGAGCGTTGCGGTGCGGCTGGCATGATCGACGACGATGTCGCGCGCGCCGAGCACGGCAAAGGCATAGCCGCGTTCGGCGAGTGCCACCTGCAATTGCCCTTCCGCAAGCGTGACCCTGGCGGCATCGACCGGATCGCCCGGCTTGACGCCGAGCAGCGGCAGCACGACCGGCGCCGGATCGGCACCGGCGGCACCTTCGGGCCGCGACACGGTGACGGCGGCAAAGGTGTAGAGCGGCCCCGGATCGACGGTGAAGGCAACGGCGACCGCAGCAGCGGCACTGGCCGCCGGAGCGGCATCGTCACGCGTCGGCTGGGCAACGACCGCTTCGATCTTGCTGCCATAGCGGCCGACCGAGCGCAGCAGCTGGTCGATCAGGTCGCGATCCTCGGCGATGCGGCGCTCGATCTGGGCAAGGTTGGCGGTATCGCCGCGGCGGGTCCACAGCGACGACAATTGCCGGAAGCGGTTGCCGAGCCGCAGGATCTCGAGGCCCTTGATGGCGACGGTGTAGCGAACCTCGCCGGCGGTGGTGGTCGGGCTTTCCGCATCGGTGGTGGTCTCCACCGTCGGCCAGGCGACACTCTCGCTGCCGGGCAGAGCGGGGAAACTGTCTTCCAAAAGCGATGGCTGCGGCAGCGGATCGTTGCCGGCGGGCGGTGCCGTGGCGGGCGGTGCTGCCGGATCGGCCATGGTCTGGCCGCGGGCCGGCGCCAGCGCGGTTGCCGCCAGCGTTGCCGCCACCATCGGCGCCAGGCAGGCAGCCGCCAGCCGCAACCGCGGATCGGGACCGGAAACACTCACCCGCCTGCTCTAGCCGCGTCGCCGGCAGTGGCAAGCCGGCGCTGTTTTCCGGCTGCGGCGTTGCCGGGGTTGGCGGTCGCTGGCGCCGCGTGCGACAGGGGCGCCATGTTCGATCCCGCCTCGCCCGAAACGCCCATGCGGCAACCCGATGCGCCGCGCGGCCACGGCTGCCTGGTTGCGGCCGGCATGATGATCGGGCCGGTGGTGGGCTGGGGTTTCGGGCAAGTCGCGCTCGGGCTGGTGGCGGGGTTGCTGGTCGGCATCGTGGCGGCAGCCGTGATGACATGGCGGGACCGCCGGCGCTGAACGGCCCCGGGATCGGATCTGCAACGCGAAGCGCGCGCGGCGGTTCAAACCGGGCCGGGTGCGGCGGCGAACCGGCCTGCCGCCGGCGCCATCAGTTTATTTGGCGGCCGACCCAGACGACCCGGCCGATGACGGCGACGCTGGCCGGGTCGCAATCGTGCCAGCTCGGATAGGCATCATTGTCGCTGCCGATGGTCAGCCGGCGCGTGGCGGGATTGACCGACAGGCGCTTCACCAGCAGCGCGCCGTCGGTGCGCAGCACATAGATGCCATCACGCAGCCGGTCGCGATCATCGGTATCGACCAGGATCTGGTCGCCATCGGCAAGCGTCGGCAGCATCGAATCGCCTTCGACATGGATGACCGACAGCGCTTCGGCGCGGCCGCTGGCGACCGATCGGATCCAGCGCGCCTGGAAGGCAATGGCGGCGAGCGGGGCTTCGCTGCCCGGTTCGGCGCCGGGGCCGGCCGAAGCGCCGATGGCGAGTTCGGGGATCAGCACATAATCCCCGGCGTGGCTGACCCGGCCGGGACGCGAGAGATGGACGCGCACGTCGGCTTCGTCGGGGCCGCCGAGCAGGCGTTCGGCGACTCCGAAATGCAGCGCCAGCAGCCGCCGGTCGGTTTCCGACAGCCGCCGCGGCACGCCGCGCTTGACGAATTGCTGGATGTACGTCGGGTTCTTGCCGAGCAGGCGTGACAGCGAGGCGTAATTCGCCCCGCTGGCGGCGATCAGCTCGGCCAGACGCTTGCGCACGACACTCGAATCCACCACGCGCGGCACCTCCTCGCCAGGCCCGCTTGCTGACGACCCTATCATAGTTTTTTACCTAGACTAGTAGGATTTCCTAGGGAAAGAATCGTCAAACCAGCCGAATCATCTGGATTTGATCGGCGCGGGGGAGACATGCCCATGACTTTGCTAACTATTGTAGAACGCCATCTGCGCCGCGCGGCGCTGTCGCCGTCGCGCTTCGGTCGCGACGTTACCGGCGATCCGCGTTTCGTGTTCGATCTGCGGCGCGGCCGCGAACCCC
>JBBQWE010000059.1:0-15656 GCA_038210855.1 Sphingomonadales bacterium | reverse complement strand
CTGGAAATAGGACCAGCCGAGCATCCGCCAGCCTTCGGGATCGCCGGGGTTCGCCTGCATTTTCTTTTCGAGGCCGCCGATAAGCTGCACGATCCCGGCCGCCGGCGCCGGCGCCCCGGCCGGCGGAGCGCCGGCGGTTTCGCCCGCCACCGGTGCCGCCGCGGCGACGACGGCGCTGCGCTGGCCGAGATCGGGCCGGCCCATGGTGGCGTAAAGCGCGCCACCGGCCAGAGCCACCATCGCCGCCAGCCCGATCGCGACGCCGGAGAGTGCATTGGCTCCCATCGGCCGCAGCCGATCGTCGGGCATATGCCCCGCCGCCAGCATCCGGCGCTTGATTTCCAGCCGCAGCGCTTCCGCCTCGCCCGGCGCGACGACGCCGGCAGCAACCTGCACATCGACATCGGCGAGCTGGTCCTTCAGCACCGCGAGCGTCGCGGCGCGAGCGTCGGCGCGCGCCTCGTGGCGGCGCACCAGCGGGATGGTCAGCCAGGCGGCGGCCACCGCCACCATCAGGGTGAGAATGATCCAGAGAGTCATGCGAACTTTCGAACTGCCGCCGGCTTCACCCTGCGGACGGGCGATCTTCACCCGAAAGCCGAGCCAAGGCGGCTGCCTCGGCATCTGTCAACGGTGCGGTATCGGTGACCACCGGCCCGCGCCGCCGCAGCCACAGCGCGAGGGCTGCGAAACCGCCGCCCAGAAGCACGAACGGCCCCGCCCACAATGCCCAGGTCGCCGGCTTCACCGGCGGCTTGAGCAAGACGAAATCGCCGTAGCGAGCAACGACATAATCCATCGTCTCGGTATTGCTGCGGCCGGCCGAAATCTGTTCGCGAACGATCACCCGCAGGTCGCGCGCCAGCGGTGCATCGCTGTCGTCGATCGACTGGTTCTGGCAGACGACGCAGCGCAGTTCCTGCGAAATCTCCCGCGCGCGCGCTTCCTGGCGCGGATCGGCAAGCATTTCATCGGGAAGAACGGCGAGGGCGGGTGCGGTGAGGAGGAAAAAAAGCAGGCCTCCGGCAACTGGAGCCCTGGGCCCCGGACCGCATTTTTTTCGACGCGGCGCCGTCGTGGTCATGCCTCCGCCCGCAATTGGTCGAGAAGCGGCTTCAACTGGCCTTCCCAGACTTCCGGGCTGATCGGGCCGATCTGCTTGAAGCGGACCCGGCCCGCCTTGTCGACGATGAAGGTTTCCGGGGCGCCGGTAACGCCGAGATCGATCGCCACCCGGCCGGCAAGATCGGCACCGACCGCGGCATAGGGATTGCCATAGCGTTCGAGCCAGGCGATCGCATCGGCCGGCTTGTCCTTCCAGGCGATGCCATAGACGGGATAGCCCTCGGCAGCGATGCGAGTCAGCACCGGGTGTTCCTGCGGGCAGGCGGCGCACCAGCTGGCAAAGATGTTAAGCAGCCCGGGCCTGCCGTTCAGCGCCGCAGTGGCGAGGCCGGCATCGCTCGCCGCCAGCCCCGGCAGCGCGAATTGTGGCAGCGGCCGGTCGATCAGCATCGACGGCAATGCCTTGGGATCCTTGGTCAAGCCGATCCCGAACAGCGCGATCAGCCCGACAAAGCCGATGACCGGCAGCAGGAACAACAGCCGCTTCATGGGCTATTCCGCCGGAACGGCGAGCGGCGGCAGGGCGTGTGGCGCTGCCGGCCGCAAGCTGGGCGCGCCGATGCGGAAACGCCGATCGGCCAGGCTGGCCGCGCCGCCCATTGCCATCATCAAACCGCCGAACCAGATCCAGCCGACCAGCGGATGGCGGTAGAGGCGTACCACCAGCCCCTGCCCACGCGGGCCCTCGCTGGTGTCGCCGATCGCCACATAGCTGTTGCCGAGCAGACCCGACCCAATGCCGGCTTCGGTCGTCTGGTTGCGGCTGACCGGGTAGAAACGACGTTCCGAGACGAGATCGGTGGTCTGGCCGCGTTCGACGATGCGGATATCGGCAGCGAGCGCCTGGTAATTGGCGCCCTGCAGCTCGCGCACCCGCAGCAGCGTCGCCTGCATCGGCCCGAGTGCCACTGTTTCACCCGGCCGCATCACGAGGATCTTCGATTCGGCAAAATGGCTCATCGCCGTCACCCCGGCAGTGGTCACACCGAGCCCGGCGTGCGCTAGCGCCATGCCGAGCACGGCGGCCGGCGTGGTGCGAACCAGCCGCCACGAAAAACCACCGGCACCGACCCAGCGCCGCGCCAGCACCATGACGCCGCCGAGGATCAGCCAGAACCCGAGCGCCAGGCCGAGCGCCGCGGCGACATTTTCAAAACCGATCGCCGTCGTCAGCGCGACCGCAACGCCGGCCGCCAGCGCCAGCGGCCAGCGCAGCTTGCCGCCCAGCGTGGCGAGGCTGTCGCGCTTCCACGCCAGCAGCGGCCCGACGGTGACAAGCATCAGCAACGGTGTCGCCAGCGGCACGAAGACGAGATTGTAATAGGGCGGGCCCACCGAAATCTTCTGATCGAGCGCTTCCATCACGACAGGGTAGAAGGTGCCGAAGAACACCACCGAAGTGACCGCCATCAGCAGCAGGTTGTTGAGCGTCAGCCCCGCTTCGCGGCTGACGGTGCCGAACATCGCGCCGGAACGCAGTTGCGGCGCCCGCAGCGCAAACAACGCCAGCGCACCGCCGGTGGAACCGATGATCATGGCGAGGATGAAAACCCCGCGCGCCGGATCGACGGCAAAGGCATGCACAGAGGTCAGGATGCCCGAGCGCACCAGGAAGGTGCCGATCAGGCTGAGCGAAAAGGCGAGGATGGCGAGCAGGATCGTCCAGCCGGCGAGGCTGCCGCGCTTTTCGGTGACGATCGCCGAATGCAGCAGCGCCGTGCCGAGCAGCCACGGCATCAGCGAGGCATTTTCGACCGGGTCCCAGAACCACCAGCCGCCCCAGCCGAGTTCATAATAGGCCCAGTACGACCCGAGCGCGATGCCAAGGGTAAGCGGCACCCATGCCGCCAGCACCCATGGCCGCACCCAGCGCGCCCAGGCCGCATCGGCGCGGCCTTCGAGCAGCGCTGCAACAGCGAAGCTGAACGCCACCGACAGGCCGACATAACCTAGGTAGAGCAGCGGCGGGTGGAAGACGAGGCCGGGGTCCTGCAGCAGCGGATTGAGTTCGGCGCCATCGGCCGGGGCCGGATCGAGCCGAGCGAAGGGGTTCGACGTGAAGATCGAAAAGGCGAGGAACGCCACCGAGATCATCGCCTGCACCGACAATACCCGGGCCTGCAGCGCCGGCCGCAGATTGTCGCCGAAGCGTGCAATGCCGAAGCCGTAGAGCGCCAGGATCACCACCCAGAGCAGCATCGAGCCTTCGTGATTGCCCCAGGTGGCGGCGAGCCGATAGGCAAGCGGCTGATCGAGTGACGAATGATTGGCGACCAGCGCCACCGAAAAATCGGCGGTGCCGAAGCAATAGGCGAGCAGCGCGAAGGCGGACGCGAGCAGTATGCCCTGAAGCTGCGCCGCGTTGCGACCGAACGTCATCAGCGCGACATCGCCGCGAACGGCGCCGACCATCGGCAGCACCGCCTGGGCGAGAGCAACGAGCAGGGACAGGATAAGCGCGAACTGGCCGATTTCGGCGATCATGGCGACTGGCTTCAGCTTCCCGCCGGCCCGATGCGCCGGCAACGCGTAACATAACCGCCAGAGCGGCAGATGATAGAGTGGATCGTGGTCGCAGGGGCAAAGGTCATCCTGCGCCGCGTTCGGCTGGCGTCAATGTTCCCGGCCGGTCCGCCAGCTGGCCCGCACCAGCGGTTCGATCAGATAGCTGAGCACGGTGCGGCGTTCGAGCTTGACCAGCACTTCCACCGGCAGGCCGGGCGTGATCGGCGGGCGCCCGGGGCGCGCTGCCTCGATGGCGCGCAGTTCCTTCGCCGGAACGCGCACTTCGCCGGTGAAATAGGTCATGCCGGTCTTTTCGTCCTGCATGGCATCGGCCGAAACCGTGACCAGCGTGCCATCGATGGTCGGCAGATTGGCATCGCGCAGCGACGGGAACCGCACTTCGGTCAGCATGCCGGGGGAGATATCATCGGCATCATCGGGCGAAAACTGCGCCTGGACGACCAGTTCGCGATCTTCCGGAACGACATTCATCAGCAACTGCCCCGGCGCCACGACCCCGCCGACGGTGAAGATCGACATGCCGACGACCCGGCCCGATGCCGGCGCCCGCACCACCGTCTGCGCCAGCCGCTCGCTGGCCTGGAAGCGCTGCGGCGTCACTTCGTTCAGCCGGCTGGCGACATCGCGAAGCCGCTGATCGGCTTCCTCGATCATGTTGCTGTCGAGCACGAGGGCCTGCATCCGCGCCTGGCCGATGGCTTCGCGCGATTCCGCGATACGCCCGGCAAAGCTGCCGACTTCGCCTTCAAGGCTGGATTCGGCACGTTCGAGCGCGCGGATGGTGTTCTTCGAAGCAAAGCCCTTTTCGGCAAGTTCCCGCATGCCGGTCAGCTGCGCCTGGATCGAAGTGCGCTGGTCGCGATTGGCGGCAAGTTCGGCGCGATAGCCTTCGATGCGCGCCTGCGCCTGCGCCGCCTGCTGGCCGAGCACTAGCTTCTGCTGCTGCATCGCGGTGCGCCGCGAGATCAGCAGCGCCTGCTGGCTGCGCAGCGCTTCGGCGGCGATGGCGGCATCGCTGCCATCGAGCTTGGCGAATTCCGGCGGTGCCGGCACCCGGGTCTGGCCAGTGCGTTCCGCCAGCAGCCGCTCGCGTTCGGCGATCAGCAGGAGATATTCGCGCGTCAGGCCGCGTTCGGTGGCTTCGATGGTGCCCTGCGCGATGGTGACGAGCGGCTGGCCCTGCTTGACCCGCTGCCCTTCGCGGACATGGAGCGAGGCGATGGTGCCGCCTTCCTTGTGCTGCACTGCCTGGGTGCGGCCGGCGACGGCGACGCTGCCGCTGGCATAGGCGCCGGCGTCGAGCGGCGTCAGCGCCGCCCAGCCGAGAAAGCCGATGAAGAACGCCCCGCCGATCCACCAGGCGATGCGGCGATCGGCTGCCGGATTGTCATCGGCGACGGCACGCGCCGTTGCGGGATCGAGGATGTCGCCAACGGGCAGCAGTTGCGGAACACTCGCCATGGTTCAAGCCTTCTGTTCGGCCAGCCGCGGTTCGGGGGCGCGGATCTGCAGGCGCTGGCGCACTTCCTCGGCCGGCCCCCAATGCTGGACCCGGCCGCCGACCAGCACCAGCAGCTTCGATGCCGACGCCAGCACGGCGACACGATGCGCCGCCACCAGCACGGTGGCACCGCGCGCCCGGGCACCGGAGATCGACGCGATCAGCGCAGCTTCGCCTTCGGCATCGAGCGCGGCATTGGGTTCATCGAGAACGAGAATCGCCGGGTTGCCATAGAGCGCCCGGGCGAGCGCGACCCGCTGGCGCTGGCCATAGGACAGGCCCTCGCCGCCCCAGCCGACGACATGGTTATAGCCATCGGGAAGATGCGTGACGAGGGTATGCACGCCGGCCGCCGTCGCTGCCTCGATGACCTTGCGGTTGACCTCGTCCGGGTCCTCGCCGCGCGCGCCTGAGAAGCGAGCGATGTTTTCGGCGACGGTGCCCGGCAGCAGCGCGCAATCCTGCGGCAGATAGCCGATGTGCTGCGCCAGCAATTCCTGGTCCCAATCGCGCAATTCGGAACCATCGATGCGGATTTCGCCGCTGTCGGGGGCAACGGCGCCGACGAGAACGCGCATCAGGGTCGATTTGCCGGCCCCCGAGGGCCCGGTGATGCCGACGAGTTCGCCCGGTTCGGCCTGGATGCCGACATTGGCGAGGATCGGCGGGGCGCCCTTGGCCCCCCACAGGGTGATCTGGCGCGCTTCGATTCGCCCGGCCGGTGCCGGCAGCGGGAAGGCCTTGCCGCGGCTGGCGCCGGCATAAAGTTCAACAAGGTTGGACAGCGATTCGCGGGCATCGATCATCGGCTTCCACGCACCGACCAGCAGCTCGATCGGCTGCAGCGCGCGGCCCATCAGCACCGATGCAGCGATGATCGCTCCGGCCGAAATCTCGCGTTCCACGGCCAGATAGGCGCCGAGGCCGAGCGCGAAGGACTGCAGGAACAACCGCCAGAATTTGGCCACCGAGGAATAGCTGCCGCTGGCGAACTGGTGGCTGCTGGTAAGGCCTAGCCCCTGGCCGCGGCGTTCGACATGGCGGGCGACGAGCGCGCGGCGCATGCCCTGGCTGCGCACCAGCTCGGCCTGCGCCACCAGCCGTTCCTGCTCGCCATACGACATCGACAGCGTGCGGGTCGCCGCCTTGGTCGCCTCGCGGGTCGCGCGTTCGTTGAGGATGGTGATCGCCAGCAGCACGCCGGCGCCGACGATGACGGCAGCGCCCAGCATCCAGTGCAGCAGGAACGCGACGAGCACATAAACCGGTGTCCACGGGATATCCATGATCGCGATCGCCGGCGGCCCGGAAAACCCCTGGCGAACGGTATCGAAGTCACGCATCACCTGCGGCGCCCGGCCACCGCGCGCCATGCGCAGCGCGTGATCGAGAATGTCGCGGCTGAGCAGCTTGTCGAGCCGCAGCCCGGCGCGGATCATGATGCGGCTGCGGATGCCATCGAGTGCCGCCAGCGTCGCCAGCGCGAAGGCAACGACGATGGTCAGCCACACCAGCGTGAGGATGCCGCCGGTGGTGACGACACGATCATAGACCTGCATCATGAACAGGGTCGGCGCGAGATAGAGGATGTTGATCAGCGCCGACAGCCAGGCGGCAAGGCGCAGATGCTCCCCGCAGGCACGGCCGGCCGCCTCGAGCTCGGGCGGGATATCTAGTCCGAAAACGCGCATCCTGCTCCTGACCCCGCTGGCAAACGCCGGGCAAGCGTCGACCTGCCAACCGCCATGACGGCTGGAACCGCCGACGGCTTAACCAATGACCGCCCCCCCTGTCCACTGTGTCCCGGCATCGCCGCCAGGCGGTCGCGCGTCACCGCTCAACGTTTCGCCGCGATGCTGCAATCGCCGATGTAGATGCTGCCGAGGTCGTAGCCGAGCGTGTAGTTGGTGAATGTCATGAACAATCGCGCTGTGCGGCGTTCCGGGTCGATCGGCGCCAGTACCATGAAATGCATCCGGCCGGCATCGACATCGGTGCCGATTTCGACGCGTTCCGGCCAGCGATCGACAACGCGGCTGAAATTCGGCGGCACCTTGGCGAGCAGGCCATCGGGATCATCATCGACGCGCGTCAGCGGCGAAATCGGTTCGGGCGTGTCGGTGGCATCGGGCGGCGTGCCGGTGCGTACCGCGATGGCGCCGAGGTGAAGCACCAGCCGGTGCGAGCCTTCGAAGACCAGTTCCTCATAGGGTTGCACGCGGCTGGTGTCGGCGTTGGTGACCCGCCGCATGGTGCATTCGAGGATGCGATCGGGGTGCTGCTGCGCGCCCGACACGCTGCCGGCGGCAGGCGCCGGCACGGCCTGCGCTGCCGCACCGGCGGGAGACAGACAGACGGCGGCGACCATGGCCACCGCCGTCATGCGACCGGCATTGCAACCGAAAGGCCTGTGGACCATGAACATGCGCAAGCTATCGGCCGCCGATGTTACAGCAGGAAGTCGCTTGCCGAGATGCCGAGGGCGTTCTGCGCGAAGATTTCGAGATCGGCAAAGCCGTCGACGTCGAGATCGATCCCGACAATCACGCTTTTGCCCTGGGTCGTGAAGATCAGGCCGGCCGGCGCGACGTTGAGGAAGCGCAGGTCGATCTTGTCGATGCCGACCTGGAAATCGGTGATCGAATCGCGTTCGAACTGGCCGATGCCGCTGTCGTCGGCGGCGAGCAGCCGGAAGGTGTCAATGCCGGCGCCGCCGGTCATGCGATCGATGCCGCGGCCGCCGACAATCACGTCGTCGCCGCCACCGCCGATTAGCAGGTCGTTCTCGTCGCCGCCGACCAGCGAATCATTGCCTTCGCCACCGGCCAGCGTGTCGTTGCCGAAATTGCCGCTGAGGAAGTCATTGCCGTTGCCGCCCGACATTCGATCGGTTTCGAGCCCGCCAAACAGCTTGTCGTCGCCATCACCGCCGGAAAGGATGTTGGCACCATTGCCGCCGAAGATGGTGTCATTGCCGGCGCCGCCCTGCAGATTGTCGTCGCCTTCGCCGCCGATCAGGCGATCGTTGCCGTTGCCACCGATCAACGTGTCATTCTCGTTGCCGCCGCCCAGGACATCGTCGCCATCGTTGCCGACAAGCCGATCGTTGCCGTTACCGCCATTCAGCGTGTCGTTGCCCAGACCGCCGTTGAGCGTGTCGTCGCCGTCACGGCCGTTGATCCGATCCGCGCCGCCAAGGCCGCTGATGCTGTCGTTGTCGAGCGTGCCGATCAAGCTATCATTACCCTCGGTCGGAACATTGACAGCAAGCGCGGCGGCAAGCTGCATCACGGTACGCTGCTTTTGCACGATCAAATCCTCTGGTTTGCCGCAATGCGACGGTTTTATTACAATTGCGTGTTGTCTCGCTGGTGCCCGCGGTATGATGTTCAAGGATAGCGCGCCGCGGCCCGGTTCGTTCCATCAGCGAGTTACCAAAAATCAACGAAGTTTGCAACGGAGATCACGCGCAATTGCCGCGAATTCCGTCCGGTTTCGCGATGGACTGAAAACGCACGTACAATTCTTGCAATCGTTCTTGCATCGGCGGCGGCAAATCGAGCGGTGCCACCTGCCGTTTGCTGCCGGCGGCCGGTTCGATGCGCGCGTATCGATGCGACATCAGCGGATCGCCCGCCCCGCGCGCCAGTGCCGCTGCCGGCGGCGCATAGGCATTGGCCAGCGGCGGCGACAGGCGGAGCATCGAACCGATCCACGCCAGTTCGGCCGCTGGCGCCGTGATCAGCGCATCATGCGTTACCGCCAGCCGACGATCGGGCGCGAAGCGCGGCCACAACGCCAGCATGGTTTCCAGCCGTTCGGCATAATAAGAGGCGGCCTGCGCATCGCTGCCATATTCGTCCGACCCCAGCGAGGCGAACAGCGCCCGGATCGAAGCGATCGACGCCGAAGGCGATCGCGCCACGAAAACGGCGCGGCCGGTGAAGAACCCCGGCCAGGCATCGGCGTCATAGCGCGAGTGCAGGATCTTGTCGAAAAGATGCGCAGCACCCGGCCGCCAGCTTTTGCGTCGCCATTGGTTGAGCAACAGCACGCCAAGGTCGGCGCGGCCGCGATAGGCAACATGCGCCTCGCCATAGCCGCTGAATTCCGGCCGCGAGACGAGAACGTTGGAAAGCGCCGTCGATCCGCAGCGCATGTGGCCGATGACATAGACCGCTCGCGCCGGATCGCATTGCGGCAACAGCGACGCCGCCCCGCCAGCGACGCGCTTTATCGATGCCGCGATCATCGCTGCACTCCCGGCCCGGCCAGCGCCGCCAGCGACCGCCCCAGCGGACGCCGCACCACCACCAGCCCCAGCAGCCCGCCGACGGCCATCGCCGCCAGCCGCGCCAGCGGGTGCAGCGCCATGCCCGATCCGGCGGCGGCTTCGCTGGCCAGCCACGCCATCGCCACCCCCAGCGCCGGGGTCACCGCTACCGCCAGCGCCGCGCCGAACGCCGGCGCCGGCGCCGCCGCCAGCTGCAACGCGCGCCGGGCATAAAGCGTCGACATCGCCAGCGCGATCACCGCTGTCGCAACCGCCACCGGCATCGGCCCCCAACGTCCCAGCACCGTGCTCGACACCACTGCCGCCACGGCTGCCGCCGTCTGGATCGGCAGCATGAAACGCTGTTGATCGACCGCGACCAGCAACGGCGTGGTGACGGCATCGATCAGCAACAGCCCGCGCGCCGCACAGAATACCGCCACCAGCGGCGCTGCCGCCCGCCATTGTTCGCCCAGCACGAACGGCACGATATCGCCGGCCGCAAGTGCCAGCCCGGCAAGCGCTGCCCAGGCGACCGCGGCGATACCGCCGAACATTGCCAGCCAGCCGAGCCCGGGGCCGCCGCCGGCCGCCAGCCGCGCCGAAACATCGGTCTGGGCGATTTTCAGCAGCGGCTGCGCGAACAGGTCGCTGAGCGCCGAAACGATCCGGCTGGCCGCCCGGTAGAGCCCGGTCGCAGCCGGTGACAACAGCAGCCCGAGCACCAGATCGGCACCATAGCCCGACCCGAAGTTGAGCAGGCTGGCGCCATAGCGTGCCCGCGACCAGGCCAGCACCGCGCCCATTTCGGCGCGATCGCCGGCCCATTCGAGGGCAAAGCCGCGATAGCTTAGATAGAGCAGCACCATCGTGCCGAGCCGGACATAGGCATGGACGACCAGCGCCGCGAGCCCGAAACCGGCGAGCAGGCACGTCACTGCCACCGCCGCCCCCAGAAGGTCGCCGACGACGATGGTGAGGTAATAGCGGCGCATGGCGCCATCGCGCAGCAGCAGTGCCTCGGCCCAGCTCGAAACCGCCACCAGCACGAAGGTCGGCGCCAGCCGGACCAGCAGCCAGCCGACATCGGGGGTGCCGAACAGCGGCTCGGCGAAGGCCGCCAGCGCCGCGACAAGCACCGCCATCGCCGCCGCCAGCCCGAGATTGGCGACCAGGCACGACGCCGCCAGCGTCGGCGTCAGCGGCGATTTCAGCAGATATTCATAGGGCCCGACATAAAGGAGATTTCGCGCCAGATAGGAAAAGGCCAGCGCGATCGCATAGGCGCCGAACGCCGTCGTCCCCAACACGCGGGTGGCAACGATGGTGATGCCGAGCACGGCGACCTGGCTGATGGCGCGCGCCATGAAACCGGTCGAACCGCTCGCCAGGCCGGCGCGCAGCCGCGAGGCTGGCCGGTCAGGCTGCCGCGCGGTCATCGGTACCACCCCGCGCAGGCGCGGCTATCTAGGCACCCCGCGCAGGCGCGGCTATCGAGGCACCCCGCGCAGGCGCGGCTAGAGCGCAAGGATGTTCCTCGGGTGCAGCCGGCCAAACGCCAGGTCGCGCAGTGCCAGCAGATTGCCGACCAGCCGGCCGCGGCGATCGATATAGGGTTCCGACCACAGCGTGCCGGCGACGTTTGCGGCAAGGTTGCGCCGCATCAGCCGCCACGCCAGCCGCCGCGGAATCGTCTGCTTGCGCAGCAGATAGACGGGGTTGGCGATCTGCGAATAGCCGAGCCGCTTGCCCGACGTGCGGCCGCCCTTGGCGCCCAGATGCACGCCGGCGAGTGCATCGGTGCGCAACAGCCGCCCGCGCGCCCCGACCTGGTAGGAGAAATCGACATCTTCCTGCCAACCGTAAAGCGGCAGTGCTTCATCGAAGGCGAGGCCATGCGTCGCCGCCAGCCGGAACGCCATGTTGCACCCATAAAGCGCTGGCATCCAGCGTTCGGCGATCACCGCCGGCGGCCGATCGGCGGCGACCAGCCGCAGTGCCTCGGCATAATCATAGCCGCCGGTCTTGATGCCATCGGCGATCAGCCGCCCAGTGGCGCCGACGACATCGGGCCGGCTGGCGAAGATCGCATCGAGCGTCGCCAGATAATCGACCGCGGGCACGAAATCATCGTCGAAGAACGTCACATGATCGGCGCGGCCGGCAAGGTGGCGAAGCCCGGCATTGCGCTGGATCGGCAGGCCGCGCGGCGCGAACAGGATCTCGATCGCCAGCCCGGCGGCAGCGGCAGCGGCGGCGACGCCATCGACATCGCTGTCGCTGACCGAAACCACCACGACGAGATCAGGAACGCGCGTCTGTTCGGCAAGCCGCGCCACCGTCAGCGCCAGCAGATCGGCACGGCCGATCGAAGCGACGATGACTGCATGGCGCGGTCGGGGGCGGAAGGCGGTATCGGCGATCATCGAAGGGCGTGCGCCGGGGCATGGCGCATCGGCATTGCGGTTTTGTTGCGCAAGTCGAATGGATTGGCTGCGGGCACTGCCAGCGGCAGCCAGCGCAGGCCCAGCGCGACGCCGGCAAGAAGCCCCCACAGCAGCCCGGGATCGGGCGACGGCGCTGCCACCGCCGCCGGCGCCAGGCGGACCAGCGCCGTCCACGATGCGGCAGCGCCGGTGGCGGCGCGGGCGTCGGCGACGGGCGCCCAGGTCGATCGCCGGCCCGGCATCATCACGCGCCACAGCGCAGCAAGAAAGGCAAGGCTGCCGACGATGCCGACCGAGCCGAGGATCGCGGTGAGCAGGCTCGACGAGCGGAAGCTGCCGACCCCGACGCCGAGGCCGTAGCTGGCAGCGAAGGCATCGAAGCCCTGCCGCGCCCAGAACGCCCGCTGGATTCCCGATGCCGAATCGAGCTTGTCCACCGTCAGCACGGCCAGAATTTCGCCAAGGCGGCCGACCAGCCCCGGTTCGGCCACCGCCAGCGCCAGCGCCGCGACAACGCCGGCAAGGGCCAGCAGCAGCAGCAGCAGCGCCCGGTCGGCAGCGATCACCCCGCCGCCCGAAAGCAGCCGCAGCAGCAGCAGCGCGCCATAGGCAGCAAAGCCGACATAAGCCGTGCTCGAACTCGACACGAGCAGCGTCAGCACCAGCAGCAGCGCCGCCGGTCCCGTCCAGCGAGTTTCGACCCGCCGCAGCCAGAGTTCGACAAGGAAGATCATCCAGACAAGGCCATAGGCGGCATAGACCGCGGCTTCCGGGAAAATCCCCGACATGCGATCGACACCGGCGACGCTGTGATTGAGTTGCGCATAGAAGCCGTTGCGGAAAAAGCCGAAAAACGGCCGCAACGGCCCGGCGAGGACGACACTGGCAATCCCGAGAAGCGCATGGACGGCGCCGATCACCGCCGCACTGCGCGCCAGCCCGCGCCACGCATCGGCCCGGCCCATCGCCATCGTCGCGGCGACAGCGGCCAGCATCGTGCCGAGCAGGTAGATCGCCACCGTGATGTTCTGGTTCGAAAACGCCAGCGGCAGTGCATAGGTGAGGCCATGGCCGGGGATCGGCCGCAGCGGGGTCAGGTCGAGCGCGCCGGCGAAGATGCGCGGCAGCAGCAGCGCCCCCAGCGCGCCATAGACGGCGAACAGCACCAGCCACCGGTTGGCAGCCAGCGCCGGCCACAGCCGGTGGTGCGGATCACGCCCCGGCACCAGGCAACGCAGCGCCAGAAACAACAACGCCACATTGGCCGGCGGAACCGAGGAGTTGCCGAGCGAGGTCAGGATCACCGTCGCCGATCCACCCATCAGCGAAGTCGCCATGACGAAGATCAGCATCGCCACGATCGAGCCCTGCCACAGCAGCAGGGCGCCGATCAGCGGGACCAGCACCCCGAAGACAGTGACGACCATCGTCGCTTATCGCTGCAATCTCAACATGCCGGCGGCCCTACACCCTCGCGACCGATCTGGAAACGATAGCCGAAACTATCGCCCTTGGGGTCCTTGGCGGGCCGGATGCTGAAGTCGATGCGGTCCCCGGCGGCAACCGTCACCGGCGCCGCGTGCTGGACGGTATCGGCGCCGCCCGGCGCCGGGATGGTGACGAGCGCGAGGCTCTTGCCATTGTGGACGATGTCGAGAAGCGCGCCATCGCCGACCGTGGTCCGGCGGCGCAGGCAGGCGAGCGCCGTCACCCGCCCGGCGGCCGGCGCCGTCCAGCGCGTCGTCAGGTCCGTGGCATTGTTGAAGCCGGTGGCGACGAGGCCGAGCTGGTTGATCACCGCCGGGCGAAACGTCGGGCTGCCGATGAAACTGCCCCAGTTCCAGTCGATGGGCTCGAGAGCGAATTCGGGTTGGCGGCCACGCCGGGCATGATGGCTCCAGGGCGCGCGGGCAAAGCCCCACAGGCTGTCGGCGACGATCGCCGCCGGGCCGAAATCGAGCGTTGCCGCGCCTTCGATGGTCACCGGGGTTTCGCTGACCGTCATCGGCAACGGCACGGCATTGCCGGCAGCGTCGCGGGCGGTGGCCGGGCCGCTGTAGGCGATGGCGCGCGGCGCGCCCCAGACGATCTGGCGATCGGCGCCGAAGCGGAAATGGAACAGCGTGTGGTCATCGCCCTGCCGCACCGCCGGGCCGCGCGGCAGCATTTTTTGCGCGAAGTGGACATAGGCGTCACCGGCCGGCTTGGCGGTTCCGGCAGCGGTGTAGAGTCCCATTGTGGGGAAGAACGGCTGGTCGAGCAGCGCATACCATTGCGCATGGGTGACACCGGCGGCGCTCATCAGGGTCACCATCCGGGCGTAAAAGGCCGCGGCATCCTCGCCAGCGGCGAAGTCCTTGGAAAACTCGGTCACCCAGATCGACCGCGGCGGCATTCCGGCCGGCGTCCGCGCGTCCATCGCCGCCTGCAACCGGCCGAGTTCCCAATCGACGTTGCTGGCATCATGGCGATAGGGGTGCACGACGACGCCATCGACCGCTTCGAGCATGCCGACATCGGCAAGGCTGATCTCGAAACCGGTGGCGATCGAATTGGCCGACCCGCCGAGCACCGCGACGGCCGGCGCCGCTGCCTTGATCGCCGGATAGACCGCCTTCAGGATGGCGACATAGCTTTCCGGCCGAGTCCGCGACGCAACCCCGGTGATGTTCTGGCGGATGTTGACTTCGTTGCCGATCTCGATGGCGGCGAGGCAATCGGCATAGCGCTGCGCCACCAGCCCGAGATATTTGGCCAGCGCCTTGCGGCCGACCGGCGAATAGACGGTCTGATTACCATCGTAGAGCGGGTTGTTGAGCAGCGTGACGAGCACGACCTTGTGGCCATCGCGGCACAGCCGGTCGAGGTGGCCCGAAGTCTTTTCGTTGAAGGTATAGACCCCGCGCCGCGCCTCCACGGCGCGCCAGCCGAGCGCTTCGCGAACCGTCGCGGCGCCGCTCGCCGCCAGCGTTGCATGGGCGGTTTCAGGCCAGCCCTGGCCGAAATGGACGGTGACGCCGACATCGATTGCGCCCGGCATCGAACCCGGCGCCGGCGCGGCGCCCGCCGCCAGCCACGCCGCCCCGGCCAGCAGCGTCGCTGCGATCATCCTGCCGCGCACGAAAGTGCCTCCAGAAAACCCGCATCGAAGCGCGCCGGTGCAAAGCGCGCTGCGTTGGCGACGGCGACGCCCGGATCGAAATCGCCGGCGCAGGTTTCGAACTCGCGCACGGCCGCCACCAATGCATCGACATCCTGTTCCGCGAAGAACAGCCCGGTGCTGCCGGGGATGATCGAATCGGTGATCCCGCCGCGCCCATAGGCGATGACGGGACGGCCGCTGGCATTGGCTTCCACCGGCACGATGCCGAAATCCTCTTCCGCGGTGAATATCAAGGCTCTTGCCCTGGCATAGGCATGTTGCAATCCCGCGAAATCGAGCCGCGGCACGAAACGGATGTTGGGACCGGCGCGGCGGCGCAGCGCCTTTTCCATGCCGCCGCTGCCGACCATGGTCAGCGGCAGCCCCAGCCGGGTGAAGGCATCGACGGCCAGATCGGGCCGCTTGTAGGGCACCATCTGGCAGACCCAGAGATAGCCGTCCGATACATCGGCAACGGGGGCGAAGGCATCGACCGCCACCGGCGGGTGAACGATGCCGGCATCGCGGTGCCAGACGCGGTGGATACGCTGCCGGATGAAGCCGGAATTGGCGACGAAGGCATCGACGCGCGCCGCCGATGTCACGTCCCATTGCCGCAGATTGTGGAACAGCAACGGCATC
>JBBQWE010000058.1:0-16555 GCA_038210855.1 Sphingomonadales bacterium | reverse complement strand
GCTGTTGTCGGGGTTCGACACGGCACCCACCGTCGCCATGCATTCCGAACGCACATAGCGCTGCTCGCCCGAATTGAGGCGGATGATGACCATACCCTTGTCGCGACCAACCACCTGCACAAAAGCGCCGGCGGCGCGGGCCAGCTGGCCGCCCTTGCCCGGCTTCAGTTCGACATTGTGGACAATCGTGCCCACCGGCATCGAGCCGATTTCCATGGCGTTGCCCGGCTTGACGTCAACCTTCTTGCCGGCCGTGACGACATCGCCGACGGCGAGGCGCTGCGGCGCGATGATATAGCTCTGCGCGCCGTCCGGATATTTCACCAGCGCGATGAACGCCGACCGGTTGGGGTCATATTCCAGACGCTCGACCGTGGCGACCACATCCCAGGTGCGGCGCTTGAAATCGATGGTGCGATAGAGCTGCTTGTGGCCGCCGGCGATGCCGCGCGCGGTCGCATGGCCCATGTTGTTGCGGCCACCCGACTTGCGCAGGCCTTCCGTCAGCGCCTTGACCGGGCGACCCTTGAACAGGCCACTGCGGTCGACCAGGATCAGGCCGCGACGGCCCGGGCTGGTCGGATTGTAATTCTTCAACGCCATCGGATCAGATCCCTGTCGTCACATCGATCCGCTCGCCGTCGGCAAGCGTCACAATGGCCTTCTTCTCGTCGGTGCGACGGTATTCCTTGCCCTTCCAGCGCTTGGTCTTGCCCTTCTGGATGAGGGTGTTGACGCTCAGCACCTTGACGCTGAACAGCGCTTCGACCGCCGCCTTGATCTGCGGCTTGGTGGCATCGTTGGCGACCTTGAAGACGACCTGGTTGTATTCGGCAACCAGCGTCGACTTTTCGGTGATGACCGGCTTCACCACGACATCGTAGTGCTTCAGGTCGATCGCGGTAATTTCCTTAGCCCCAAGTTTAGCCATTGACCCGGGCCTCCAGTGCCTGGACGGCAGCGCGGGTCAGGACCAGCGTGTCGTGGTTGAGGATGTCATAGACGTTGGCGCCGATCGCCGGCAGCACGTCGATGTGGGGCACGTTCGCCGAGGCAGCGCGGAAACCGGCATCGATCGCACCGGCATCGATGAACAGCCCCGAGGTGATCCCGAGGCCACCGAGCAGGCCGATGAATGCCTTGGTGCGAGCTTCGGTCATCGCGAAATTCTCGACGACGATCAGCTTGCCTTCCTGTGCCTTCACCGACAGCGCCGTGGCAAGGCCGAGACGACGGATCTTCTTGTTGAGACCGGGATCGAAATCACGAACGCGCGGGCCGTGGGCCTTGCCGCCGCCGGTGAACTGCGGCGCCGCACGGTTGCCGTGGCGAGCCCGACCGCCGCCCTTCTGGTTGCCCAGCTTCTTGCCGGTGCGCCGCACTTCCGAACGCTCGCGCGCCTTGCGCGCCGTGCCGCGGCGCTTTTCGAGCTGCCAGGTGACGACCCGGTGCAGGATGTCGAGCCGGGGTTCCTTGCCGAACACCTCGTCGTTGAGTTCGATCTCGCCGGCATCAGCCGCCGCGAGGGTCTTGACCTGAATTTTCATGACTCTCAGGCCTCCGTATTGTCATCGGCGACGACAGCGTCGGCGGCATCGGCCACGATCACTTCGTCGACACCATTGTCATTCTGCGGCGCCGCGACGGTCTTGAGCGAAGCGGGGTACGGCGCGTCGGCATGGGCCGGCACCTTCACCGCGTCCTTGACGAGCAGCCAGCCGCCCTTCGAACCCGGCACCGAACCATGGACGAAGATCAGACCGCGCTCGACATCGGTCGAAACGACTTCGAGGTTCTGCTGGGTGCGTTGGCGGTCGCCCATGTGGCCCGCCATCTTCTTGCCCTTGAACACCTTGCCCGGATCCTGGCGCTGTCCGGTCGAACCGAGCGAGCGGTGCGAGACCGAGACACCGTGGGTGGCGCGCAAGCCGCCGAAGTTCCAGCGCTTCATACCGCCCTGGAAGCCCTTGCCCTGGGTGACGCCGGTGACGTCGATCAGTTGGCCGGGCAGAAAATGATCCGCTGCGATGGTCGCGCCGGGCACGAGCACCGCGTCCTCGGCAACCCGGAATTCGGCAACCTTCGCCTTGGGCTCGACCTCGGCCTTGCCGAAGTGGCCGCGTTCCGGCTTGCTCGTGTTCTTGGCCTTCTTGGTGCCGGCGCCAAGCTGCACGGCGGTATAGCCATCGGTCTCCACGGTCTTCACCGCGATGACCTGGTTGTTCTCCAGCGCGAGGACCGTGACGGGCACATGGCGACCATCATCGCGGAATACCCGCGTCATCCCCAGCTTCTTCGCGATCACGCCTGAGCGCATGATCAGTTCCTTTCCATCAGAGGCCCCGGCCTTGCGGCTGAGGGGCGTGACCCTTCCAAAGTCGCACCGCGTATTTGGAAATGCCGGTTACTTGCCGAGCTTGATCTCGATGTCGACCCCCGCAGCAAGGTCGAGCTTCATCAGCGCGTCCACGGTCTGCGGGGTCGGATCAACGATATCGAGCAGGCGCTTGTAGGTACGAACCTCGAACTGTTCGCGGCTCTTCTTGTCGACGTGCGGCGAGCGGTTCACGGTGAACCGTTCGAAACGCGTCGGTAACGGGATCGGGCCGCGGATCGCAGCACCGGTCCGCTTGGCCGTGTCGGCGATTTCCCCCGTGGCCATATCGAGCACACGGTGGTCAAAGGCCTTCAGGCGAATGCGGATGTTCTGTGCGTCCATGGTACCAATCATTCTCGACTTGCGTTCAAAACAGCGCGCCGGCAGCGCCCCAACCCTAGGTCGGGGTTCCACCGGCCGCTCGAAATACCGCTCCCCGGGAGGTCCCGAAGGACCCTCCCTGAGAGGTCCCGAAGGACCCTACCTGGGAGGTCCCGAAGGACCCTTCCTGAGAGGTCCCGAAGGACCCTGCAGCGGAGCCTGGAATATCGTTGCTGTCACCAGCAACGAATCGGGGCCGCCTCACGGGAAACGGCCCATTACACTTACTTGATGATGGTGGCAACCACGCCGGCGCCAACAGTACGACCGCCTTCGCGAATGGCGAAGCGCAGGCCCTGGTCCATGGCGATCGGAGCGATCAGCTTGACCTTCAGCTGCACATTGTCGCCCGGCATGACCATCTCGGTGCCTTCCGGCAGTTCGACGGTACCGGTGACGTCGGTGGTGCGGAAATAGAACTGCGGGCGGTAGTTGGCGAAGAACGGCGTGTGACGGCCACCTTCGTCCTTCGACAGCACATAGACTTCCGAGGTGAACTCGGTGTGCGGCTTGATCGAGCCGGGCTTGCAGAGCACCTGGCCACGCTCCACGTCGTCACGGCCGACGCCGCGCAGCAGCGCACCGCTGTTGTCGCCGGCCTGGCCCTGGTCGAGCAGCTTGCGGAACATTTCGACGCCGGTGCACACCGTCTTGCGGGTGTCCTTGATGCCGACGATCTCGATTTCCTCGCCAACCTTGACGATGCCCGATTCGACACGGCCGGTAACGACGGTGCCGCGACCCGAGATCGAGAACACGTCCTCGATCGGCATCAGGAACGGACGATCGAGCGGACGCTCCGGCTGCGGGATATATTCGTCGACCGTCTTCATCAGCGCGAGCACGGCGTCATGGCCGATGTCGTCGCGCTTGCCTTCCAGCGCGCAAACCGCCGAACCCGGGGTGATCGGGATATCGTCACCCGGGAAATCGTACTTCGACAGCAATTCACGAATTTCGAGTTCGACGAGCTCGAGGATTTCGGCGTCGTCGACCAGGTCGACCTTGTTCATGAACACGACCATCGCCGGCACACCGACCTGCTTGGCGAGCAGGATGTGCTCGCGGGTCTGCGGCATCGGTCCGTCGGTCGCCGACACGACGAGGATGGCACCGTCCATCTGCGCGGCGCCGGTGATCATGTTCTTCACATAATCGGCGTGGCCCGGGCAATCGACGTGGGCATAGTGGCGCGCTGCGGTTTCATATTCGACGTGCGCCGTCGAAATGGTGATGCCGCGCTCACGCTCTTCCGGCGCCTTGTCGATGTTGTCGTACGAGGTGTAGGTGGCGCCGCCGGTTTCGGCCAGCACCTTGGTGATCGCTGCAGTCAGCGAGGTCTTGCCATGGTCGACGTGACCGATCGTGCCGATGTTGCAGTGCGGCTTGTCGCGAACGAATTTTGCTTTGCCCATGGCCGTAAAACCTCTTTCAAATCCCTGTGGTGGCGCCTGTGTCGGTAGGCGTATCCGGTGCTACCCCTGCATCGAATCAGCGCGCCCGGAAGCGGCGCTGACTAGACGCGAGGGCAAAAAAATCAAGCCCGAAATCAGGCGCCGAGCTTCAGCTTGATCTCTTCGGCCACATTCGAGGGCACTTCCTCATAGTGGCTGAACTGCATCGTGTACTGCGCCCGGCCCTGGCTCATCGAGCGCAGGTTGTTGACGTAACCGAACATGTTGGCCAGCGGCACGATCGCTTCGATGACCTGCGCGTTGCCGCGCGTGTCGGTACCCTGGATCTGCCCGCGCCGCGAGTTCAGGTCGCCGATGACGTCGCCGAGATAATCTTCCGGCGTCACCACCTCGACCTTCATCACCGGTTCGAGCAGCTTGATCCCCGCCTTGGTAGCCGCTTCGCGCATGCCGCCGCGGCCGGTGATTTCGAACGCCAGCGCCGACGAATCGACATCATGATAGGCGCCATCGTAAAGCGTCGCGGTGAAATCGATGATCGGGAAGCCGATGAGGCTGCCCGACGCCGCGACTTCGCGAATGCCCTTCTCGACCGACGGAATATATTCCTTCGGAATGTTGCCGCCCTTCACATCGTCCTTGAAGATGATGCCCGATCCGCGCTCGCCCGGCTCGACGGTGAACTTGATCCGGCCGAACTGGCCGGAGCCGCCCGACTGCTTCTTGTGGGTGTAATCGACGTCGACCTTGCGAGCCAGCGATTCGCGATAGGCGACCTGCGGCGCGCCGACATTGGCTTCGACCTTGAACTCGCGGCGCATGCGATCGACGAGGATTTCGAGGTGAAGCTCGCCCATCCCCTTGATGATGGTCTGGCCCGATTCCATGTCGGAATTGACGCGGAACGACGGGTCTTCCTGCGCCAGGCGGTTGAGCGCGATGCCCATCTTTTCCTGGTCGGCCTTCGTCTTGGGCTCGACAGCGACTTCGATCACCGGCTCGGGGAATTCCATCCGTTCGAGGATGATCGGCTTCAGCGGCGCGCACAGCGTGTCGCCGGTGGTGACATCCTTGAGGCCGACCAGCGCGACGATGTCGCCGGCAAAGGCTTCCTTGATGTCCTCGCGGTTGTTGGCGTGCATCAGCAGCATGCGGCCGATCTTCTCGCGCTTGTCCTTCACCGAGTTCATCACCGTCGACGCGGCTTCCATCCGCCCCGAATAGATACGGGCGAAGGTCAGCGTGCCGACGAACGGGTCGGTCATGATCTTGAAGGCCAGTGCCGAGAACGGCGCATCGTCCGACGCTTCGCGGATCTCGTCCTCGTCCTTCATGTTGAGGCCGTGCATCGGCGGAATGTCGAGCGGGCTCGGCAGGTAATCGACGACGGCGTCGAGCAGCGGCTGCACGCCCTTGTTCTTGAAGGCCGAGCCGCACAGCACCGGCACGAAGGCAAAGGCCAGCGTGCCCTTGCGGATCAGCGCCTTCAACTGTTCGGTCGTCGGCTCGGTACCTTCGAGATAGGCCGTCATCAGGTCATCGTCCTGCTCGACCGCCATTTCGATCAGTTCCGACCGCGCGGTGGCGGCGGCGTCGGCGTAATCGGCCGGAATGTCCTTGTACTCGAACTTGGCGCCGAGCGATTCTTCCAGCCAGATGATGGCCCGGTTCTCGACCAGATCGACAAGTCCGACGAAATCGCCTTCGAGGCCGATCGGCAGGTACAGCACAGCCGGCCGGGCGCCGAGACGATCCTTGATCATCTCGACGCAGCGCACGAAATTGGCGCCGGTGCGGTCAAGCTTGTTGACGAAGCACATCCGCGGCACCTTGTACTTGTCCGCCTGGCGCCAAACGGTTTCCGACTGCGGCTCGACCCCGGAAACGCCGTCGAAGCACGCCACCGCGCCATCGAGGACGCGCAGCGAGCGTTCGACTTCGATGGTGAAATCGACGTGGCCCGGCGTGTCGATGATGTTGATGCGGTGATCGTTCCAGAAGCACGTCGTGGCGGCCGACGTGATGGTGATGCCGCGCTCCTGCTCCTGCTCCATCCAGTCCATGGTGGCAGTGCCTTCATGGACTTCACCGATCTTGTACGACTTGCCGGTGTAATAGAGGATGCGCTCGGTGGTCGTCGTCTTGCCGGCATCGATGTGCGCCATGATGCCGATGTTGCGGTAGCGTTCGAGCGGAGTCGTGCGGGGCATGGGAGCTCTACCTGGTCGAAGGTGGATGATCGAAAAACGTTCTAGCGGGCCTATAGGCGAAGCGGATGGCCGGCGCCAGTTGCCCGGCGCCGGCCCGAAAAGTCCGGCCGCGGCAACCGCCCCGGCCAACCGGACCGACCCTACCAGCGGTAGTGGCTGAAGGCGCGGTTGGCTTCGGCCATGCGGTGGGTGTCTTCACGCTTCTTGACGGCGGCACCGCGGTTGTTGGCGGCATCGAGCAGTTCGCCCGACAGGCGCTGCGCCATCGTGTGTTCGCTGCGCTTGCGCGCCGCAGCGATCAGCCAGCGGATGGCCAGCGCCTGCGAACGTTCCGGCCGCACTTCGACCGGCACCTGGTAGGTGGCACCGCCGACGCGGCGCGAACGCACTTCGATGCCCGGACGGACATTGGCGAGGGCATCGTGGAAAACGCCGACCGGCTCGCGCCGGCTCTTGGCTTCGATGGTTTCGAGCGCGGTGTAGACGATCGCTTCGGCGACCGACTTCTTGCCCTCGTACATCACGAGATTCATGAACTTGCTGAGAACTTCATCCCCGAAACGGGGATCGGGAAGGATGACCCGCTTTTCGGGGCGACGACGGCGTGACATGTGATGCTACCCCTTACTTCGGACGCTTGGCGCCGTACTTCGACCGGCTCTGCTTGCGGTTCTTCACGCCCTGGGTGTCGAGGACACCGCGCAGGATGTGATAGCGGACGCCGGGAAGATCCTTGACGCGGCCGCCGCGAATCAGGACCACCGAGTGCTCCTGAAGGTTGTGGCCTTCGCCGGGGATGTAGCCGATGACCTCGAAGCCATTGGTCAGGCGGATCTTGGCGACCTTGCGGAGCGCCGAGTTCGGCTTCTTCGGGGTGGTGGTGTAGACGCGGGTGCAGACACCACGCTTCTGCGGGCAGGATTCCATGGCAGGCGCCGTCTCGCGCACACGCTGCGGCGTGCGGCCATGGCGAATCAATTGGTTGATCGTTGGCATCCGTCTCTTTCTTCGCTTCGACCGCACGCCCCCATGGCGAATGGCCTACTCCAGCGCGGAACCGCCGATGCCCCCGGCGGGGCATCGCATCAGCGCGTCTGACCTGCCATCGGGTGGCGGATCGCCGGCGCGCGGTGCCTGCTGTCGGACCCCGCACGGCAGCATCGCTACCGATCGGGAAGCGGCGCCCTTAGCCTTTGCCGCCCTTGCGGTCAACCATCGGCCGGCGGATAGGGGGACGACGCCGCCGACGCGGCCCCGGGATCTCGCCGATGAAAATGCTGCTCGCGCCACTGCTCGCCTTGCTGATGGTGGCAGCGGCGGCGCCCGCTGCCGTGCCGCCGCCGCCCACACCGGCGCAGCTCGAGGCCGGCCTTGCCGGGCAATGGCGCGGCACGCTCGGCTATCGCGATTACCAGAGCGACCGGCTCGAAGAGATCCCGATGGCCACCCGAATCGAGGCGCTGCCCGATGGCGCCACCATCCTGCGCATCTCGACGTTCGACGACGGCCCACGCGTCGGCGATGTGTTCATCACTTCGGCCAGCCTCCACGACGCCGCCGCCGGCACGGTCGCCACCGCGACATTGCGCAAGGGCCGCCCGATCGAAAGCGGCAGCGAACAGGCCAAGGTCATCGCCTTCACCGATGCCGGTCACTGGACGATGACGCTGGAAGCCGACGGCAGCGACGACGACAAGCCGGCGCGGCTGCGCACCACCCAGGTCCGCGACGGTGATGTGCTGACCGCCACCAAGGACGTGCGGCCGCAGGGCACGAGCGACTGGCAATTCCGCAACCGCAGTCGGCTGGTGCGGGCACGCTGACCCGACGTGCGCCGGCCGGCGGCTACAACACCCCGTGGCAGTGCTTGAACTTCCTGCCCGAACCGCACGGGCAGACCGCGTTGCGTGAGACTTCCCGGTGCCATTCGGCAAGATCGTCGGGATCGACTTGCGTCATTTCCGCCGTAGCGGCCGCCGCGCCGGCGAGCGCGCCGGCAGGCAGCGAACCGAAGGCATCGAGGCGCAGCGGCGGCAGGCCGGCGGCATCGTTCTCGCCGGTGAACGGATCGATATGCGTCGTCACGAACCCCGGCATCGCAGGGAATTGGGCAGGGAATTGGGCAGGGAATTGGGCAGGGAATTGCGCCGGCGCCTCATACTGGAACTGCGCATTGGCCAGCATTCGCGTCACATCCTCGCGCACCGTTGCCAGCATGCGTTCGAACAGCGCGAAGGCTTCCGACTTGTACTCGTTCAGCGGCGTCTTTTGCGCATAGGCACGCAGGTGGATGACCTGGCGCAGCGCATCCAGCGTCGCCAGATGCTCCTTCCAATGATGGTCGAGCGCCTGCAGCAGGAAACTCTTCTCGATCTCCACCCAGCCTTCCGGCGTCATCTGCGCCGCCTTGGCTGCCATCGCTTCGTCGGTCTCGGCAGTCAGGCGATCGAGGACGATTTCCGGATCGATCGCGGCTTCCTGCGGCCAGTCACGGACCGGCAAGTCCAGCCCCAGCGTGCCCTGAACCCCGGCTTCGAGCGCATCGACGTCCCATTGTTCGGGGTAGGAATTGGGTGGGCAGCAGGTGCCGACCAGCGCGTTGATGGTTTCGGCGCGCATGTCGACCACGACATCGCCGACGGTGGCCGAATCCATGATGTCGGCGCGCTGGTCATAGACCACCTTGCGCTGGTCGTTCATGACATTGTCGTATTCGAGCAATTGTTTGCGCACATCGTAGTTGCGTGCTTCGACCTTCTTCTGCGCCGTCTCGATCGCTTTGGAAATCCACGGGTGGACGATCGCCTCGCCCTCCTCCAGCGAATTGTTCATCATCCGCGACAGCATGGACTGCTGGCCGAAGATGCGCAGCAGATCGTCATCGAGGCTGAGATAGAATCGCGACAGGCCGGGGTCGCCCTGCCGGCCCGATCGGCCGCGCAGCTGGTTGTCGATACGGCGGCTTTCATGGCGTTCGGTGCCGAGCACGAACAGCCCGCCGGCGGCGCGCACCGCTTCGCGCTCCGCCTCGACCTCGGCCTTGATCCGAGCCACGCCGGCGTCGCGTTCCGGCCCTTCGGCGACACCTTCGAGCTCGCGGATCACCCGCGCTTCGAAATTGCCGCCCAACTGGATATCGGTACCGCGGCCGGCCATGTTGGTGGCGATGGTGACGGCACCCAGCCGCCCGGCCTGCTCGACGATATGGGCTTCCTGTTCGTGATAGCGGGCGTTGAGCACGACGTGCTTGACGTCCTCGCGCGTCAGATATTCGCTCAGCATCTCGCTTTTCTCGATCGACACGGTGCCGACCAGGATCGGCTGGCCACGCGCCGTCGCTTCGCGGATGGTCTTGACGATCGCCTTGAACTTGTCGTCGGCGTTCTTGTAGAATTCATCGTCGACATCCTGGCGCAGCACCGGCCGGTTGGTCGGGATCTCGACGACATTCAGCTTGTAGATATCGAAGAATTCCGATGCCTCGGTCGCCGCGGTGCCGGTCATGCCGCCAAGCTTCGGGTACATGCGGAAATAATTCTGGAAAGTGATCGATGCCAGCGTCTGGTTTTCCGGCTGGATCTGCGCGCCTTCCTTGGCTTCGACAGCCTGGTGCAGGCCATCGGACCAGCGCCGCCCGTCCATCATGCGGCCGGTGAATTCATCGATGATGATGACCTTGCCGCCGCGCACGATGTAATCGGTATCGCGGCGGAAGATGACATTGGCCCGCAGCGCCTGGTTCAGGTGATGGACAACCTGGGTATTTTCGAAGTCATAGAGGTTCTCGCCCTCCAGCAGCCCGGCCGCCAGCAGTGTCTGTTCGGCGCGCTCGGTGCCGCCTTCGGTCAGGATGACCGATTTGGCCTTTTCGTCGATCTCGTAATCGGGCGGTCCGAACTGCTTCACCACCGCATCGACGGCAAGGTAGAGTTCCGACTTGTCGTCAGTCGGTCCCGAAATGATCAGCGGCGTGCGCGCTTCGTCGACCAGCACCGAATCGACTTCGTCGACCACGGCGTAATGGAATGGCCGCTGCACCATCTGCTCGCGGCTGTATTTCATGTTGTCGCGAAGATAATCGAAGCCGAATTCGTTGTTGGTGCCATAGGTGATGTCGCAGGCATAGGCTTCGCGCCGGGTCGCATCATCGATATTGGGAACAATGACGCCGACACTAAGCCCGAGGAACTTGTAGACCTGGCCCATCCACGCCGCATCGCGGCTGGCGAGATAATCGTTGACCGTCACGACATGGACGCCCTTGCCGGGCAGCGCGTTCAGATAGACGGCCAGCGTCGCCACCAGCGTCTTGCCCTCGCCGGTGCGCATTTCGGCGATCTCGCCGCGGTGCAGGACGATCCCGCCAACCAGCTGCATATCGTAATGGCGCTGGCCGAGCGTCCGCTGGGCGGCCTCGCGAACCGTGGCAAAGGCTTCGGGCAGCAGATCGTCGATCTTGGCACCGTTCGCCAGTTCGGCGCGGAACTTGTCGGTCTGCGCGCGCAACCCGGCATCGTCGAGCGCCGAGACCTGCGCTTCCAATGCATTGACGCGCGCCACGATCGGCGCCAGCGACTTGACGTGGCGGTCGTTGCTGGAACCGAATAGCCGCTTGGCGATACCGCCGAATCCGAGCATGAAAATCCTAAGCCGCATGGCGACAGGCAGCGCTTTGCCACCCTTCTGTCAGACGCCGCGATGTAGGTCCGACCCGGGCTTTCGTCAATTCCGCGCCCGCAAAGCGACTTCATGCAAGCTGCGCGCTGCGCCGTGCTATCCACCTGCCCCGGTTCCGTCGATGGGGCAGGCTTGTGCCGGGAATAACTGGCATCGCGTCGGCATCCGGCCAGTGTTGAAGGCAGGCGATGGTCGATAGCGCACCCGAAATCGCTACCACGCTGGCGCTCGCCGTCGTTGGTTCATCGGCGGCACCGCTCGTCCTCCTCGATCGCGACTGCCGCGTGCTCGGCGCCAGTGCCTCTTTCCTCGCGGCCTTCGATCTTCCGCCCACCGGCACCATCGGGACCAGTTTCTTCGATCTCGGCAGCGGCGAGTGGAACCGGCCGCGCATCCGCTCGCTGCTCGGCGCGGCACTTTCGGGTGCCGGTGTCGATGCCGATTACGAGGTCGATCTCGATATCCCCGGCGAGGGCCGACGCCGCCTCGTACTGGGGGCCCGGTTGCTCGATCATGTCGGCGGGGACCGCGGCCATCTGCTGCTTTCGGTTGCCGATGTCACCCTGGCCCGGATCGCGGTCCGGCTGAAGGACGAGATGATCGCCGAAAAGGCGGTCCTGCTGCAGGAACTGCGGCACCGGGTCGCCAACAGCCTGCAGATCATCTCCGGCGTGCTGATGCAAGGCGCCCGCAAGCTGACGCCGGCGTCGGCAGCCCGGCTGCACCTGCAAGACGCCCACAACCGGGTCATGTCGGTGGCGATGCTGCAGCGCCAGCTCGCCGTTACTGCCGGGGGGACTGTCGATCTCGGCGCCTATCTCCTCCAGCTGTGCGCAAGCCTGGGCGCGTCGATGATCGAGGATCATGATCTCGTCAGCCTCACTTCCACCACCGCACCGGCAATGGTCGAAGGAAAATTTTCGGTCAGCTTCGGCCTCGTCGTCACCGAACTCGTCATCAACGCGCTCAAGCACGCCTTCCAGCCGGGTGACCATGGCAAGGTCGTCGTCGATTACGCCGTCAGCGGCAGCGACTGGGTGCTCGCCGTCAGCGATGATGGCGTCGGCATGCCGGCACACGATGCCGCCGTCCCCGGCCTCGGCAGCAGCCTCGTCGGCGCCCTTGCCAAACACCTCGAGGCCGAAATCAACGTCACCGACAACCACCCCGGCACCCGCGTCGAACTCGTCCACAACGGCGCCAGCACCGCCGCAGCCGAAGACGAAACCGCCGTTTGAGCCGGTTCCCGGCGCTTGCAGGCGAAAAAAATGCCGCCAGCGCCCTTCGACTTCGCGCAAGGGATGGGCCTGCGACCCCGGACCCGCATTCTATCCGACAATCGCAACGCCGTCCTTCGGGATGGCAGCCAAAGATTGCGGGTCTGCGGCCTCAGGCCCAGCCGCCGGAGGCCGCTTTTCCTCCGCAAGAAGCGCACCCGCAACGCGGCCCCGCCGGCGGCGCAAGCCGAAATTCATCACCCGCTGCACGCGCGGGTTGCGGCGGGCATAGCGAACATAGTGGCGCCGGGCCGCCGGCGAATTGCGCAGCACCAGTGCCAGCCCGGCGGCGAACAGCACCAGGCCGAGCGGCCCGGGAGTCGGCAGCCCGATGATCGGGCCGACGACCATCAGCGTGCCGCCGGCGCCGAGCCTGACGAGGCGAAGTGCCTCGCGGCAGGGGATGATGGCAACACGCACCGCCCCGCAATAGCGCGCGCACGCCGCGGGGAAAGTCGCAAATTGCCGCCACTGCCGACGATAAGGGCGGCGCAACCATTGCGGCGACGTCTTGAGGAAAAAAACCGACCTGCCTAGGGTATTGCACGGGGCGGGTGCCGGGGGGGCGGAATGGTTGCGCATGTCGGCACGGTCGCCTTTCTGGGGCTGGAGGCGCGCGCCGTCGATGTACAGGTGCAGATGGCCGCCGGCGCCGTCGGTTTCTTCACCGTCGGCCTGCCCGACAAGGCAGTGAAGGAAAGCCGGGAGCGGGTTCACGCCACCCTGGATGCCATCGGCCTGGCGCTGCCGCCGCGACGCATCGTCGTCAATTTGTCACCCGCCGATCTGCCCAAGGAAGGTTCGCATTACGATCTGCCGATCGCGCTCGGGTTGCTGATCGCCATGGGGGTCATCCCGCAGGACGCTGTCGATGGCTTCCTGTGTGTCGGCGAACTCGGCCTCGATGGCCGGCTGGCGCCGGTGCCGGGGGTGTTGCTCGCGGCGTTGCACGCCGCCGAACGCGAACTGGGGCTGGTCTGCCCGGCGTCGCAGGGCGGGGAGGCGGCGTGGGCCGGCGAAGTCGATGTGGTCGCTGCCCCCGATCTGCTCACCCTGCTCAATCATCTGAAGGGCACGCAATTGCTGTCGCCGCCGGTGCGCAGCCTGGCGGAGATCACCCGCAGCGGCCCCGACATGGGCGAGATCAAGGGCCAGGAAATCGCCAAGCGCGCGGTCGAGATCGCCGCCGCCGGCGGGCACAATCTTCTGATGTCGGGGCCGCCCGGATCGGGCAAGTCGCTGCTTGCCGCTGCGATGCCGGGCATCCTGCCCGAACTTACCCCGGCCGAGGCGCTGGAAGTCTCGATGGTCGCGTCGATGGCCGGCGAACTCGACGGCGGCCGGCTGATCCGGTCGCGGCCGTTTCGGGCGCCGCACCACAGCGCCTCGATGCCGGCGCTGGTCGGCGGCGGCGCGCGGGCGCGGCCCGGCGAGGTCAGCCTGGCGCATCTGGGCGTGTTGTTCCTCGACGAATTGCCGGAATTCCAGCGCGGCGTGCTCGATTCGCTGCGCCAGCCGCTGGAAACCGGCAGCGTGATGGTGGCGCGGGCGGCAGCGCACGTCACCTATCCGGCGCGGGTGCAGCTGGTCGCGGCGATGAACCCCTGCCGTTGCGGCCATCTTTCCGACGCGGCGCTCGCCTGTTCGCGCGCGCCGAAATGCGCCGCCGATTACCAGTCGCGCATCTCGGGCCCATTGCTCGATCGCATCGACCTGCACGTCGAAGTCGGTGCGGTCAGCGCCGCCGATCTGGCACTGCCGCCGCCGGCGGAAGACAGCGCCATCGTTGCCGCCCGCGTCGCCGCCGCCCGCCGCCGCCAGACCGATCGCTACGCAGGTGGGGCGGCGCGCACCAACGCCGAAGCCGACGGCCGCGTGCTGGAAGCCGCCGCGACCCCCGACGCCGCGGGAGCCAAGCTGCTGACCCAGGCCGCCGAAGCGCTGCGCCTGTCGGCACGCGGCTACAACCGGGTGCTGCGCGTCGCCCGCACCATTGCCGATCTCGCCGGCGCCGAGACAGTATCGCGGGTCCATATCGCCGAAGCGCTGAGCTACCGCCGCCGGCCGCCGGTTAGCTGAGGCTCGATACGAACAAAGGAAAGAACCTCCGGCGGCTGGGGCCGAGGGCCCCAGCCGCCGTTTTGTCGGGCTTTGTGCCGCAATGACGGTCATGCCTTCGGCTTGAGGGGAGGGGCGGCGGCGGCGGCAGGCGTTGCGGGCGTGCCGAATTCCTTCCGTAACGGAACCCCGCCCCGCCCTTCGTGCGTTTCCTCCCCGAGCGGACATCCGCCGCCAGGAGACACCCCATGGGCATCATCGATTTCATCAAGGAAAAACTCGGTTCCGGTCCCGACGCCGGCGCCATGGAGGCCGAAATTACCCGCCTCGGCCTCAACGTCAGCAATTTCGACGTGAAGATCGCCGATGGCGTCGCGACGCTGACCGGCCTTGCCGTCAACCGCGCCGAAGCTTCGAAGATCGTCGTCGCAGTCGGCAACAGCGAGGGCATCACCCGCGTCAACAACCAGATGCGCGTGCCTTTGTCCTCGATCCAGCCAGCCGCCGGCGCGGCGCCGGCTCCCGCGGCCAATGACGCCGGCGATGCCGATTCCGACGAGGAAGCGGTGGTTTTCCACACCGTCGAGCGCGGCGACACGCTCTCGGGCATCGCCAAGAGCCTTTATGGCGACGCCGGCAAGTACATGAAGATCTTCGAAGCCAACCAGCCGATGCTCAGCCACCCGGACAAGATCTACCCCGGCCAGGTGCTGCGCGTGCCGGCACTTTGAAGGATCGACGCCGGGTCCTCGTACCCGGCGTCCGTCATTCCGGCGGCGGACGCCCCTGCCGATCCGGCGAGGCGTCGACCGATTTTCCTACACTGCGGATTGCTGGTACATCCGATCTCGAAAGCTCTTTGAAATCGAAGAAATCGATCGGTCAGGCTGTGGCGAGGGCCGATTCTGGCAGAGGTTTTCTTGAAACTCGTAAAACATGTAAAATAGGAAGCTCGATCGCCGCCTCTGTCAGCGAGAAAACCGATCAGTCTGCCAATGGTGAAGGGGCCGAAAAATGCGGCGCAGCGGCCTCAGGCGCCGGCCGTCGGCGGCAGCCCGACTTCTGCCGGAGCTGGCGATGAAACCTCCCGCCCGGTTTCCCATTTCGCGATCACCGCCGTTGCCACTGCATTGCCGATGACGTTCGTCGCGCTGCGGCCCATGTCGAGAAAGTGATCGACGGCGAGGATCAGCAGCAGGCCGGCTTCCGGGATGTTGAAGTATGGCAGCGTCGCCGCGACCACCACCAGCGAGGCGCGCGGCACCCCGGCGATGCCTTTCGACGTGATCATCAGCAGCAGCAGCATGCCGATTTGTTGGCCAAGGGTAAGGTCGATGCCATAGGCCTGGGCGATGAAGATGCTGGCAAAGGCGCAATACATCATCGAACCATCGAGGTTGAAGCTGTAGCCGAGCGGCAGCACGAAGCTGGCGATGCGATTGGGGATGCCCTGGCGTTCGAGCGCTTCGAGCAGCTTGGGATAGGCAGCTTCGGAAGAGGCGGTGGCGAAGGTGATCAGGAACGGCTCGCGCACCCCGCTGATCAACCGGCGGACGTTGCCGAAGCCGATGATCGCGCCGCCGGCGCCGATCAGCACCGCCCAGAGCAGCGCCAGCGCCAGATAGAAGCTGCCGATGAAGGCAGCAAAGGTCAGCAATATGCCGAGGCCTTCGACCGCGATCGCCGAAGCCACGGCCGAAAACACCGCGAACGGCGCCAGCAGCATGACATAGCCCGTGACCCGCAGCATCATGTGCATCAGCGCATCGAGGCCGCGAGTGATCGGCCCCGCCGCCTCGCCCATGCCGATCAGCGCAACCCCGGCGAACAGGGAGAATACCACGATCTGCAGGATCTCGTTGGTAGCCATCGCTTCGATGATCGATTTCGGCACGATGTGGCTGATGAATTCCTTGAGGTCGAAGGTCTTGGACGCCAGCCCCGATGTCGCGTCGGCGGCCGGCAGTTCCAGCCCGACTCCGACGCCCGGTGCCAGAAGATTGACCATGACGATCCCCAGCGTCAGCGACAGCAGCGAGGCGCCGATGAACCAGCCGAGCGTGCGGCCGAACATGCGGCCGACAGTCTCGCCCGACCCCATGTGCGCCACCCCGACGATCAGCGTGGACAGCACCAGCGGCGCGATGATCATCTTGATCA
>JBBQWE010000057.1:0-16880 GCA_038210855.1 Sphingomonadales bacterium | reverse complement strand
TGGCCCGGCGCCGGTATGGCCGGGGGCAGTACGCCTGGCGCTCGGCCCCGGCGGTGCCGATGTGGTGGCCGACGAAGATCGCCTGCCCTTCGCCGACGCGAGTTTCGATCTGGTCGTTTCGGCCGGCGGCCTTGCCAGCGTTTCCGATCTGCCCGGCGCGCTGGTGCAGGCGCGGCGCGTGCTGCGCCCCGGCGGGCTGTTCCTCGCCGTGCTGGCCGGCGGCATGACGCTGGTGGAGGTTCGCGCCGCGCTGATCGCCGCGGAAAGCGCCATCACCGGCGGCGCCGCGGCGCGTACCGCCCCGATGGTGGAGGCGCAGGCCGGCGCCGCGCTGCTCGCGCGCGCCGGCTTCGCGGTGCCGGTCAGCGATGTCGAACGGCTGACGGTTCGCTACGCGTCGCTGCACCGCCTGTTCGGCGACCTGACGGCGATGGGCGCGCGGTCGCCGCTGGCCAGCCGGGCGCCGCTGCGCCGCGACGTGCTGGCGGCTGCAGCTGCCGGCTTTGCCACGGGAGCGGATGCGGACGGCAAGACGGCCGTTACCGTCGAGCTGCTGCATCTGGCGGGGCGAGCACCCGGCGGCGCGGACGGTTTCGACGCCCTGCGCGGGGCGATCTGACAGGGGCAGCCGCAGCGCCCCCGGCCGGTTGCATGCCGGTTTCGCCACCAGTGTTCAAGCTTCGTTTCCGGTTCGGGCCTGGTGCCGCGCCACCGCCGCCGCCGCCGGATCGTCGCCCCCGCTACAACGCGATCAACGCGAGCTGCCGGCCGTAATCGGGTTCGCCGGCATGCGTCGTGCGGCGATAGCTGAACCAGCGCGCCGCATCGACGTACGTGTCCACCCCCATAGCGACGACCCGGCCGACGCCGGCCGCGGCCAGCCGCTGTGCCACCAGCCCTTCGAGGTCGAACTGCCAGCGTGTCCCGCGGCCGCGCGCGAAAAAGCCGTCATCGGCCGGCTGCTGGCCGAGGAACCGGTCGCGAAAGGCGGCATCGACTTCATAGCTGGCACGCGCGATGCACGGCCCGATGGCAGCGACGATGCGATCCGGCCGGGCGCCGAGGCGCTGCATCGCCCGTACCGTCGCGCCGCCGATATCGGCCAGCGCGCCCTTCCAGCCGCTGTGTGCTGCCCCGATGACGCCGGCTTGCGTATCGGCAAGCAGGATCGGCGCGCAATCGGCGGTAAGGATGCCGAGGGCGAGGCCCGGCGTTGCTGTCACCATCGCATCGGCGGCAGGGCGCCCGGCATCGGCGAACGGCGCCGTGACATGGACGACATCGGCGCTGTGGACCTGGTGCAGTGTCACCAGCCCGGCGCCGGGCGCGGTGGCAGCGACGGCGCGGCGGCGGTTTTCGGCAACGGCGGCGGGATCGTCGCTCGATCCCAGCCCGACGTTGAGGCTGGCGTAGATGCCGAGCGAGACTCCGCCGGCGCGGCCGAAAAAGCCGTGGCGCGCCGCCAGCCCCGGCGCGACGACGAACGCCGGATCAGGCGCAGTCATCATGGCCATCCAGACGCCGCCGGCACAGCAGATCCTCGTCGGCCTGCGTTCCCACCATGAATTCCCACGACCGTATCTCGACAAAGCCGTGCCGCGCGTAGAATCGCCGCGCGCGCGGGTTTTCGCTGAACACGCTGAGCCACAGGTCCTGCGCGCCCCGCGCTCGCGCCGTGGCGATCGCCCATTGCGCCAGCGTTGCCGCCACGCCGGCACCCTGCCACGGGCCGAAGACGTAGAGCTGCTGCAATTCGATCACCCGCCGGCCGTCGTCATCGATCGGCAGCTTGCACGGCGCCAGCTTGCAGAAACCGATCGGCGTCGAACCGGCCAATGCCAGCCGCACCGCTGCGCCCGGATCGGCAAGCTCGGCAGCGGTCGCGGCATCGCTGCGTTGCCCAAGGAACGCCGTCAGGTCATCGAGCCGGTAGCGTGCGCCGAAGGTTTCGATAAACGTCGCCCGCGTCAGCCCGCCCAGCGCAGCGGCATCGGCAGGGCCGGCATCGCGATATCGGACCGTCATTCAGAACCCCGCCGGCTGCGGCCAATCGGCGGCCGTCAGCGCGGCTGCCTTGAACAGCGTTCCCATCGTTCCCGTCAAGCGCACCAGCGCGGCATCGATGGCAGCGCGTTCGGTCAGCGTCGCGGCCGCACGCAGCCGCGCCGCGCGCGCCTCGATCCCCAGCCGCGCCAGCCAGACGCCCTGCGCCACCGGGCCGAATGCCGGCACCGCTGCGGCACGGGCGAGCGCGGTGAAATCGACATGCGCGGTCAGGTCGACCTCCCCCGGATCGGCGAAGGGATCGACGGGAACGCCGGCGCGCAGCGCCTGCAACGTATCGGCGTGCGGCCCGGCGCCGCCATAATCGATGACCAGCGCCGCACCGCCGCGGGTGCGCAGCCGGGCCCCGATTTCGGCAGCGATCGCTTGCGTCGCAGGCGACCATTCGCCGGCGAAGCGATCGACCACCGGGCCGTCGCCGGCGAGGCGCGTTTCGGCAAAGCCGGCGCCGACCGCGACTTCGCCCGCGCTGTCTCGCCGGCGGATCGGCAGTGCATCGAAGAATTCATTGGCGACGACGATGATGGCGCGGTCGTCGGGCACGTGGTCCAGGCTGTCGAACCATGCCGCCCCTTGCAGCCGCCCGGCCTGGGCAGCGCGCAGCACCGGGCTGGTTTCGACCAGAGCCAATTCCACCCGCTCGCCGAAATCCGGCAACCGGGCAAGGACCCGCAGCGCATCGGCCATCAGCGTGCCGCGCCCCGGGCCGAGCTCGATCAGCCGCAGCGGCGGCGCCCCGGCACGCAGCCAGAGATCGCCGATCCAGCCGCCGACCAGTTCGCCGAACATCTGGCTGATTTCCGGCGCGGTGGTGAAATCGGCGCCGAGCGGGTCCCGCGTCGCATAATAGTGCGCGTTGCACGCCGCCATCCATTCGTCGAGGCGCAGCGGGCCGTTCGCCGCGATGCGGTCACGCAAGGCGGAGGCAACAGGGGTCATCAGCAAAAATTGCCTCCGGCCCCAGCCGCCGAGGGCCCGGTTCTACCCAATCAAGCCACCACCACCGGCCGCCGCAGGGCGCGGATCACCAGCAGCAGCCCGGCGATGATGAACGGCAGGCTGAGGCTTTGTCCCATGGTCAGCCCGGTCGACAGCACGCCGAGCTGCCGATCGGGTTCGCGGAAGAATTCGACGACGAAGCGCGCCGCGCCATAGCCGATGCCGAACACCCCGGCGAGGAGGCCCGGCCGCGCCCGCGCTCCGGTGCGCCAGAACAGCCAGTTGAGAACGGCGAACAAAACCACGCCTTCCAGCCCGGCTTCGAACAATTGCGACGGGTAGCGCGGTTCCGGCCCGGCATCGGGGAAGATCACCCCCCAGTCGCTTCCCGTCGGCCGGCCCCACAACTCGCCGTTGATGAAGTTGGCCAGCCGGCCGAGCAGCAGGCCGACCGGCGCCACCACGGCGATGTAGTCGAGGATGCGCAGCCCCGAAACGCGGTGCGCCGCGCCATAGGCGAAGCCGGCGACGATGACCCCGGCGGCGCCGCCGTGGAACGCCATGCCGCCATCCCACAGCCGCAGGATGGCGATCGGATCGGCAGCGAATTTTGCCGGATTGTAGAACAGCACATAGCCGAGCCGGCCGCCGAGGATGACGCCGAGCGTGCCCCAGCTGATGTAATCGTCGATCTGCGGCTCGGTCAGCGGCGCGCCGGGCTGGCGCGCCATGCGGACGAACAGCCACCAGGCGGCAATGACGCCGACAATATAGCTGAGCGCGTACCAGCGCAGCGACAATGGCCCGATTTCGGTGCCGAAAGCGCTGAATCCCGGGATGGTGAACACCTCCGGCCGCAGCGGCAGGCCGGCGAAATCGATGGCGGTCTGAAGGATCACGCACTGCCTTTTGCATGGGTTGCGGGGCCGGGGCGCCGGCACCATAAGGCGGGGTATCAGGATTGCCAGCAAGGAAGTCGCATGGCCGATTTGGAAAGCTTCCGCGCCGAAGTGCGCGACTGGCTGGCGGCGAATTGCCCCGCCGAAATGCGCACTCCCATCCGCAGCGACGCCGATGTCTGCTGGGGCGGCCGCCGCGCGAAGTTCGGCAGCGACGCGCAGCGGCTGTGGCTGGAACGCATGGGCGCGCGCGGCTGGACAGCGCCGGAATGGCCGCGCGAATATGGCGGTGGCGGGCTATCGAGGGACGAGGCGCGCGTTCTTGCCAGCGAACTGCGCCGCATCGAGGCGCGCTCGCCGCTGTCGAGCTTCGGCATCTGGATGCTCGGCCCGGCGCTGCTCAAATACGGCAGCGAAGCGCAGAAGCTGGAGCATCTGCCGCCGATCGCGCGCGGGCAAACCCGCTGGTGCCAGGGCTATTCGGAGCCGGGCGCCGGGTCGGACCTTGCCAGCTTGCGCACCTCGGGCGTGCTCGACGGCGATGATTACATCGTCAACGGTTCCAAGGTGTGGACCAGCTATGCCGACAAGGCCGACTGGATCTTCTGCCTCGTCCGCACCGAGGCGCAGGCGCCCAAGCACCTCGGCATTTCCTTCCTGTTGTTCGACATGGCGTCGCCCGGCGTCTCGACCTCGCCGATCCGGCTGATTTCGGGCGCTTCGCCGTTCTGCCAGACGTTTTTCGACAATGTCCGGGTGCCGCGGCGCAACCTGATGGGCGAACCCGGCAAGGGCTGGGACATCGCCAAATATCTGCTGACCCACGAACGCGAGATGATCGGCGGCAGCGATTCAACGGGTGGCGGCATGCGCGATTCGGTGGCGCAGGTGGCAGCACGCAAGCTGGGGCTGAAGGACGGCGTCATCGGTGACGGCGGCCTGCGCACCGACATCGTCCGCCACGAGATCGATGCCTGGGCCTTTGCGCTGACCATGGAGCGGGTGAAGGACGAGGCCAAGGCGGGCCAGGGTGTCGGCGCGCTGTCGTCGATGCTGAAATATTACGGCACCGAGCTCAACAAGGACCGGATGCAGCTGCTGATGTCGGTCGCCGGCTCCGATGGCCTCACCTGGGAGGGCCCGGGCGAAGGCGACGAGGGCACCGAAGGCTCCGGGGGCGATCTTGCCCGCGGCTGGCTGCGCAGCCGGGCGAACTCGATCGAGGGCGGCACCAGCGAGATCAACCTCAACATCATCGCCAAGCGCGTGCTGGAATTGCCGGGGGCCTGATCCGCCGGCAGGCAGGACCCACCACCACCCCTCCCGCTTGCGGGAGGGGAGAAGAGAGAAGAACGCGATGGCTCTCGTCCTCACCGACGAACAGAAGATGATCAAGGACAGCGCCGACGGCTTTTTCGCCGGCGAGGCGCCGGTCGGCCAGCACCGCGAACTGCGCGACAGTGCCGACGCCACCGGGTTCCGCCGCGATGTCTGGGCCAAGATCGCCGAAATGGGCTTTGCCGGCGTGCTGGTGCCCGAGCAACACGGCGGCGCCGGACTGGGCAATGTCGCCGGCGGAATCATCATGGAAGCCATCGGCCGCAACCTGAGCGCGGCGCCGATGCTTTCGACCGGTATCCTCGCCGCGACTGCGCTCGTCACCGGCGGATCGGCGGAACAGCAGGCGAAATACCTGCCGCTGATCGCGCAAGGCGCCCGGCTGTTCGCGCTCGCGGCCGACGAAGCCGCCCGCCATGCGCCTGCATTTGTCGAAGCCACCGCGGCGCCATCGGGCAACGGCTTCCGGCTCAACGGAGTCAAGGGCTTCGTCCTCGATGGCCATGTCGCCGACACGCTGATCGTCGCCGCACGCACCGCCGGCGACAGCGACAGCGCGGAAGGCATCACGCTGTTCCTGGTTGATGCAAAGGCCGCGGGCGTCGCGGTCACCCGCCGCTCGATGATCGACAGCCGCAACGCGGCGCGCATCGCGCTCAGCGAGGTGCAGGTCGATGGCGCCGATGTGCTCGGGCCGGTCGGCGGCGGCTTCGCCATCCTCGAAAAGGTGCTGGACGCCGGCCGCGCCGCGCTCGCTGCCGAAATGCTGGGCGTGTCGAGCGAAAGCTTTGCCCGCACCGTCGATTACCTCAAGCAGCGCGAGCAGTTCGGCGCCAGGATCGGCAGCTTCCAGGCGCTGCAGCACCGCGCCGCGCACCTGTTCTGCGAAGTCGAACTGGCCCGATCGGCAACATTGCGCGCACTGCAGGCGCTCGATGCGGGCGACGACCGGGCGCCGGTGTTCGCCTCGCTGGCCAAGGCCAAGGCCGGGGCCGTGGCAAAGCTCGCCACCAACGAAGCCGTCCAGATGCACGGCGGCATCGGCATGACCGACGATTTCGACATCGGTTTCTTCATGAAACGCGCCCGTGCCGCGCAGGAAACCTTCGGCGATGCGCATTTCCACGGTGATCGGTTGGCCCGGCTGATGGGGTATTAGAAGGCGCCTCCGGCGGCCAGAGGCTGAGCCTCTGGACCCCAATCATTTGACTGGGGGTTTTCGGTCGGAATCGGTCCTCGGAAGGGCGTACCTCGATTTGCGATACGCCAGACGGCTGCGGGTCTGGGGCTTCAGGCCCCGGCCGCCGGAGGCCCTTTCCTTCCTGAAATCCCGCCGCCACCTTGCATCGCGCCGGAAAATTGCCAACAAGCGGAAGCAACGACGGGGGCGTCAGTCCCTCGCGGGGAGACGCCATGAAGTCGCAGCTTGATTCCGAACTCGATGCCGTTGTCGCCGGCATCACCGCGCCGGGCGGGATGCTGGGCATCGGCAGCGCCCGGGTGCGCGGTGTCGATGTTCCGGTGTTCGCGAATGCGCCTCCGTCGATGCGCGAGCTGCTCGGGCTGTTCTTCATGACCCAGGCGCAGAAGGAGTTCCTGGTCTTCGGCGAGGAACGGATGACCTTCGGCGATGTCCATGCCCAGGCGCTGAAATTCGCCGCCATGCTGCAGCACCGCCACGGTGTCGCCAAGGGTGACCGCGTCGCCATCGCCATGCGCAATTATCCCGAATGGGTGGTGGCGTTCTGCGGCATCGTCCATCTGGGCGCTGTCGCCGTGCCGATGAACGCGTGGTGGACTTCCGAGGAGCTGGATTACGGCCTGCGCGATTCGGGCGCCCGGCTGGTGATCGCCGACGAGGAACGCGCTCGCCGCATCGGCAAGGCATCGTGCCATGTCTGTATCCTGACCGTGCGCACGGCGCGCGAGATCGCCGAAAGCCTCGGCGCGCTGCGCATCGAGGACGAACTCGCCGCCTCGCCGCCGACGACCTGGTATCTGCCCGAGTTGTTTCCCGAAGACGATGTCTCGATCATGTACACATCGGGATCGACCGGCCATCCCAAGGGCGCGGTTTCGACGCACCGCGGCATGGTGCACGGCACGATGAACTACCTCGTCGCCGGGCTCGCGCTGCTCGAACTCAACACCCGCGCCGGGGCGACGCCGGCCGAACAGCAGGTGATGCTGCTGAATGTGCCGCTTTTCCATATCACCGGGCTGGTGCCGGTGCTGCTGGTATCGATCGCCATCGGCCGCAAGATGGTGATCATGCACAAATGGGATGCCGGCGAAGCGCTGCGGCTGATCGAGCGCGAGCGCTGCACCTATTTCGTCGGCGTGCCGACGATGAGCCTTGAACTGATGCAGCACCCCGATCGCGATCGCTACGACCTGTCGAGCCTCGTCGATATCGCCAGCGGGGGCGCGCCGCGGCCGCCCGAGCATGTCGAGCGCCTCGCCAACACGTTCGAAGGCAAGCATCCGGTGCAGGGCTATGGCCTGACCGAGACCAACGGCGTCGGCACCGGCAATTTCCGCGGCAATTATCGCGCCAAACCGGCATCGGCCGGCCGCGCCTCGCCGCCGCTGGTCGAATTGCGCATCGATCCGGGCGATGGCCCGGTCGGCGCCGGGCTGGCCACCGGCGAAGTCGGCGAAGTCTGCATCCGATCGGTATGTTCGTGCCGCGGTTACTGGATGAAGCCGGAAGCGACGCTGGCGGCGTTCCCGGGCAACGGCTGGTTCCGCACCGGCGACCTCGGCATGATCGACGAAGACGGCTATCTGTTCATCGTCGATCGCAAGAAGGACATCATCATCCGCGGCGGCGAGAACATCAGCTGCCAGGAAGTCGAAGCGGCGATCTACGCCCATCCGGCGATCGCCGAAGCCAGCGTTTTCGGCCTGCCCGACGAGCGGCTCGGCGAAATCGTCGGCGCCGTCGTCTATGCCAAGGCCGATACGCCGGTAGAGCCCGATGCGCTCGCCGATTTCGTGGCGCGCGAGCTTGCCGGCTTCAAGGTGCCGGCGAAGATCTGGGTTTCGTCCGAGCCGCTTCCCAAGCTCGGATCGGCGAAGATCGACAAGGTCGCGCTGCGCAAGCATTATCGCGAGGTGTTCGCCGACAAGGCGGCATGACATCCTGATGGTTCGAGGCCCGAGGGTTCGAGGAGAATCTGCATGTTTACCACCATGATCGAAGGCACGGCAGCGGATTGGGCGACGATCGCCGGTGCGCACATGCAGCATCAGGTCAGCGACGCGCCGCGGCAGATCATGGAATCGCTGGCGCGGCTGGAGGCCATCGAAGTCGGCTTCGGCGCCAACCAGCTTGTCCACAGCCTGATGACGGCGACGCTCGCCCGGCGCGACGGCGCCGACGATCAGGAAATCGTCGCGGCGCTGTGCCACGACCTCGGCAAGCTGATGAGCATTCCCAACCACGGCGCCATCGCCGCCGAAATCCTGAAACCCTATGTGGCCGACGACATCTATTACGCGGTCAAGCACCATCAGGACTTCCAGGGCCGCTATTATTACGAATTCCTCGGCAAGGACGCGCAGGCACGCGACCGGTTCAAGGACGAGCCCTGGTATGATTTCGCCGAAAAGCTGGTCGACCGCTGGGACGCGCCGGCCTTCGATCCGGCGTTTGACATCGACCCGCTGGAGAGCTTCGAACCCGAGGTGACCCGGGTGTTCTCGCGGCCTATTCGGGCCTATTGATGTCGCTCCGCGCAAAAATTATGGCTGCCTTCGCGGCTGTTTTTATAACTATTTTTGCAGCGCTAGCGGCGGAGGCGGTCGCATCATTATTTCTACAGACTTTCGTCGTAGCGGCATTCGATCACCCACTTGTTATTTTGGGACTTATCTTCTTCGTGGGCGAAGTGGCAGGCTTCATCGGCCGCAGAAATCAGCGCCGGTACGATGCTACAGATAAATCAAAAACTTCACTCGCCCGGTTGGTTTGTTTCAGGACACCAAAGGAATAAGCAGAAATGATCGGCGTCATCGCGACACTGAAGATCCAGGACGGCAAGGCCGAGGAATTCGAAACGGTGTTCACCACCCTCGCCGAACAGGTCCGCGAGCTCGAACCGGGCAATTTCGCCTATGAACTGTGCAAGAGCCGCAGCGAAGCCAACACCTACAAGGTGCTGGAGCTCTATGTCGATGAAGACGCGCTGAAGGCGCACGGCGCCAGCGACCATTTCAAGGCCGCCGGCCCCGGCCTTGGCGCCTGCCTCGCCGGGAAGCCGGACGTCGAATATCTCGACGGCGTGGGCTGAAGCCCCGGCCCCGGCTGCCGTCATCACAGGCATGAAACCGCGCGCTGCCCGAGCCTGCGGTCGGGAGCCTGATGATGACCGCCGCGCTGCGCTTTCTGCCGATGTCCACCGCGCAGCTGCTGCGCGGCACCGCCACTGCCGATGTGATCTTCGCTGATCCGCGCGACGCCATCATCCATGGCCGCGGCGGCAACGACCGGATCACCGGCAACAGCGGCCGCGACCGCATTTTCGGCGGCGATGGCGCCGATACGCTGGCCGGCGGCGGCGGCGATGACAGCCTGTTCGCCGGCGGCGGCGACGATGTTCTGGATGGCGGTGACGGCAACGACCTGATGAACGGCGGTTCCGGCGACGACCAGCTGTCCGGCGGCGGCGGCGACGACCGGCTGTTCGGGGCCGATGGCGCCGATACGATAAGCGGCGGCGACGGCGCGGACGCGCTGAACGGCGGCACCGGCGATGATCGCCTGCATGGCGACGCCGGCAACGACAGCATAATCGGTGTAGCCGGCGCCGATACCCTCTTCGGCGGCGATGGCGACGACGGCCTCAACGGCGGCATCGGCAATGATTCGGTGGACGGCGGCGCCGGCGTCGACCGGCTATATGCATCGCCGGGCACCGACACGCTGACCGGCGGCAGCGGCGCCGACCTGTTCGCTTTCTACGATACCGCCGCCAGCCTGCCCGGTACCGGCCGCCGCGACATCATCACCGATTTCGACGCCGGCGACGGTGACCGCATCCAGTTGCTGTTCATTGCCGAAGACCCCGGCCCGGCCCCGGGCAGCATCGAAATCACCGCCCTCGGCACCGGCTCGCTGCTCCGGGTCGATCTGGATGGCGATGGTACGGTGGATTTCGAAGTGGCAGTTGCCGGCGTGACCCTGACCATGGCCGATCTCGTATTCGCGTGAGATGACAGGCGGCGCCTCGCCCGCTACCGACGCATCATGCTTACCCGTTTCGCGCCGTCGCCGACCGGCCGGCTTCATGCCGGCAACATCCGCACCGCGCTGGTCAACTGGCTGCTGGCGCGCCGGGCCGGCGGTCGTTTCCTGCTGCGCCTCGACGATACCGACCTCGCCCGATCGAGCGAGGCATCGGCGCGATCGATCCGCGACGATCTCGCCTGGCTCGGCCTCGCTGCCGATCTCGAAATCCGCCAGTCCGATCGCTTCGATCGCTACCAGGCGGCGCTCGACCGGCTGGCTGCCGGCGGCCGCGCCTATCGTGCCTATGAAAGCCCGGAAGAACTCGACCTCAAGCGCAAGGTCGCGCAAAGCCGCGGCCTGCCGCCGGTCTATGATCGCGCCGCGCTGGCACTGACCGACGCCGATCACGCCGCCCACGCTGCCGCCGGCCGCGCCCCGCACTGGCGTTTCCGCCTCGAAACCGCAGCGCCGATCCGCTGGGACGATGGCGCGCGGGGGGCCGCCCAGGCCGATCCGGCGGCGCTGTCCGACCCGGTCGTGCGCCGCGCCGACGGCAGCTGGCTGTATATGCTGCCGTCGGTCGTCGACGATATCGATACGGGCGTCACCGATATCGTCCGCGGCGAGGACCATGTCACCAATTCCGCGATCCAGATCCAGATGTTCGAAGCGCTCGGCGCGCCGGTGCCGCGCCTCGCCCACCTGCCGCTGTTGACCGGCGCCGACGCCGCGCTTTCGAAACGGCTGGGGTCGGAAGGCGTCGAGGCGTGGCGCGACGCCGGCATCGAGCCACTGGCGATCGCAGCGCTGCTCGCCCGGCTCGGCACGTCGCAGCCGGTCGAAGCCGTCGCCAGCCTCGACACGCTGGTGGCGAACTTCGATCTTGCGCATTTCGGCCGGGCGCCGCCGCGGTTCGACGCCGCCGACCTGGCGCCGCTTTCGGCGCGGACGCTGCAGCTGCTGCCCTTCGCCGCCGTCGCCGATCGCCTGCCTGAGGGAATGACCGAAGCCGGCTGGCTGGCAGTCCGCGGCAACGTCGCGACCATCGCCGAAGCGCGGGACTGGCAGCCGGTGCTGACCGGGCCGCTGGAGCCGGCGATCGACCCCGAGGACCGCGATTTCGTGGTCGCAGCCGGCGCCTGCCTCGCCGGGCTCGACTGGGGCGACGACATCTGGCCTCGCTGGATCGCGGCACTGAAGGCAAGCAGCGACCGCAAGGGCAAGGGGCTGTTCATGCCGCTTCGCCGGGCGCTGACGGCCCGCGACCACGGCCCCGAAATGGCGGCGCTGCTGCCGCTGATCGGCCGCGAAGCGGCGCTGGCCCGGCTGGCGGGGGGATAGAAGCCCTTCGCGGCTTTGCTCAGCGATCGCCCAGCCCGAACTGGTCGAGGATGAAGGCGTATTCCTCGGCCAGCTCCTCCAGCGCCGCGAAACGCCCGGACTTGCCGCCATGGCCGGCGCCCATGTTGGTCTTGAAAATCAGGATATTGTCGTCCGTTTTGGCGGCGCGCAGTTTCGCCGTCCATTTCGCCGGCTCCCAATAGGTCACGCGCGGATCGTTTAGCCCGGCAGTGACCATCAGCGGCGGATAGGCCTGGGCAGCCACCTGGTCATAGGGCGAATAGCTGCGGATCAGCTCGAAATCGGCCTTGCTGGTGATCGGATTGCCCCATTCGGGCCATTCGCCCGGCGTCAGCGGCAGGCTTTCATCGAGCATGGTGTTGAGCACATCGACGAACGGCACATGCGCGACGACGGCGCGGAACAGTTCGGGCGCCTGGTTGATCACGGCGCCCATCAGCTCGCCGCCGGCGGAACCGCCGCTGGCCGAAATCTGCCCCGGCGCCGCCCAGCCGGCCGCCGCCAGCCCGCGCGCCACATCGACGAAGTCGTTGAAGGTGTTGGTGCGTTTTTCCAGCTTGCCGTCGAGATACCATTGCCGGCCGAGATCGTCGCCGCCGCGAATCTGCGCGACCGCATAGGCCATGCCGCGATCGAGCAGCGACAGCCGGTTGGCCGAAAACCCCGGGCTGGAAGCGATGCCATAGGCGCCATAGGCGTAGAGATGCAGCGCGCCGCTGCCATCGGCCGCGAAGCCCTTGCGATGGACGATGGCAACCGGCACCCGCACGCCGTCCCGCGCCGTGATCCACAGCCGCCGGCTTTCATATTGCGACGGATCATAGCCCGAGGGGATGGCCTGGACCTTGCGGGTTTCGAGTGTGCCGCTGGCGACATCATAGTCGAAAACCGTCGCCGGCGTGACCATCGAGGCATAACCCAGCCGCAGTTTCGGCGCGTCCGCTTCCAGATTGGTACCCAGCGAAGCGGTATAGGCAGCTTCGGTGAAGGGGATCGCTGTCTCGCTGCCGTCGTCGCGGCGCAGCACGATGCGATCGAGCCCGTCGCGCCGCCCCTGCACGGCAAGATACGAGGTGAAAGCCGCCATGCCGGTGATGTAATCCCGGTCGGAACCGGCGATCAGCGTCTGCCAGTCGCCCGGCGCAGCGATACCGGCGGTGGCGATGCGGAAATTGACATGGGTATCGTTGGCCCGAACGAAGATCGTCCCGCCGCGCATATCAACATCATAGCTTACGCCGGCCGCGCGACGGCGAACCAGCAGCGGCGCAGCCCCGGGCGCGTCGGCAGGCAACAGCCGCACTTCGCTGCTGACGTGATCGGAGGTCGAAAGGATCAACCAGCGGCCGTCCTGCGACCTCGCTACCGAAACGCCGAAGCCCTTGTCCTCGGTTTCCTCGTAGAGCACCCGGTCTTCGCCACCCTGGCCGTCTCGGCCAGCCCCTCCTGCGCCACCGATGACGTGGAGGCGTATTTTCGTCCGCCGCCAATTTTCGTTGACCTCGGTCCAGGCGACGGCTTTCGAATCCGCTGCCCATTCGACATTGCCGACGCTGACGCTGGTGACGGTTTCGATGTCGGTGCCGCTGGCGATGTCGCGAATGCGCAGGGTGAAACGCTCGCTGCCGTCGGTGTCGGTCGAATAGGCGAGCAGGCGTCCGTCGGGGCTGACGCGTTGCGTGCCAAGGCGGAAATAGCCGGCATCCCGCGCCAGTTCGGGTTCGGAAAGCACCAGTTGTTCGGCGCCGCCACCGCGCGGCCGCCGCATCCAGCTGCGGTACTGGTCGCCTGGGCGGAACAGCCACCAATATTCGAAATCGCCATCGGGAGCGGGCACCGAGGCATCGTCAGGCTTCACCCGGCCCTTCAGTTCCTCGAAAATCTGCGCCCTGAGCGGCGCCAGCGGCGCCATGCTTGCTTCGAAATAATCGTTTTCGGCTTCGAGATAGGCGAGCACGTTCGGATCATCGACCGTCGGGTAGGACGGGTCCCTCAGCCAATGATAGGGATCCACGACGGTGATGTCGTGGTGGCTGAAGCTGTGGGGACGGGTGGCGGCGACGGGCGGCTGCATGAAGGCTCCGAAAACAATGGAGGGAACAATGGAGGGAACAATGGAGGGAGCAATGGAGGGAGCAATGGAGGGAGCAGGGGCGGGACGTGCAAAACGGTCGCGGCGTCACTATCATCCTGTATGGGGCCACGGGTTTGCGGCACAATGTCCGCCTTGCAGGCGCATGGATAGAGGAACGTTGTGAATGTCGACCATCGAAGCCCGGCTCGGCGCCCTGCGCGCGCAACTGGCGGAACAGCAGTTGACCGGTTTCGTCGTGCCGCTGACCGACGAGCACATGAGCGAATATGTCGGCAGCTATGCCCAGCGGCTGGCGTGGCTGACCGGTTTTGAAGGTTCGGCCGGGTCGGCGGCGGTGCTTGGCCAGCGCGCTGCGATCTTCACCGATGGCCGCTACACGCTGCAGGTCCGCCAGCAGGTGCCGGGCGATCTGTTCGAATATCAGGACGTTCCCAAGACCAGCGCGGCCCAATGGCTCGCCGATCACGCCGCCGCCGGTGACCGCATCGGTTATGATCCGTGGCTGCACACCCGCAGCTGGGTGGCGACCGCCGCCCGCGGCCTTGCGGCGCAAGGCGCGACGCTGGTGCCGGTGGCGGCCAATCCTGTCGATGCCATCTGGCGCGACCGGCCGGCGCCCAGCGCGGCGCGACTGGAAGTCCATGCCGACCAGTTCGCCGGCCGCAGCAGCGCCGAAAAGCGCGCCGACATCGCCGCCTGGCTGCAAGCGCAGGGCGCCGATGCCGTGGTGGTGACGGCGCTCGATTCGATCGCCTGGGCGCTGAATGTCCGCGGCCGCGATGTTTCGCGCACGCCCGTCGCCCTCGCCTTCGCCATCGTCCATGCCGATGCCGGCGTCGATCTGTGGATCGCGCCCGAAAAACTCGGGGCCGACGTTCTCGACCATCTCGGCGGCGACGTGCGTTGCCACCCGCGCGACGATTTCGCCGCCGGGCTGGCCGGGTTTGCCGGCAAGCGCGTCATCGCCGATTCGGCAACGGCAGTGGCGGCGATCTTCGACGGTCTGGCTGCCGGCGGCGCCACCGTCATCGAAGCCCGCGACCCGTGCATCCTTGCAAAAGCGATCAAGAATGCGGTGGAAATCGCCGGTACCGAAGCCGCCCACCGCCGCGACGGCGCCGCGCTGACGCGCTTCCTGCACTGGTTCGCCGGCGAAGCGCCGAAGGGCGGCCTGACCGAGCTTTCCGCCGCGGCGCGGCTGCAGCAGTTCCGCGAAGCCGGCAACATGCTGGAAGACCTGAGCTTCGATACCATTTCCGGCGCCGGGCCGAATGCCGCCAGCCCGCATTATCGCGTGTCCGAAGCCAGCGACCGCGCCATCGTGATGGATTCGATCTACCTCGTCGATTCGGGCGGCCAGTATCGCGACGGCACCACCGACGTCACCCGCACGCTCGTCGTCGGCACGCCGACTGCCGAAATGAAGGATCGCTTCACCCGAGTGCTGAAGGGCCATATCGCGCTGGCACGGCAGCTGTTCCCGGCCGGCACGCGCGGCAGCCAGCTCGATGTGCTGGCGCGCCAGCATCTTTGGCAGGCCGGCCTCGATTATGCGCACGGCACCGGGCACGGCGTCGGCAGCTATCTGTCCGTCCACGAAGGCCCGCAGCGCATCGCGGCGGCATGGAGCAACCAGCCCGGCGGCGACGAACCGCTGGTGGCCGGCATGATCCTTTCCAACGAGCCGGGCTATTACAAGGCGGGCGAATACGGCATCCGGGTCGAAAACCTCGTCATCGTCGAGGAACGCAAGGTGCCCGGCGCCGAGCGCGACATGCTCGGCTTCCGCGAATTGACCCTTGCGCCCATCGACCGCGCGCTGATCGATCTCGCCCTGCTCGGCCCGGAAGAACGCGCCTGGGTCGATACCTACCATCGCCGGGTCCGCGCCGAAATCGCCGGGCAGCTCGATGGCGAGGCACGGGCGTGGCTGGAGGCAGCAACGGCGCCGCTTTGAAGGTGGAGTCAGTTTGCCTCCGGCGGCTTGTCTTTCAAAATGCCGCATCCGATTTCGTGGCGACTGCCAACCGTGCTACCACGCCCGGAAATCAAGGGAGCCCGACCATGTTGAAATCGATGATGACCTTTGCCGCCGCCGCCGGGGCGGCCGCTGCCCTGATCGCGGCCACGCCGGCCCCGCAGTCGGCCTGGGCGTTCAACCTGAAGACCATCGACGGCAAGCCGATGCCGCTGGCGCAGTACAAGGGCAAGGTCGTGCTGCTGGTCAACACCGCCAGTTTCTGCGGTTTCACCCCGCAGTACGAAGGCCTGCAGAAGCTGTACGACACCTACAAGGGCCAGGGCCTGACGGTGATCGGCGTGCCTTCGGCCGATTTCGGCGGTCAGGAATATGAAAAGGCGTCGGAGACCAAGACGTTCTGCGAATCGAAGTTCGGAATCAAGTTCCCGCTCGCCGAAAAAAGCGTCGTGTCGGGGCCGAACGCCGCGCCGATCTATCGCTGGGCATCGGCGACCTTCGGCGCGAACCGCACGCCGCAGTGGAATTTCCACAAATATCTGATCGGCAAGGACGGCAAGATCGTCGCTGCCTTCCCGTCGAAGGTGACGCCGATGTCGGCGGAAGTCACCGGCGCCGTCCAGCAGGCCCTGAAGGGCTGATCAGGCCGGATCGGCCGGCGGCGCGGTCTTGCCGGACGGCACCGCTGCCGCCGGCGGATCGGCGGCACCCTGGCCCTTGCGCTTGCGCAGATTGGCACGGAGCGCCGCTGCCAGTCGTTCGTCGCGGGTCGGTTTGGCCATGCCCCCGTCTAATCGCCCGCGGCCTTTCTTGACAGCCCTGCCCGCCTTGCCCATAGGCGCGGGCTCGCCGGACGTGCTGCTGTAGCTCAGTGGTAGAGCGCATCCTTGGTAAGGCTGAGGTCGGGAGTTCAATCCTCCCCAGCAGCACCATTTCCCAACCATCCGGCAAACCGATCTGACCCTTCGGGGC
>JBBQWE010000056.1:0-17402 GCA_038210855.1 Sphingomonadales bacterium | reverse complement strand
AAATAATCAAACGCCTCTACCAAGAAACCTGCTGAACCTACGGCACCGTCATAAATTTTATTTCCTATTTCGGGGGCTACCACTTTTACAATGGTTTTAATCAAAGGTCGTGGCGTGTAGTATTCGCCACCGTTACGTCCTGCGTTGCCCATATTTTTAATCTTGTCCTCATACAAGTGGCTCATTTCGTGCTTTTCAGCGTGGGTTCTAAAACGGAGTTCGTCAATTCGGTTTATTACTTCACGCAAATTGTAACCGCTTTGTATACGGTTTTTTAGTTCACTAAAAATTTCACCAATTTTATATTCAATGGTGTCGGCACTTTCTGCATCGGCTTTAAACTTTTTGAAGTATGGGAATAGTTTAATATTTACAAAGTCAGAAAGGTCGTCACCTGTCAACGCTTTGTGGTGGTCAAGTTTGCCTTCCTTGTCTTTGGGTGCAGCCCACTTGTTCCATTGATATTCTTTGTCAATTATGTTTGTGTAGGCTTTGCCTGTTAGTTCGGCTGCTGTGGCTTTGTCTTTTTCAAGGTCGTCCAGATATTTAAGAAACAAGACCCAAGAGGTCTGTTCTACATAATCCAATTCGGGGAGAAGGCTTGCTTCCCCTGCTCTACCCCCCCAATACAGTAGAGACACGTGTCACGCTCTGCTAGGGTACGCTGCGCAACGGAAGGACGATCATGGTCGATACTGCCAAGACAAGGCTTGCCGAACCGACGATCACGCTTGAGGCACCCGCCGCGGTGCCGGTCATCACCCCGGCGCGCGCCGCCGGGTTGGTGCCGCTGAAGGATGAACAGAAGACCGAGCTCGAAGCTCGCGTCGATGGCTTCGTCGCCGATCTGATCGCCTCGGACGCCGCCAGCCCCGAATTCGGCAGAAAAGTCGATGCGCTGACCAATCTGGGCGCCCGCGAGATCGCCGAAGCCGCCGGCCAGTCGAACCGCTTTCTCGATCGCCCGGTGCGCGCCATGGGCAAGGAAACCGGCATCGGCGCCGACCTCACCCAGCTTCGCGCCACCATCGAGGATCTCGACCCCTCGTCGAAGGGCGACCTGCTGACCCGGAAAAAGCTGTTCGGCATCATCCCCTTCGGCGGCAACAAGCTGCGCGGCTATTTCGACAGCTACCAGTCGGCGCAGACGCATATCTCGGCCATCCTCGGCCGGCTCAAGGACGGCAAGGACGAGCTGCTCCACGACAACGCCGCCATCGACCAGGAACGTGCCAAGCTGTGGACGGCGATGGGCCGGCTCGAACAGATGGTCCATGTCTCCAGAACGCTCGATGCAAAGCTCGAGGAAAAGGCCACCGAGCTCGATTATTCCGATCCGGCCAAGGCCAAGGCGATCCGCGAATCGGCGCTGTTCTATGTTCGCCAGCGCACCACCGACCTGCTGACCCAGCTTGCCGTTTCGGTGCAGGGCTATCTGGCGCTCGACCTCGTCAAGAAAAACAATGTCGAACTGGTCAAGGGCGTCGATCGCGCCTCCACCACCACCGTCGCCGCGCTGCGCACCGCCGTCACCGTCGCCCAGGCGCTGACCAACCAGAAGCTGGTGCTGGAACAGATCACGGCGCTCAACACCACCACCGCCAACATGATCGATTCGACAGGCGAATTGCTCAAGACGCAAACCGCGGCGATCCACGAAGGCGCCGCCAGCAGCACCATCCCCGTCGAGACGCTGAAGCGTGCCTTCCAGAACGTCTATGACACGATGGACGCCATCGACAGTTTCAAGCTGAAGGCGCTCGATTCGATGAAGACGACGGTCGACACGCTGTCGGGCGAAGTCGAAAAAAGCCGCGGCTATATCGCCCGCGCCGAAGGTGCCTCGCAAGGCCGCCTGGAAAACCGCGGCGCGTCGCCGTTCGAAGCGATCGCATGAGGCAGCAGCGGGCAAGGATCGCCGCCTGATGGCCGATCCCGACCAGATCGTCGATCGCAACGACGCCCGGCTGCGGCGCCTCGCCATCGGCGAAGCCGCGCAGGTGGCGCGCCGCCGCCGCCGCGAACGATCGGCGGCAGCGCTCGGAAAGCGCGTCGCCCGCGCCGGCGGCGTGGCTGTCGGCATCGTTCTGGCCATCATCCTGTGGGGGCTGATCATCGGACCGATCGGCACGACGGCGCTGGTCCTCGCCGTGCTCGGCGGCGGCATCGCGACGCTGCTGGCAGCGCTCAGCGTCGGCACCGCCGCCGAACCCGCGCGGCTGGGCGAGGATGTGCCGGCGGCGCTGCCCGCTGCCACCGATGCCTGGCTCGATCGGCGCCGTGCCGACCTGCCGCGCCTCGCCGCGCCGCAGGTCGATGCGATTTCGGCGCGGCTCGCGACGCTGGAAACGCAACTGGCGCGCGTTCCCGCCGGCGATCCGGTGGCGCAGGATGTCTCGCGCCTGCTCGCTCGCCACCTGCCCGAACTCGTTGAAAAATATACCCGGGTCCCCGCCGAACAACGCGGCCGCACACTCGAAAGCGACGGCCGCAGCCTCGACACCGCACTGATCGACGGCCTGAAAGTCGTCGAAGCCGAACTCGCCCGCGCTTCCGACAGCCTCGCCGAAGCCGACCGCGACGCCGTCGTCGTGCAGGGCAAATTCCTCGAAAGTCGCTACAAGGGCGACGCCGGGGTTTGAAGCAAGGGGCCTCTGGCGGCTGGGACCGGCAGCCCCAGACCCCATTTTGTCGGGCGATTGTGGCGTCTGCGAATCCGGTTGAACGTCCGAAATGGGGTGGAAAGCGGCCAATCCAGCACCTCGGGTTTGCAAAACAGTTCATCGCCGAAGGAAATGAGGTACGTGCCCGCGGCACCTCCGACCGCCGGGGGCTTTGCCTGTCGCCCACCAGCTGGCTAAGATCGATTTAGTCGATCAAAGCCCGCCGCCGGCGCGCTTCTGTTTTACATGTTTTACGACTTTCGCAGATTTTCGAGCAATCCGCCGGCCCCTCGGCGGATCGGGTGATCGATTTTTTCGATTTCAAAGAGCAGGTGACTAGGACCGTAACCGAAAAGGCCGGTGTAGGAAAATCAGCCCCATAGCGCCGGCTCGGGTGGCCAGACGTCGGAATGTTCGAAGCGCAAAGCCTCGGCGCGGTCCTCGATCAGCAGCGGCCCGTCGAGGTCGGCATAGGTGCCCTGCATGGCGACGAGGACCGCCGGGGCGATGCCGAGCGAGGTCGACAACATGCAGCCGGTCATGATCCCCAGCCCGCGCAGTTTGGCGGCATGGACCAGCGCCAGTGCCTCGGTCAGCCCGCCGGCCTTGTCGAGCTTGATATTGATGAAGCGATAGCGGCCGATGATGGCATCGAGCGAGGCGCGCGTCTGGCAGCTTTCGTCGGCGGCGAGCGGCACGGCGCTGCGGACGCCGTCGAGCAGGGCATCCTGCCCCGCCGGCACCGGTTGTTCGATCAGTTCGACGCCAAGGCCCGCCAGCGCCGCCGCGGTGCGTTCGATGTCGGTCGCCGCCCAGGCTTCGTTGGCATCGACGATCAGCCGGGCATCGGGCGCGGCGCGGTGGACGGCGGTGGCGCGTTCGACATCGCCGCGCCAGCCGTCGCTGCCGCCGAGCTTGATCTTGAGCAACTCGCGGCCGCGCGCGGCGCCGGCAGCGGCGGCCATGTCGGCGGGGTCGCCAAGGCTGATGGTAAACGCCGTCAGCAGCGGCTGCGGCACCGGCAGCGCGAGGCGCCGCCAGACAGCGACGCCGCTCGCCTTGGCTTCAAGGTCCCACAACGCTGCGTCGAGGGCGTTGCGCGCCGCGCCGGCCGGCATGGTTTCCAGCAGATCGGCGCGCGTCGCCCCGGCGGCGATGGCGTCGGACTGCGCCAGCACGCGTTCCAGCGCGGCTTCGGCGCTGTCGCCGTGATAATAGATGGCGGTGCCTTCGCCGCGGCCGCGGTGGTCGCCATCGCGGATTTCGGCAACGACGACATCGACATGGTGCTTGGGCCCGCGCGCGATGGTGAAGCTGCCGCGGACGGCGAAACGTTCGATGCGGGCGGAAAGCGTGCGGGTCATCGCGCGCTTGTGGCGCGGGCCGGCCCCAGGCTGCAAGCCATGCCGGCGCTGCCATTGCCGCAGCGTCGGGCTATGATCGGGAGATGGATGAAGAATCGACCGTCGAACTCGATGCCGTGGCGGCGGTGGCGCGGATCACCGCGCTCGAGATGCTGGTGCGCCAGATGATGATCGTGCAGCTGCGTATTCTCGACAAGATGGGGGAAATCGCGCTCGATCCGGCCTATGTGCGCGGCGTCGCGGCCGCCTATGCCGAAAAGGTCGACAGCTCGCCGATCATCGAAAGTTCGTCGCCGGAAGTGAATTACGAGTTCAAGGTCAATGTGCTCCACAACCTCGAACGCTTTTTCGACGAGATCGAGACGCACATCCGGGAGCATCCCTGAGCTGGCGGCGGGGGCTTTGACCTGCGACCCGCGACTTCGCGGCCGCAACCGATTCGGCGGCACGGCGCCGGCAGCGCTGTTGCCGCCACTGGAGGCCCGACCGAGAATCGAACTCGGGTGCACGGATTTGCAATCCGCTGCGTCACCACTCCGCCATCGGGCCGCGCGTGGGACGTGCTCCCTAGCAATCGCGCTTGGCGAGGGCAACCTTCGCCGTTAGAGGCGTGTCGGGCCGGATGGTTGCAAAACTGATTGCGGCTCAACTGTATTGTTGTTATCAGACACCAACCTGCGAAAGTTGTCTTGATCCTCGTGTCTGCCGCCTTGTCCCCCAACCACGGTGCTGCGCCCGCTGGCGATGATGCGACGGCGCGGACGCGCCGCGAAGCGGATGATGCGACGGCGCGGACGCGCCGTACGATGACCGACAGCCAGCTGAAAACCGTCGGCGTCATCCATGACGGCGTGCTGGAAGCGATGGGCAGCCTGCGCCGCGAAAATCACCTGCCGCCGGCGCTGGCGCCGCTGGCCTATTCGGACGCCGCGCTCGAAATCGCCGGCGGTCGCTGGCTTCTGGAACCGCTGGCGCTGGCGCTGCTGCTGCAGAACGCCCGGCTGGCGCCGTCCGACCGGGTGCTCGTCATCGGCGGTGCCGGCGGCTATTCGGCTGCGGTCATTGCTGCCACCGGGGCTCGCGTCGATGCGGTGGAGGATGATGCGGCGCTGCTTGCCATTGCTGCCGCCGCGGGTGCCCCCGCGCATGCCGGGCCGCTTGCTGCCGGCTGGGCGGCTGCCGCGCCCTATGACCTGGTGCTGTTCGAAGGCGCCATCGAGATGATCCCCGATGCCATCGCGGCGCAGCTTGCCCCGGGCGGGCGGCTGGCGGCGGTCTGGCGCGATGCCGGCGTCGGCGGTGCGATCGCCGGGCCGCTGGTCGGCCGTGACGGGCTATGGTCGATCGGCGGCCTGCCGTTTCTGGAAGTTGCTGCCCGGCCGTTGCCGGGATTTGCCCGCCGCCGCGAATTCGCCTTCTGACAAGACGAGACCAAGATGCGCTCATCCATCCCGACTTTCGGCATCCCGACTTCCGGCATCCCGACTTCCGGCATCCCGATTTCCGGCATATGTTCGGTGGCGCTGCTGCTGGCCCTCGTCTCGCCGCTGGCGTCGGCATCGGCCGACACGCTGCAGGATGCGATCGCCGCGGCGTATGAAACCAACCCCGATCTGCTGGCCCAGCGCAGCGCCGTGCGGCAGACCGACGAAGGCGTGTCGCAGGCACGTTCGGCCGGCCGGCCTTCGGTGGGCGTCCAGGGCTCGGTCGGGCAAGCTGGCCTCAATGCCTTCACCAACAACGGCCGCACCTACACGGTCGGCATCCAGCTCAACCAGTCGCTGTATCGCGGTGGCCGCGTGCCCGTCGCCCGCTCTGCGGCCGAAGCCCGCATCTTCGCGGCGCGCGCCCGGTTGCGCGCCCAGGAAAACCAGATCGTCCTCAACGTCGTCACCGCCTATGCCGATGTGCTGCGGTTTCAGCGCGTCGTCGAATTGAACAGCGCGCAGGTCCGCGTTCTCGAACGCGAATTGCAGGCATCGCGCGATCGTTTCGAAGTCGGCGACCTGACCCGGACCGATGTCGCGCAATCCGAAGCCCGGCTGGCCAATGCGCAATCGAACTTCGTCCTTGCCGAAAACCAGCTTGTCGCGGCGCGCGAGGCCTATATCCGCGCTGTCGGCAAGCCGCCGGAAAACCTCGAACCGCTGCCGCCGCTGCCGACGCTGCCCGGCACCGAAGGCCAGGCACTCGATCTTGCCGCCGTCAACAACCCGCAGTTGATCGCCGCGCGCTTCGACGAATCGGCGGGGCGTTACGACATCCTCGGCCTCGAGCGCAGCCGGCTGCCGACCATCGACCTCAACCTGCAGGGTGCCTATCAGCAGTTCGAAGGCGCCGGTTTCAGCTTCGTGCGGTCGGGCCAGATCTTCACCCAGCAGGCGACGGTGCAGGCGACCATCCCCTTCTATCAGCGCGGCCTCGTCGGATCGCAGATCCGCGAAGCGCAGGCACGGCGCAGCCAGTTGCAGGAATTGATCGGTTCGACCGATCGCCAGGTTCGCCAGAATGTCGTCAACAGTTTCAACACCCTGCGGGCTGCTCGCGCCGTCATCAAGGCCAACCAGGTCGCGGTTGCCGCCAACACGCTGGCGGCCGAAGGCGTCCGCCAGGAAAACCAGGTCGGCACCCGCACCATCATCGAAGTGCTGAACGCCGAACAGGAACGCCTGAACGCCGAGGTCAATCTGGTCACCGCACTGCGCGATGAAGAGGTTGCCGGCTTTTCGCTGCTCGCCAACGCCGGCGGCGCCGAAGCGGTGGCGCTGGGCGTGCCGGTCGAATTCTACGATCCGGAGGTCAACGCCAACCGCGTTCGCAACAAGTTCGGCGACGATGGCGACGAGACTGCGCCGGCGCTGCCCCTGCCCGACAAGGCCAGCGCGACGAAATCGATTCCCATCGGCCCGCCCGCACCGTAACGTTGCCGACATGAGCGACCTGCCGCCCAACATCGATGCGATCCTGGCATCCATCCGCAGCCGGATGAACGAGGCCACCCCGCCGGGCGAGGCTCCGGAACCGGCGACGCTGCCGCCGATTGCCCTGCTGCCTGCCGTCGAGGCCGAACCCGCCGAACCGCCGGCGCCCGATCTGGCGCGGGTGAGCCTCGCCGGCAGCGAAATGACCCTCGACGCTCTGCTGCGCTCGCTGCTCGAACCGGCGATCAGCGCCTGGCTCGACGCCAATGCCCCGGAAATCGTCGAGCGGCTGGCGCAGGCCGAAATCCGGCGGCTGACCGGCCGGACATGATCGCCGCGGCCGGGCGCTTCGCGCCGGCCGTTGCCGCGGTGCTTGGTGCCGCACCCGTGGCCGCCGAGACCGTGCATGTACGTTCCGGCGGGCTGATCGATCCGGCGAGCGGCAGCGTCACCCGCGAAATGTTGCTGACCATCGTCGATGGCCGCATCACCGCGATCGGCCGCGGCGCGGCGCCGGCGGGTGCCACGGTAATCGACTGGCGCCGCTTCCATGTCCTGCCCGGGCTGATCGACATGCACACCCATGTCGCCGATGGCTTTGCCCAGGATGCAGATCCGGCCAGCGCACTGCGCCGAACCGCTGCCGAAACCGCGCTGGCGGGTGCAGCGGCGGCGCGGGCGACGCTGCGCGCCGGCTTCACCAGCATCCGGGATCTCGGGGTGTATCGCGGCCTCGCCGATGTCGCGCTGCGGGCCAGGATCGATTCGGGCGCCGCCATCGGCCCGCGGATGACGGTTGCCGGCGGCTATATCACCCGCCCCGGCGGAGGCGGTGCGGTCACCGGGGCGGCGCCGGGCACCGAAATCCCGGAGGTGTTTCGCCTCGGCGAAGTCCGTGGTGCCGCGAATGCAGCGGCCCGGGTCAACGCGCTGATCGACGGCGGCGCCGATGTCATCAAGGCCGCCATCGCCGCCGGGGTGCGATCGATCGAGAACGCCTCGCTGATCGGCGATGGAGGCATCGCGCTGGCGAAGGCGCGCGGCGTCTGGCTCGACATGGATATCTACAATGGCGACTGGATCGACGATGCCGGCCGCAAACAAGGCTGGCCGGCCGAGTATCTGCGCAAGAATATCGAGACGACAAAGGCGCAGCGCGACGGGTTTCGCAAGGCGGTGCGCGTCGGCGCAAAGCTGGCGTTCGGCACCGATGCAGGCGTCTATCCGCACGGCCGCAACGCTCGCCAGTTCGCTTACATGGTTCGCTGGGGGATGACGCCGCTGCACGCTATCCGATCGGCGACGACGATCGCCGCCGATCTGCTCGGCAAGGCCGGCGAGGTCGGCTGCGTGGCTGTCGGCTGCTTCGGCGATCTGGTCGTGGTGGCGCGCGATCCGCTTCGCGACGTGCGTGCGCTGGAGGATGTGGCCGGGGTCATCAAGGGCGGGATAGTGGTGCGCCAGGGTCCGGACCCAAGCCCCCCGATGCCGGTTGCGCCGCCCCTTCCGCCGCCGTGCTGCACCCGCTAACGATCGCGCCATGACCATCGAAAAGACCTTCGACCCCGCCGGCTTCGAACAGCGCTGGTACGCGCATTGGGAAAGCACCGGCGCCTTTCGCCCGGCGCGTCCCGAAGCGACGCCGTTCACCATCTGCATCCCGCCGCCCAACGTCACTGGATCGCTGCACATCGGCCATGCGCTCGACAACACGCTGCAGGATGTGCTGATCCGCTGGCACCGCCTCAACGGCCGCGACGCGCGCTGGGTGGTCGGCACCGATCACGCCGGCATCGCGACGCAGATGGTGGTGGAACGGCAATTGGCCGAAGCGCAGGCGCCGGGCCGGGTTGTGATGGGCCGCGAGGCCTTCGTCGCCAAGGTTTGGGAATGGAAGGAGACGAGCGGCGGCACCATCACCGGCCAGCTTCGCCGGCTCGGCGCATCGTGCGACTGGCAACACGAGCGTTTCACCATGGACGAAGGTTTCAACACCGCCGTCACCCGGGTGTTCGTGCAACTGTACCGCGAGGGCCTGCTCTATCGCGACAAGCGGCTGGTCAATTGGGACCCCAAGCTGTAGACCGCGATCAGCGACCTGGAGGTCGAGACTCGCGAGGTGCAGGGCAGTTTCACCCTTATCCGCTATTCGCTCGCCGATGGCGCGCGGCTGGATGACGGCAGCGACCATATCGTCGTGGCGACGACCCGGCCGGAAACCATGCTCGGCGACAGTGCGGTGGCGGTGAACGCCGCCGACGCGCGCTATGCCGCCGTTGTCGGCAAGTTCGTGACGCTGCCGATCACTGGCCGGCGCGTGCCGATCATCGCCGATGATCACGCCGATCCCGAATTGGGCAGCGGCGCCGTCAAGATTACCCCGGCGCATGATTTCAACGATTTCGAGGTCGGCAAGCGCCACGATTTGCCGATGATCAACATCTTCGACGCCGAAGCCCGGATCGCTGCAGCCGGCGGCATCCCGGCGGATTATGTCGGGCTCGACCGTTTCGAGGCGCGCAAGCGTGTCGTCGCCGACCTGGAAGCGCTGGGGGCGATCGTCGGCATCGAGCAGAAGACCATCCAGATGCCCTATGGCGACCGGTCGGGCGTGGTCATCGAGCCGTATCTGACCGACCAATGGTATGTGAACGCCGCCGAACTGGCCCGGCCGGCGCTGGCGGCGGTGCAGTCCGGCGCCACGCAATTCGTTCCGAAAACCTGGGAAAAGACCTATTTCCACTGGATGGAGACGATCCAGCCGTGGTGCGTGTCGCGGCAATTGTGGTGGGGGCACCGGATTCCGGCGTGGTACGCCGACGATGGCCGCTGCTTCGTCGCCGAAACGCAAGCCGAAGCTCAGGGCCAGGCCGGCGACGGGGTGGTGCTGGTGCGCGACGAGGACGTGCTCGACACCTGGTTTTCGTCGGCGCTCTGGCCGTTCGGCACGCTCGGCTGGCCCGGCGAAACCAACGACCTCGCCCGCCACTATCCCGGCGACGTGCTCGTCACCGGCTTCGATATCATCTTCTTCTGGGTCGCGCGGATGATGATGCAGGGGCTGCACTTCCGTGGGCAAGTGCCGTTCCACACCGTTTACTGCCATGGCCTCGTTCGCGACGCCAAGGGCCAGAAAATGTCGAAATCGAAGGGGAATACCGTCGATCCGATCGGCCTGATCGACAGATATGGCGCCGATGCGCTGCGCTTCACGCTTGTTGCGATGGAAACCCAGGGGCGCGACATCAAGCTCGATGAAAAGCGCATCGAAGGCTATCGCAACTTCGCCACCAAGCTGTGGAACGCCGCGCGCTTTGCGCAATCCAACGGCATCGGCGGTTCGGCATCGCCGCTGCCGCCGGCGGCGAACCACGCCGTCAACCGCTGGATCATCGGCGAAGTCGCGCAGACCGCCCGCGCGATCGAAGCCGCCATCGCTGCCTTCCGCTTCGATGGCTATGCCGATGCCATCTACCAGTTTGTCTGGAATCGTTTCTGCGACTGGTATCTGGAATTGACCAAGCCGCTGCTGGCGCCCCGCGCCGGGGCCGGCGCAGACTTGATCGATTCCGCAGACGCGGCGGTGGCCGCAGAGACCCGCGCCGTGGCCGGCTGGGCGCTCGACCAGATTCTCGTCATGCTGCACCCGGTGATGCCGTTCCTGACGGAAGAGCTCTGGCACGCGCTGGCACCGCGCGATCACGACCTGATCGTCGCCGCCTGGCCCGAGACCGCCGCCATCCCGACCGATGCCGAATCCCAAGCCGATATCGACTGGCTGATCGGGCTGATCGGCGAAGTCCGCTCGGCGCGCACGGAACTGAACGTGCCGCCCGGCGCTCGCCTCGGCTATGTCGTCGATGGCGCCACGCCGGCGACGCTCGCCCGCCTTGCCGCCAACGCCGCCGCCATCGAACGCCTCGCCCGCATCAGCCCCGCCGACACCGTCGCCCCCGGCGGCAGCCTGCAACTCGTCCATGGCGAAGCGACCTTCGCGCTGCCGCTCGCCGGCGTCATCGATCTCGCCGCCGAACGCGCTCGCCTCGACAAGGCGCTCGCGCAAGCGATCAAGGAACGCGACGCCCTCGCCGGCCGCCTCGGCAACCCCGGCTTCACCGAACGCGCCAAACCCGAAGCCATCGAAAAAGCCCGCGAAGACCATGACGCGCGGGCAGCAGAAGCCGAAAAGCTCGGCGCGGCACTGGCGCGGCTGGGGTGATTTAACAAGTGGTGCCTCCGGCGGCTGGGGCCTCAGGCCCCAGACCCCATTTCGCTGGATACGGTGCGAGAACGTCAATCGCCCACGCGCGATGAACTAACAAAATGCTCCTGGGGCCTACGGCCCCAGCCGCCGGAGGCCCCCCACTGCCGCCGGAGGCCCCCCACTGCCGCCGGAGGCCCCTCACTGCCGCCGGAGGCCCCTCTTTTTGACCCGGTGGCGTCGCCTCGACGGCGCGCCACTCTGCCCCAAATCACCAAGGGGAACACCGCCATGCACGCGCACGAAATCGTAACCGAGGGCCTGGCCTTTCCGGAAGGGCCGATCGCCATGGACGATGGATCGGTCATCGTTGTCGAAATCGCTGCCGGCAAGCTGACGCGGGTGCGCCCCGATGGATCCAAGCAGACCATCGCGACACCGGGCGGCGGGCCGAACGGCGCCGCGATCGGCCCCGATGGCGCCATCTATGTCTGCAACAATGGCGGCTTCGAATGGTACACGCAGGACGGCATGCTGCTGCCCGGCAACGCCGCTGCCGACTACGACACCGGCCGCATCGAGCGGATCGACATCGCGACGGGCCGGGTCGATCGGCTGTACGACAGCGTCGATGGCCTGAAGCTTTCCGGCCCCAACGACATCATGTTCGACGCCCATGGCGGTTTCTGGTTCACCGATCTCGGCAAGCATTGGCCGACGCATACCGACAAGGGCGGGCTCTATTACGCGACGCCCGATGGCAACGACATCCGCCGTGTCGTCTATGGCCCCAATTTCAACGGAGTCGGCATCTCTCCCGATGGCCGCGAAGTCTATGCCGCGGTAACGCCGGAACGCGTCATCCTCGGCTTCGAAATCACCGGCCCCGGCGAAGTGGCGCCATCGCCACTTGCCGCCGTGCCCGGCCGCTTCGTCACCACCTGGCCGACGAAGACCTATCTCGACAGCCTGGCCATGGAAGCCGACGGCCGCATCGCCCAGGCAACGCTCATTGAAACCGCCGGGATCACCTCGGTCGATCCCGTCACCGGCGCGCAGGAATTCTTCGCCTTCCCCGACCTGCTGACCACCAACATCGCCTTCGGCGGCGCTGACATGATGGACGCCTGGGTGACGCTGTCGACGACGGGCAAGCTGGCCAGATGCCGCTGGCCGCGGCCGGGGTTCCGGCTGCATTTCAACGCGTGAAGGGAAGAAGACCCTCCGGAGGTACATTCTTGCGCGACTTCGCCAAAACCATCGCCGCCAACGGCCTGAGCTTTGCCTATGACGAATGCGGCAGCGGCGCGGATATCGCGCTCTGCCTGCACGGCTTTCCCGAAAGCCGGCGATCGTGGCGGCATCAGTTGCCGATCCTCGCGGACGCCGGCTGGCGGGCGGTGGCGCCGGACCTGCGTGGCTATGGCGAGACCAGCCGGCCGGGGCGGCAGAGCGACTATCACCTCGATCGTCTCGTTGCCGATACGGCGGCGCTGTTCGACGCATTTGGTGCGCGGCGCCGCCTCCTTGTTGCCCACGATTGGGGCGCGCTGATCGCCTGGGTGTTCGCGCAGCGCGCGCCGCTGCCGCTCGATGGCCTGGTCATCATGAACGTGCCGCACCCACGCGTGTTCGCCGATGTGCTGGCGCGGTCGTGGGCGCAGAAGCGCAAGAGCTGGTATGCGGCGTTTTTCCAGCTGCCGTGGCTGCCCGAAGCGCTGCTCGGCGCCGATGGCGCGGCGGCGATCGGCCGGGCGTTCACCGGCTGGGCCATCGACAAGGCGGCGTTCTCGCCCGAAATCATCGAACATTATCGCGCCAATGCCCGGGTGCCGGGGGCGCTGACGGCGATGATCAACTATTATCGCGCCAACAATCGCGCGATCTTCGCCGAACCGGTGGTGCCGATCACGGTGCCGACGCTGATGATCTGGGGCGAGGAGGACCGGGCGCTCGATATCGCGCTGACCGAAGGCTATGCGCCGCTGGTGGCCGATTTCGAATTGCGGCGGCTGCCCGGCGTGTCGCATTGGGTGCAGCAGGAAGCGCCGGGGGCAGTCAATGCAGCGATGCTGGATTGGCTGGGGCGCAAGGGGTTGGCGATACGCTGACGTTCCCTCTCCGCAGGGGGGAGGGAGGGGGGCAGGTCAAATCACCCCGCGCGTCCGCAAATCGGCCAGCCCGGCGGCGTCGAGCCCCAGGAGTTCGCCATAGACCGCGTCGTTATCCTGCCCGATCGTCGCCGGCGCCGGGCGGCGGACGCTGCCGGGGGTGGCAGACAGTTTCGGGAAGACGTTCTGCATCTTCACCGTGCCCCAGCGCGCGTTGGGCATTTCGATGATCGCTTCGCGTGCCGCAAAATGCGGATCGTCGAGCATGTCCTGCGGGCGATACAGCCGGCCGGCGGGAACGCCATGTTCGATCATCAGCGCTTCGAGTTCGGCGATGGTCAGCGTGGCGGTCCAGCCGGCGATGATCGCGTCGAGCTCGGCCTGGTGGCGGCCACGCGCCACATGGCTGTCATAGCGTTCGTCGGCGGCCAGTTCCGGCCGGCCCATGGCGGTGCACAGGCGGCCGAATACCGTGTCCTGGTTGGCGCCGATCAGATAATCGCCGTCGCTGCACGGATAGACGTTCGAAGGCGCGATGCCCGGCAGCACGCTGCCCGATCGTTCGCGAACATAACCGCTGGCGACATATTCGGGCACCAGTGACTCCATCACCTGGAACACCGCTTCGTACAGCGCCGAATCGACGACCTGGCCGCGGCCGGTGGCGTGGCGGTGGTTGAGCGCGGCGAGCGCTCCCATGCAGCCATAGGTGGCGGCAAGGCTGTCACCGATGCTGACGCCCATGCGACTGGCCGGGCGATCGGGATCGCCGACGATAGCACGCCAGCCGCCCATCGCCTCGCCGATACCGCCGAAACCGGCACGATCCGAATAGGGCCCGGTCTGGCCATAGCCCGAGACGCGGACAATGATCAGGCCGGGATTTTCGGCATGCAGTGCCTCGGGCGACATGCCCCATTTTTCGAGCGTTCCGGGGCGGAAATTCTCGATCAGGATATCGGCGCGGGCGATCAGCCGGCGGGCGAGCGCCTGGCCTTCGGGCAGCCGCAGATTGGCAGTGACGGCGCGTTTGTTGCGCGCGACGACTTCCCACCACAGCGGATAATCGCCGCGGCCCCAGACGCGCATCGGGTCGCCGCCGCCCTTGCCGTCGACGTGCGGCGGTTCGATCTTGATGACATCGGCGCCCATGTCGCCGAGCAATTGCCCGCAGAACGGCCCGGCGATGAGCTGGCCCATTTCGACGACGGTGATGCCGGCGAGAGGCCCGGTGTTCGAAGGCGTCGTCATTCGGCAGCGATTGCCGGATTCTGCGTCAATTCGGGCCAGACCGGCGGGCGCGGCGCCGGCAGGCCGGTCTCCGCAAGGCAAGCCGCCCGCAGCGTTTCGATATCGCCGCCGCGATCGAACAGCGGCGTTTCGGGGCGCGCGGCCGCCATTTCGGCACGCAGGGCCTCGGTCGCTGCTGCATCGACCCGGCCCTCGGCATCGGCCACGACGCCATAACGGCGGGCGCCGGCCGGCGTCAGCAGCCCCTGGCGGATTTCGAGGCCGACAAGCCCCGGATCGCGTTGCAGCGGATCGCCCCAGCCGCCGCCGCCCCAGGTGATGAAATGCAGCACGTCGTCGGCCTCCACCTCCAGCCGATCGAGCTTGTTGGCGACGATGGTCTGCGTGCCATCGGGCTTTTCGAGGATCTTGCGCGCCCGCGTGCCCGGCTCACCGCCGTTGACGCCCCAGGGGTAGGTGAACCAGCGGTCGTCATGGATCGAGACGGTGCCGGGGCTGAGGAAGCGGTACGACATCGCGATGCCGTTGCCGCCGCGGTTCAGCCCGGCGCCGCCGGTATCGGCGAGCGCTTCATAGCGTTCGATGCGCAGCGGGAAATAGCGTTCCAGGAACTCGTTGGGAACATTGGTGAACCCCGGCCACAAGCTGTGGCCGTCCGGCCCGTCGCCAAAGGGTTTGCCGGGAATGCCGCCGAAACCGATCTGGAAAAGCTGGAACCATTCCCCGCCACGCCCCGGCCGCGTGTCGCGCCCCGAATACATCAGGTGCGGCGAGGACGAAAAACCCGCGGCACAGAGGAATTCCGGCGTGCGCTGGCCGAGCAGCCCGCCGAGAATATCGAAAATGCGCCCCAGCGCATGGGTGCGCCCCGAAAGCGCCGCCGGAAACTGCGGCTTCAACAGCGTTCCGGCCGGAATCCGCACCTCGATCAGGTCGTAAAAGCCATCGTTGAACATGATCTGCGGATCGAACACCATGATCATGTAGATGCCGAAGAACATCTTGAACATGTTCTCGTTGAGGTAGAAATTGATCGACGCCGCCGACTGCGGATCGGTTCCGGCGAAATCGAGGATCACGCGATCGCCGACGCGCTGCATGGTGCAGGTGATCTTGTAGGGGCCATAGCCGACCCCATCGTCGCAGATATAATCGGTGAAGCTGACGGCGTCTTCCGAAATCGCGGTGGCCAGCAGCGCCTTCATGGCACGATGGTTGCGCGCCAGCAGATCGTTCATCGCCGCGATCACCACATCCTCACCGAAGCGCCCGCACATTTCGTCGATGCGCCGCGCTGCCACCCGGCACGAGGCGATCAGCGCGTTCAGGTCCGCCGCGCACCAGTCGGGCTTGCGCGTCTGGTGCATGACCAGCTTGACCAGATCCTCGTTATATTCGCCCTTGCGCCAGATCTTCACCGGCGGAATCCGCACGCCTTCTTCGAAAATGGCGCGGGCGTCGATCGGCATCGATCCCGCCACCTTGCCGCCGATATCGCTCTGGTGGCCGAACATCGCCGTCCAGGCGACCAGCCTCCCGCTGCGATAGACCGGCAGCAGCACCAGCCAGTCGTTCGAATGGCTGATGGCGCCTTCGCAGCTATAGGGGTCCGACAGGAAGATCATGTCGCCTTCCTCGATGGTGCCGTCGAAACCGCGCAGGAAACCATCGATGAAGCTGCCGAACTGGCCGACGATCATCTTGCCCGCCGGATTGGCGATCAGCGGGAAGGCATCGCCCTGTTCGCGGATGCCCGGCGACATGGCGGTGCGGACAAGCGTCGCGTCCATTTCGATGCGCGCGTTGCGCAGTGCATTCTCGATGATGTCGAGCGTGACGGGATCGATCGTCACGGCGGCGAACGGCTGCGGATTGGTTTCGATGATGCGGGCGGGCATGTCGGGCTCCCTCAAGCCGGCGTGATGAGCAAATTGCCGAAATCATCGACCCGCGCGACATGGCCGAGGTGGATCAGCGTCGTCGAATCCATCTCGGTAACGATCGCCGGGCCGGGCACGATATCGCCGGCGCGCAGCCGCGACCGATCGTAGATCGCGCCGAGCCGCGCCGAGCCTTCCATCCACAATTCATGGTCGCGCAGCCGCGCCGCCGCCGGGTTGCCGTCGCCTGTGGCGATGCGTTCGGCCGCCACATTGGCCGCCTTGCCAAGCGCCACGACGCGGATGTTCACAAGCTCTTGCGGTACCGAAAGGTTGAAGGTGAACAGCCGCTTGTGCTCGGCATCGAAGCGTGTCGCGAGGCTGGCGACGGTCGATCCCGGCGGGGAGAACAGCGGCACCTCGAACGCCTGGCCGGCGTAGCGGATATCGATTTCCACCCGCAATTCCTGGTCCTCGCGCGGCACGCCTTCCGACGCCAGCTCGGCACCCACCTGGGCGATGATCTCGTCGATCACCGCGCCGACTTCGGCGTCGGTGGTCTCGGTCACCAGCCGGTTGAAACTGCGCTGCGCATCGACGCGCAGGCGGGTGGTGGCATCGCCATAGGCACACAGCACGCCGGGCGACGGAGGGATGATCACCGGCCAAGACCCCATCAGCACGCCCATGGCATTGCCATGCAGCGGACCTGCACCGCCGAACGCCATCAGTGCGAAATCGCGCGGATCATAGCCTTGCGCGACAGATACCAGCCGCAGCGCGCCGTACATCGTCTCGTTGACGATCGCGATGATGCCGGCGGCCGCCTCCATCAGGCCAAGCCCGAGCGCATCGGCAACCGTCTGTACCGACGCCCGCGCCGCCTCGCGATCGAGCCGGAACGCCCCGCCCAGCAGGTTTTCCGGCAGATAGCCGAGAACGACATTGGCATCGGTGACGGTCGGCGCCGTGCCGCCCCGGCCATAGGCGGCCGGCCCCGGCACCGCGCCG
>JBBQWE010000055.1:0-17626 GCA_038210855.1 Sphingomonadales bacterium | reverse complement strand
CGCGCAGCTTCACCGTGCTCGGCGCCACCCGCACCGTCGCCGAAGTGGCGTTCGAGGCGGATCGCGTGACGCTTGCCGAAGCCATCGCTCGCGCCGGCGGGCCATTGGACGATCGCGCCGATGCGCGCGGCGTCTTCCTGTTCCGTTTCGAGGTCGAAAACGGAATCGAGGTGCCGGTGATCTACCGGCTGGATCTGATCAACCCGCAGGCCTATTTTGCCGCGCAGCGCTTCCTGATGCGCGAAAAGGACGTGCTGTTCATCGCCAACGCGCGCAGCAACAGCGTCCAGCGTTTCCTCACCCTGCTCAACCTCGTCTCTTCGCCGGCGCTCGGCGCTGCCCTGCTGACTCGCTGACCTTGGGCGATTTTCCGCCCATCGCCTGTCTGACCGGCATCGCCGCGTGGAAACGCCGGCGGGTGCGCGCGCTGCTGGAGGACGGCAAGGGCCCGGCACTGCCGCACGAGGTGACGGCGGCCGGCGTTCCCGTTTATCGGATCGAGGACGGCTTCATCCGTTCGGCAGGGCTCGGGGCCAAGCTGGTGCTGCCGTGTTCGATCGTCGTCGATCGCCGCGGCGCCCATTTCGATCCGGCGATCCCGAGCGATCTCGAAATGCTGATCGCCACCAGCGATTTTCCGCCCGACCTGCTGGCGCGTGCCGAACGGCTGGCAGCGCAGATCGTCGCGCGCGGGGTGACGAAGTACAACCTCGCCGGCCGGCTGCCGACGCTGCCGGCGGCTGCCCGGCGTCTCGTGCTGGTGCCGGGGCAGGTCACCGACGACCGGTCGGTGACGCACGGCGGCGCCGGCATTACCGACATGGCCGAACTGCTGGCGCGCGTCCGCGCCGCAGAGCCGGACGCCACCATCTTGTGGAAGCCGCACCCCGATGTCGATGCCCGGCTGCGCCGCGGCGCGCTGCCCGACGCCGAAGCGCTGCGCCATGCCGATCGCGTCGTGCGCGGTGCCGCGCTGGCGCCGTTGCTGGCGCGAGTCGATGCCGTGCATGTGCTGACGTCGCAGACCGGCTTCGAAGCGCTGCTGCGCGGTCGCGAGGTCGTCTGCCATGGCCAGCCGTTCTTCGCCGGCTGGGGCCTCACCCGCGACCTCGCGCCGATTCCGCGGCGGACGCGCCGGATCGGCCTTGCCGAACTGGTGGCGGCGACGCTGATCCTCTATCCGCGCTATTGCGATCCGGTCACCGGCCGGCCGTGCAGCCCCGAAGCGCTGGTCGATCGCCTCGCCAGCCTGCCGCGACGGCGCACCCCGCTGCGCGGCACCGCCGCCCGCGTCGGCGCGGGCTGGCGGCGGCTGCGCGGGTAGTTCGATGTTTCAAAAACTGCAGGTTACCTGCAGGAATGACAGTCAAAACGAATCGTGAACTATTTCGATATCGTCCGTTTCGGTTCAATCTGCAGTTCTCTCTCTCTCTCCCTCTCTCTCTCTGTCGTCTGAACTTCATCATTGATGGTTACGCGCCGACTGGCGACGCAATGTTGTCGCGTCCAGGCAGTTCGATCGAAGAAGATCGATGATCGCCGCGAAAGCTTATCGCGGATTGATTTTCACGGGGCAGCAGGATTCACTGATTGCGGCTGGTCTCGCGTCGATTGGTGCGACCTTGGGGCCGCCGACGCTTGTTCCGACCGAGGGTGACGACCTTGTCACCGGCTTTCCGTTTCCGACCCCGGCAACGTTGAATGGTCTGGGCGGCTTCGACATTCTGGACATGAGCGCGGCGACCAATGCCGTCACGGCATCACTTTCAACGACAGGCGCGACGACGGTGCGGGTGGCTGGCGTGACTGCGGGGCTTTCGATCCGATCGTTCGAGGGCCTGATCGGGTCCGCCTTCGCCGACCGACTGACCGGGAGCAGTGCGGGCGATCATTTTGCGGGAAATGCCGGCGACGACACCATCAATGGCAACGGCGGCAACGATACGATCCCTGGCGGCGCGGGTGACGATTCCCTTTCTGGCGGTAAAGGTTCCGATGTACTGGTGGGCGATGCCGGTAACGACAGCGTGTCGGGCGGCGCCGGTTCCGACAGCCTTGTCGGCGGCGATGGGGACGACACCTTGCGCGGCGATGGCGGTGTTGACACGACGACGGGCGGTGCCGGCAACGACAGCTATCGCGTCGACGATCCCGACGGTCTGATCGTTGAAGATGCCGGCGAAGGCATCGACAGCGTGCAGGCCATCGTTAGCTACACACTCGCAGGAAATGTCGAAAACCTGACTCTCACGGGCACTGCCGGTATCGATGGCGGTGGCAACGCACTTGCCAACGTTATCGGCGGCAATGGCGGCAACAACTATATTTTCGGTGCCGACGGAAACGACACGATCCGCGGGATCGGCGGCGATGACAATCTGGACGGCGATCTTGGCGACGATGTGATCGACGGCGGCGTCGGCAATGATTATCTTTTCGGCGGATCGGGCAGCGGCAGCGACACGTTGATCGCCGGCACCGGTGACGACAGCGCCGACGGCGGCGCGGGCAACGACAGCTTGCGCGGTGACGCCGGTGCCGACCTGCCTCTGGGCGGTGACGGCAACGATACAATCGACGGCGGCGCCGGCGATGACATCCTGTTCGGCCAGGCCGGGGCAGATATCTTTCTCTACCGCGTCACCGATGGCGCCGACCGGATCAATGATTTTGAGATCGGCGTAGACAAGGTGCGCGTGCTCAACTCGGGCATCAACAGTTTTTCACAGTTGCAAGCGCTTTTCGTCCAGAACGGGGCGGATTCCGCAATCGAATTTTCCGCAACTGCAAAGATCACGCTGCAGGGTGTCGATTTCAGGCTGCTGAGCGCAAACGACTTCATCTTCGGCTAGGATCGACCGCGGTCAAGCGGGGAGGCTCTTCTGCCGTCGTCCCCGGGGCGAGCATCTGTAGGGGTTGGCGGCTGGCCTGCAGCCGGTCGCCAACCCGCGCCTACCGCGTCAGCACCAACATCTGGTCGACGCCCTGCTGGCCGGCGAGAACCTCGCCGCGGCTGGTGGGGACGACACCGCGCCAGGGATCGATGATTGCGAGGTCGAAGCCGTAACGCAGGATATCATCGATGAAATGGGCCGGATCGGCGTAGCGGCCAAGGGTGAATTCGAGGAAGATCGTCAGCGGGCGCGGCTGGCCGAGGATGCCGGCCATGCCGCGCCATGCCGATTCCTCGGCTCCTTCGACGTCGATCTTGATGAAATCGGGGATGATGCCAAGCGAATCGAAACGCTGGATCGGCACGCGCGTCGCATCGGGGTGTTCGGCCGGATCGACAAGCCGGCCGTTCTTGGGCTCGCCCTCCGGAACGTGAAACGCGGCGTCACCGGCGCAATCCGAAAGTGCCACTTCGTGCACGCTGGTTCCGCCATAGCCGTTGACGGCCAGCGTTTTGCGCAATCGCGCCGCGATGGCGGGATTGGGTTCAAAAGCATGAATGCCGCCGCCATGGCCGGCAAGATCGGCCATCAACAGCGAGAAATAACCAAGGTTGGCACCGATATCGGCGCAAACCATACCCGGCTTCACACGCGCCACCAGCGCTTCGGTAACCCACATTTCCCAATAGCCGTCGGCAAGCATATGGCTGGAAAAACCGATGTCGTTCGTATCGACGAACATCCGGTAGCGGCCGAGGACCCGGCACAACGAGGTACCATCCCCCAGATAGGCGTTGTAGCACGACGCCCGGATGGCAGCTTCGTTGAGGTGGCGCGGCGGGATCAGCAGGTTGCGCGGATCGAGCAGCGTCCCCATGGCTTCGAGTACGGTCTGCTGGCGGGGCGGGATCATGACGACAGGACCTTGCTGGCAGGTGTTTGCGCGGCTGCTTCGGCGGACGTTCCGGCATCATCACCGCGGATGAAAACCAGCATGTGTTCGGTATTGATGCCGCGTTGGAAGACCTGTTCGCGCGTCACCGGCACGATCCCGTCCTGATAATCGATGATGTACATCGCAAACCCGTGCGACAGAATTTCATCGAGAAAGACATTGGCGTCGGCAAGCCGCGCGATGTTGAATTCCATGATGATCGTCAACGCGCGTCGCCGCGCCAGCAACGCTGTCATGCCGCGCCATACCAGTGGTTCGGCGCCTTCGGCATCGATCTTGATGAAATCGGTATCGAGGGCGAACTCGATCTCGTCGAGGCGACGAACCGGAACGATCGGCGCCGATTTGCCCGGCTCGCGTGGACGCACATCGGGGCGCATGGCTTCGGCCGCCGCGGCAAGTGACCGGGCCGCATCGGCAAGGCCGGCCATCGCGGCGGCGTGGCTGTCGTGGATGCGGGCGCTGCCGGCCTCCGCGGCGGCAGCGAGGCGCGCGGCAGCATCGGCAACCGCGCCGGTGGCGGCATCACGCGCCGTGGCAGCGATGCGGGCGTTGGCAGCCTGCGCAGCGGCGGCGAGAGCGGCAGTGGCGCGGTTGGCGGTTTCGGCAACCGCCGCGACGCCGTCGCGCGCCGCCGCCAGTGCCGCCTGTTCGGCTCGGTGGACGCGCCCGACCGGCACCAGCCCCAGGCGCGCCGCCATCCAGCGTTTCGACCAGGGGAGTGGCGGTGGCGGCGGTGGCGCCGCGTCGCGAACCGGTGCGGGTTCCACCGACATCACTTCCAGCGGTTGGTCCGTCGGTGCATCGACGACCTGCGCCGGTTCGACCGGGCGGGCCAACGGCGTCACGGCAAGGTCGGCGAGCGGATCATAGGGAACGAACGGCGCGAATAGTGACGGGGCCGGCGGTGCGTCCGGAATAGGCACAAGATAGGCACCGCCGGGCATCGCGTCCGTCACGTCGAGCAGCATCCGACCGAAGCTGTCACCCAGCGCCATTTCATGCACCGTGGTGGTTCCCGCCCAGCCATTGGCGAGCACCGTCTGGCGCAGGCGACGCGCCATTTCGGGGTTGGGCTCGAAAGCCAGAACGCGGCCGTTGACCCCCGCCAATTCGGCAAGCAGAACAGTGTAATAGCCAAGATTGGCACCGATATCGAGAACGGTCATGCCCGGTTTGACCAGTCGCATCACCGCCTCCGTCACCCACATTTCCCAGAATCCCTCCATCATAAGATGGCTGGAAATGGCGATGTCACGGGTATCGACATAGTATTTGTAGCGGCCGAGCACCCGACAGACAGCGGTGTTACCGCCAAGGTATATGGTTTGGCAGCGGCTGCGGATGGCCTGGGTGTTTTCAGCGCGCGGGCGCATGATCAGCCGCCAGATATCGAACAGCCAATCACCGCTGCTATCCGTATTGGAAAAATCGGGATCGCTCGTCATTCGCAGGACTGCCGGCAAACGCTGTTGACGGGGCTGTCGGTGGCGACGGCGGTCGCGCTGTTGTTGGTCGGATGGCTGTGCATCCCCGTGTCATTGCGGCAAGCGCCGGCGCTTTGAAAGGGGCAATCGTCGCTTCGGGCGAACCGTCGTGGGCGGCTGGAGCCGGTGGCGTTCAAGTCGAGACGGCAGCGGCCCGTTCCCCCGCCCGGCCACCCTTATTGTATAATGACTTGGGCGGCCGGGTGGGGAGCCGGCCGGTGCCGCCGATCTGCAATCGACCCTAGGGCGCGGGCCGTTGTTGCGGCGCGGCCGGCGCATCGGTCGCTTCGGCCAGCCGTACGCGCGCCATGAACGAAAAACGCTTGCGAAGCGCGAGGATCGGCTTTTCGATGAAATGCCACGACAGCGCCGCAAACGCGAGCACCAGCGGCACCACCATCAGGAAATGCAGCAGCAGCGACTTCTGATCGGGCAGCAGCGCCACCAGCATCTGTTGCAGCGGCCAGCCATAAAGATAGATGCCGTAGCTGTAGTCGCCCTTGCGCAGGAATTCCGGAGTCCACACCCGCGTCACCCCGATGAAGGCGGTAATGTAGCACATCGGCAGCGGCAGGATGAGGTTCATCAGCGGATAATCGGTGCCCCCCGGCTGCGGCAGCGCGCCGACGCCGATGCAGACCGCCACCGACGCTGCGAACAGCGGCCAGGAATAGGGCAGGCGGTGGCGGACGAGGTAGAAGAAGATGCCGAGGATGAAGCAGACGTAGAGCCGCGACGCCTTGCCGACGAACAGCACGTTCAGGACCTTGGCAAGGCCCGTCGATTGCGGCCCGACGCCGGCGGCCGCAAGGCCCAGCCCGATGGCGACGACGGCGACGGCGCCGGCCGCGACCACCCACGGCTTGCGGACAAAGCCCGTCACCATAAGCGCCGACATGATGACGTAACAGCCGATCTCGTGCGGCACCGTCCACAGCGTGTTGTTGACGATATCGGTCGGGTGATCCTTGAACACGCCGGGCAGGACGTAGTTGATCCAGCCGAAGATGTTGGTGAAATAGCGCCAGGTGCCGCCGCTGCCCAGGTAATCGCCGATTGCCAGCGTAGTGAAGATCGGCCCGAGGATCAGCGCCGACAGGAAAATCTCCACCGCCAGCGCCGGCACGATCCGCAGGCCGCGGTTGATCAGGAAATTGTTCAGCGTCAGCCGCAGCGCGCTGCCGGCGATCAGGAACCCCGAAAGCCCGAAGAACGCCGCCAGCGTGAAATAGCCATAGACCCAGACGAACGGCATTTCATTGTACGAAAGATCGCCGGTGACGATTGCGTTGACGTGCCAGCCGACGATGCTGAGCGCGAGGAAAATGCGCAGGAAATCGAACCCGGGGGCAACCCCCCTGGTCGCATCGAGCCGGGAGCCGATCGTTTCCATGGCGTGCGCCTTGCCACAGCAATGTGACAGCGGGAAGCCGGGCTGCCCTATTCCACCGTCACCGACTTCGCGAGATTGCGCGGCTGGTCGACATCGGTGCCCTTGGCCAGCGCGACATGATAGGCGAGCAGCTGCACCGGGATCGCGGTGACCAGCGGGCTGATGAACGCATCGACCGTCGGCATGGCAATGGTGGCGACGGTGCCGGCGCCCTGCTCGGCGATGCCGGCGCTATCGGAGACGAGGATGACCTGGCCGCCGCGCGCCATGACTTCGTGCATGTTGCTGATCGTCTTGTCGAACCGCGGCCCCGATGGCGCGATGACGATGACCGGCACATGTTCGTCGATCAGCGCGATCGGCCCGTGCTTCAACTCGCCGGCAGCATAGCCTTCGGCGTGGATATAGCTGATTTCCTTCAGCTTCAACGCGCCTTCCAGCGCCATCGGGTAATCGGGGCCGCGGCCGATGTAGAGGATGTCGCGCGCCCGCGACAGCGGCATCGCCAGCGCATGGATGGCGGTTTCGCTTTTCAGCGCCTCGTTCATCGCAGCGGGAACCTGCGTGAGGTGGTGGACAAGCTCCGCCTCGCGGGCGGCATCGACATGGCCGCGGGCGCGCCCCAGCGCGATGGCGAAGGCAGCAAGCACCGCCAGCTGGCAGGTGAAGGCCTTTGTCGAGGCCACGCCGATCTCCGGCCCGGCATGCGTCGGCAGCAGCAGCTGCACCTCGCGCGCCATCGACGACGAGGCGACGTTGACGACGGCGGCGGTGAACTGGCCGGCGGCAGCCGCGTGGCGCAGCGCGGCGAGCGTATCGGCAGTCTCGCCCGACTGGCTGATGAAAAGACACAGGCCGCCGGGTTCGAAGACCGGATCGCGATAGCGGAACTCGCTGGCGTTTTCGAAGCTTGCGGGCACGCGCGCGATGCTTTCGAACCAATAGGTCGCGACATGGCCGGCGAGCAGCGCGGTACCGCAGGCGACGATCTGGATACGCCGCACCTCCGCAAGGTCGAACGGCAGCACCGGCAGCGACACGGTTTCGGCGAGCGGATCGACATAGGCGCCGAGCGTTTGCGCCACCACGATCGGTTGTTCGTGGATTTCCTTTTCCATGTAGTGGCGGTGGTTGCCCTTCTCGATCACCGCTGCCGATGCCGATGAAATGGTGATGGCGCGCACCACCGGCCGGTCATCGCGATCGAACACCTGCGCGCCGGCGGCATCCATGCGGACCCAGTCGCCTTCCTCAAGATAGGTGATGCGGTTGGTGAAGGGGGCAAGGCCGAGCGCGTCGGAGCCGAGGAACATCTCTGCCCCAGAATCCTTTGCGCCATGGCCGAGCACCAGCGGCGAGCCGCGGCGGGCACCGTACATCAGGCCGGGGTGGTCGCGCAGGATGATGGCGAAGCTGAAGGCGCCGTGCAGGCGTTTCAGGGTTGCCGCCACCGCCTCATCCGGCCCGGCGCCGGCTTCGAGCGCCATGGTGATGAGGTGGGCGACGACTTCGGTATCGGTCTGCGAGGTCAGCACCCGGCCGGCGGCGAGGATTTCGGCGCGCAGCGGCTTGAAATTCTCGATGATGCCATTGTGGACGAGCGCGACCCGGTCGGTGGCGTGGGGATGGGCATTGTCGGTCGTCGGCGCGCCGTGGGTCGCCCAGCGGGTATGGGCGATGCCGGTGGTGCCGGGCAGCGGATCGGCGGCGAGGACGGCGACGAGATTGTCGAGCTTTCCGGCAGCGCGGCGGCGGTCGATGCCGGCGCCGGAGCCGGTGCCGGTCAGCGTTGCGATGCCGGCCGAATCATAGCCGCGATATTCGAGCCGCCGGAGCCCGTCGATCAGGCGGGGAGCGACGTCGCTGGTGCCGATGATGCCGATGATGCCGCACATTTTCGGGGGCTTTCAGTTGATGCGGTAGGGAATGCGGACGCCCGGCGTGCCTTCCGGAAAGTCCCTGCTGTTGCGCGTCACCAGCGTGCGCCCGTGTTTTTGCGCGGTCGCCAGGATGATCGCGTCGGGGGTGCGCAGGCCGGGCCGTTCGCGGCGCAGCGCCGCGGCGCGCGCCGCGACATCGGCATCGATCTCGTCGATCTGGAAGCCGGCAAGAAAGGCCTCCGCATCGCGCAGGCGCTCGCCTTCGCCCTTCGACATGACCTCGATCCAGACGATCCGGCTGATCCACAGCCGGCCCGTGGTGGCGGCACGCTGCAGTTCGGCAATCGCCAGCGGCCGGCCGAGCAGCGCGTCGATGACGATGTTCGCGTCGAACGCCGCCTCGGTCACCTGTCGTCGGCCGGCGGGCGCGTCGGGTTCTGCGCTGCAAGGTACAGGGCGCGCTCGCGGTCGTCGTCGGCATCGAACAGATCGGGAAATTCGGCCTTCACCGCCTCGTAATCATCGTCCCATGGCCGAGTCCAGCCGGCTCGCTCGCGGCGCTGCCATTCGACCGAATCGCCGATGTCGGTGCGCTGCGACCAGGCGCCGGCGCCGCGTGCGATCCAGTCGGTCGATGACGTGGCGGCGATATGGGCGCGCACCGCGGCGCGGACCTCGGCGGCACGCGATCGCTTGTTGCGCCTCGCGATCGCATCGAGCGCCGCAAGGTCGGGGGCGGGGAGATCGATCAGCGCGCGCATGCCGCGATGATATAGCAGCGTGATATCATCGCGCAACCGCCGCTGCCTCAGCCACGCTTCCTCGCCGTCATTGCGGCCCGGAAGCGGGTGGCCCAGCCCGGCTTGTTGGCTTGCGGCGGCCGCACCAATGCCAGTGCGTCGGCCGGCACATCGGCGGTGATCGTGCTGCCGGCGGCGACGATGGCGCCATCGCCGATCGTCACCGGGGCGACCAGCGCGCTGTTCGATCCGATGAAGGCGCCGGCGCCGATGACGGTGCGATATTTGAAGAAGCCGTCGTAATTGCAGGTGATGGTGCCAGCGCCGATGTTGGCAGCAGCGCCGACTTCGGCGTCACCGATATAGCTCAGATGGCTGGCCTTGGCTCCGGCGCCGAGGCTGGCGGCCTTGACCTCGACGAAATTGCCGACCCGCGCGCCCGTGCCCAGGACGGTGCCCGGTCGCAGCCGCGCGAACGGCCCGACATGGGCGCCGGCGCCGATATGGGCGCCTTCGACATGGCTGTGGGAATGGATGACAGCGCCGGTTTCGATGCCGACGCCGGGGCCGAAGACGACGAACGGTTCGATCGTCACATCGGCAGCGATCGCGGTATCATGGGCGAAGAAGACGCTGGCCGGGTCGATCAGGGTAACGCCGGCCGCCATCATCGCAGCGCGGGTCTGCGCCTGCCAGCGGGCCTCGACCGCGGCGAGTTCGGCGCGGCTGTTGACGCCGGCGACTTCATCGGAAGCGGTTTCGATGACCGTGCAGCGCCGGCCATCGGCGATGGCGATGCCGACGATGTCGGGCAGATAATATTCGCCCGCCGCATTGGCGTTGCCGATGCGCGCCAGCAGCGGCCACAGATCGGCGCTGCGCACGGCGAGCACGCCGGAATTGCACAGTGTGACGGCGCGTTCGGCCGGGTCGGCATCCTTGAATTCGACCATTTTTTCGATTGTGCCGTCCCGGGCGATGATGCGGCCATAAGCGCCGGGATCGTCGGGCCGGAAACCGAGCACTGCCACCGCGACATCATCGGCAAGCGCGCTACGCAGGCGATCGACGGTTTCGGCGCGGACGAGGGGCGTATCGCCGAACAGCACGACGACAATGCCGTCGAACCCTTCCAGCGCCGCCTCCGCGCAGCGCACGGCGTGGCCGGTGCCCTGCTGTTCGGTCTGGACCGCAAAGCCGATGCCGCGGCCCGCGAGCGCCGCTTCGACCTGCTCGCGGCCGCGGCCGACGACGACGACGCTGCGTTCCGGCGCAAGCCCGGCGAGGCCATCGACGAGATGCAACAACATCGGCTTACCAGCGATGGGATGGAGCGTCTTGTGCAACGCCGATCGCATGCGCGTGCCCTGGCCGGCAGCGAGCAGCACGATCGCCAGCGGTGGGGCGGCGAGCAGCACGTTGGCGGGCGGTGGGCCGCCGGCGGGTTCTTCAGGCGGCATGGGCAGGCGGTGCAGGTTCCACGGCGGCGTGTTGCCACAATGGCCTTGCCAGCGAAAGCCGCGACGGCGCATCGTCGCGGCATGGAACCGCGCCTGCCTGCCATTGTCGTTTTCGATCTCGATGGCACGCTGGTCGATACGGCGCCCGATCTGACGGCGGCACTGAACCACGCGCTCGCCGGGTTCGGCCGCCCGCCGATGGCAGCCGATGCCGTGCGCCACCTTGTCGGCCATGGCGCCCGCCGGCTGATCGAAAGCGGGCTGGCAGCAAGCGGCGCGGTGTCGCCGGCACTGGTCGAAGCCGGGGTGCCGCCGTTCGTCGCCTATTATGCCGCTCATATCGCCGATGGATCGCGGCCCTGTCCGGGGGTCGAGGCCGCGCTCGATGCGCTGGCCGCGGCCGGTTGCCGGCTGGCGATCTGCACCAACAAGCCGCAACGCCTCGCCGATGCACTGGTGGCGGCGCTAGGCTGGACGGATCGATTCGACGCCATTGTCGGCTTCGATTCGGTGCCGCAACCAAAACCCGATGCCGGGCACCTTGCCGCCGCGGCCGCCGGGGCCGGCGGCAGCCTGGCAGACACGATCTTTGTCGGCGATTCGATTACCGATATCGACACGGCGCGTGCCGCCGGCGTTCCCGTAATCGCCGTTTCGTTTGGCTTTGCCGATCGGCCGCCGGCCGAGCTTGGCGCCGATGCGCTGATCGCCGACTATGCGGAATTGCTCCCGGCCTTGCGGCGCCTGATGGCGCTGCCGCGGCCCGTGTCGATCGGATGACATTCGCCGGCGCCCTGCTGTTCGGCCTCGCGCTGCTTGCCGCCGCCCTGTTCGGCTGGGTGCTGGGGCGGCGACGCGCCGTGGAGCCGGCGCCGGCGCAGCCGATCCTGCCGCCGGCGCCGCTGCCGCCGCCGACCGGCATCGCCATCGCCTCGCTCGCCGATCCGGCGATGCTGATCCTTGGCGATACCACCATCGCTGCCAATGACGAGGCACGGCGGCTGTTCGGCGAACGCATCGCCGGCAGCGATCTGCGGCTGACCATCCGCCATCCCGTCGTCCTCGATGCCGTCAAGGAAGTGCGCGCCAGCGGCCTGACCATCGAACGCGAAGTTGCCGGCCTGGCCACCACCAACAGCGCCTATCGCGTTCGCGCCGTCGATGCGGGCGAAGGCCGCACGCTGGTGACTTTCGACGACATCACCCAGGCGCGGCTGACCGAGCGGATGCGAGTCGATTTCGTCGCCAATGCCAGCCACGAACTGCGCACGCCGCTGGCGACGCTGACCGGGTTCATCGAGACTCTGCAGGGCCCGGCGGCGGAGGACGAGCCGGCGCGGCGGCGCTTCCTCGACATCATGGCGCGCGAGGCGGCGCGGATGAGCCGGTTGATCGACGATCTGCTGTCGCTGTCGCGCATCGAGCTCGACAAGCATGTCCGGCCGGTGACGGTGATGGAGACCGAGGGGATCATCGCCGATGTCGCCAAGACGCTGGCGATGCGGCTGGAGGCCGATGAACGCGTGCTGGTGATCGACGAACGCGCGCCGCTGCCGGCGGTGATCGCCGATCGCGACCAGGTGCTGCAGGTGCTGCACAACCTGGTTTCCAATGCACTGAAATACGGCCAGAGCGGTACGCCGATCACCGTCACCGCTGCCGCCGAACCGGCGTATGGCGGCATGCCGGCGCTGGTGCGGCTGACGGTCAGCGATGTTTCGGAAGGCATCGCCGCCGAACACATCCCGCGGCTGACGGAGCGTTTCTACCGGGTCGATTCGCTGCGCAGCCGCAAGATGGGCGGTACCGGGCTGGGCCTTGCCATCGTCAAGCATATCGTCGAGCGCCACCGCGGCCGGTTGGAAATCGACAGCCGGGCCGGCGAGGGCACGCGAGTCTCGTTCACCCTGCCGCAGGCGACTGCACCGCTGGATGCCGCGGCGCTGGCCCGGGCCGATGCCGACAACGCTGCCGCAGCCGGCAATGATCCGGGCAACGGCCAGTCGGCAGCGGCCGCCGTCATAAAAACGTAGTTAAAACGTCACAAACAACTCACCGCTACCGGTTAGGACTGCAGCGGCGGTCGGCGGGAAAATCCTGCCGGCGCGTGGGCCGGCACGTTCCGGCGGGAGAACCGGGTTGGCGCGGAGTGCTTCGTTGACAGGGGCTGGCGTCGTGCCGGGCCCCGCTTGTTCGGCAAGGACCCGCCGTGGCTGACGTTACCGCCCATACCCACAAGATTTTCGACGAGGATCTCGCCGAACTTCGATCGATCATCAGCCGTATGGGCGGCCTGTGCGAGGCGCAGGTCGCCGGCGCGGTCGAAGCGCTGGTCACTCGCAACATGGATGCGGCGATTTCGTGCGTTGCCAACGATGCCCGTATCGATGCGCTGGAAGCCGAAGCGGAACAACTGGCCGTGCGGATCATCGCGCTGCGGGCGCCGCTGGCCGATGACCTTCGCGAGATCGTCGCGGCGCTGAAGATCGCCGGCACGCTGGAACGCATCGGCGATTATGCCAAGAACATCGCCAAGCGCGCTTCGGCGATCGCCCAGGCGCACCCGATCGAGCCGGTCGTCATCATTCCCGAAATGGCGCGAGTGGTGACCGGCATGATCAAGGACGTTCTCGACGCCTTTGTCGATCGCGATGCCGAACTCGCTCGCCAGGTCAGTGATCGCGACACGGTCGTCGATGATTTCTACAACAGCCTGTTCCGCACGCTGCTGACCTTCATGATGGAAAATCCCCATTACATCACGCCATCGACGCATCTGCTGTTCGTTGCCAAGAATCTGGAACGCATTGGCGATCATGCGACTTCGGTCGGCGAGATGGTTTATTACACCGTTACTGGCGAACATCTGACCGATCGCCGCAAGAGCGACGATACTTCCACCTATCTTTCCCGACCCGACGGAGACTGAGCGATGCGGCCGAAGATCCTGCTTGTCGAAGACGATGCCAATCTGATCGAACTTGTCACCTACAACCTTGAAAAGGAGGGCTTCGACACCGTTCGCACCGGCGATGGCGAGGAAGCGCTGGTGCTGGCGCAGGAAGAAAAGCCCGATCTCGTCATCCTCGACTGGATGATCGCCAATCTTTCGGGGATCGAGGTCTGCCGCCGCCTGCGCCGCGCCCCGGCGACGGCGAACCTGCCGATCGTCATGCTGACGGCGCGCGCCGAGGAAGCCGATCGCATCCGCGGCCTCGAAACCGGCGCCGACGATTATGTCACCAAGCCGTTTTCCCCGCGCGAGCTGGTAGCGCGGGTGCGCGCCGTGCTGCGGCGGTTGCGGCCGGCGCTGTCGGGCGGCAATCTCGATTATGCCGGGATCGTCATGGACACATCGGCGCACAAGGTGACGCGCGATGGCCGCGTCGTGCAGCTGGGCCCGACGGAATTTCGCCTGCTGCGCCACTTTCTCGAACACCCCGGCCGGGTGTTCAGCCGCGAGCAGCTGCTGGATGCGGTGTGGGGCCGCGATGTCTATGTCGAACAGCGCACGGTCGATGTGCACATCCGCCGGCTGCGCAAGGCGGTGAACAGCAATGTCGGCACGGAAGAGCTGCCCGATGTCATCCGCACCGTGCGCTCGGCGGGCTATGCGCTCGATATCGAACTGGTGGCGGCAGGGCGCTAGGGCCGGCTGACCGCCGGCCCCGACCCCGGCCCCGGCCCCGCCGCGACCCGGTTCAGGCGATCGCCGCCCGGCGTCGGCGCTGCATGGCGCCGACCAGCCAGAAACCGGCGATCAGCATCGCCCAGCTCGCCGGTTCCGGCACGGCGATGCCGGCGGCCGCTGCGACTTCGCGGGACAGGGCACGGTGCACCTGCGCTGTCGGGTGGATGCCGTCGAAGCTGAAATAGCCGGTGCAGTCGATGCTTCCGGCGATCACCGGCCGGTTGCCGATGCAATTGCCGGTCTGGGTGAACGGCGCGACGCCGAAAGACCGGGGGTTGCTGGCCAGTGCGATGAAGAAATTCTGGTAGGAAAAGCGCAGCAATTCGGTCGATCCGAGCAGCGGTTCGATGCTGTTCAACCGCGCTTGCAACTGCCCCTCGACGGCGAACCCGGTGGCGGTGGTGTTGGGGATGCCGGTGACGAGAATACGGCTGGCGCCGGCGGCTGACAAAGCGAGCAGGCTGCCCTGGACGGTGTTGAGCAGCGCCGTCGTGTAGGCGGCGGCGTCGGCAAAGCCGCCGATGCTGCCGCTCTGGAGCCCGAACACGTCGTTGCCGCCCAGGTTGATGATGTAGAGCGCATCGGGATCGGCGACGCCGCCGGTCGCGGTAAAGTGGAAGCCGAGTTGCAGCGCCAGATCGGGAACCGCATCGCCATCGTTGACGACGCGAGCGCTGCCGTACGAATAGTTGCTGCCGCCGAGCAGCGACGGCGTCGTCAGGCTGCCGAACAGATGGTCGTTGATGATGTCGGTGAAATCGGGGCCGTTGGTGAAGCGGCCGGGGAAATAGCCGGCAGCGACGGGATTGAAGAAATCGCTGCCTACCGAAGCGTTGATGTTGCCTGCGTCGGTCAGGCTGTCGCCGAAGATGACCAGCTGGCTCGGGCGCTGCGCCAGCGCCGGCGTCGCCGCGATCGTAGCGGCGGTGGCCAGTGCCAGCGCGCGGGTGAAGAAGTTCATGCTTTGCTCCCCTGTAGTTTCTTCGTTGTCGGCAGACTACACGAATGCCGTTGCGATCAAATGTCCAAATTTGTCGCCGCTGGTGCCGCCGCGGTTCAGGCGGTGCGCTCGCCGCGGTCGCGGGCGTTGGTTGCCTGGATGGCGCCCTTGATCATGTCCCAATCGCTGCGATCGAGCGCCGACAGCGAGTTGAAATTGCCGTTCGATGCCAGCCATTGGCCGCCATCGATGGCGATGACTTCGCCGGTCAGATAGTCGCAGCCCGGCGCCATCAGGAAGACGGCGAGGTTGTTGAGTTCCTGATGCTCCCCCATCCGGCCCAGCGGAATGCCCGACGCCCCGGTGCCGGCGCCGGTCTTCTTCATCAGCGGCTCCGGCATCAGTCGTTCCCAGGCGCCTTTCGTCGGGAAAGGGCCCGGTGCGATGGCGTTGGCGCGGATGCCCTTGGGCCCCCATTCCTGCGCCAGGCTCTGCGTCATCGCGGCGATTCCGGCCTTGGACATGGCGCTGGGCACGGTGAACGGCCCGCCGGTCCAGATCCAGGTAGTGACGATCGATAGGATATTGCCCTTGAGGCCGTGTGCGATCCAGCGCTTGCCGGCGGCGACAGTCGTGTTGAAGGTGCCATGCGCGACGATCGAGGCGATGGCGTTGAAAGCGTTGGGCGACAGATCCTCGGTCGGCGAGATGAAATTGCCCGCCGCGTTGTTGACGAGACCGGTGAGCGGGCCGGCGTCGAAAATCGCCTGCATCGCTTCGTCGATGGCGCCGCCGTTGCGGATATCGACGGCCATGGCGGTGACGGTGGCGCCGGTCGCCTCGCCGATTTCGGCCGCTGCCTCGTCGAGCACGCCGCCGCGCCGGCCCCAGATGACGATTTCCGCACCCAGCGCGGCAAAGGCCCCGGCCATCGACTTGCCAAGCCCGGTGCCACCGCCGGTGACGAGAATTTTCTGTCCGGCCATCAGGCCGGGGGCGAACATCTGCATGGGGCTCTCCTGCTGCTGCCGTCAGTGGTGCCGTGGGCGGGCGGCGACGGGTAGCTGTCAAATCCGGGCGGGGGCTATCGCGGGTCAAGCCCGGGATGACAGGGCAAGGTCAGGCCGCCATTTCCTTCAGCAGCGCGCGCTGCTGCGCGAGGCAATCGGCAAGGGTGTATCGCGCCAGGATCGTCTGCCGCGCCGCGGCACGCAGGCCGGTGAAGGCGCCGGGGTCGGCGAGCGCCGCCACCACCTTGCCGGCGATCGCAGGCACATCGGTGAACGGCACCATGACGCCGTTCTCGCCATCGGTGATCACCTCGCGAACCGGCGCCGTTTCCGATGCGATCATCAGGCAACCTGTCGCCATCGCTTCGAGGCACGACCAGGACAGCACGAACGGATAGGTGAGATAAAGATGCGCGGCGCTGACCTGCAGCAGCGCCAGATAGCGATCGTACGGCAGCTTGCCGGTGAACACGATGCGGTCGCCATAGCGGCCGAGGTCGCATTCGGCGGTCATCACCTCGCGCCAGTTGCCGCCCGGCCCACCATCCTGTTTCGGCGGGCTGCCATAGCTGACGTCGTCACCGCCGACGACGACGGCGATCGCATCGGGCCGGGCATCGAGAATCGCCGGCAGCGCCCGCATCGCATAGGGAAAGCCGCGATAGGGTTCGAGGTTGCGCGCCACATAGGTGACGACTTCGTCGCCCGGCACCAGCACGCGCCCCGATGGCAGGGTGAAGCGCGCTGCCGGGTCCGGCCGGGCCCGGGCGGTATCGATGCCATCGAAGATCACCCGGATGATCGGGTGGAACGCCGCCGGGTGCACCGATTTCTGCCAATGGGTGGGGGCCAGCGCCAGATCGGTCGATTCGAGCGCCAGCGCCAGATGCGCGGTGCGGATGCGCGCTCGTGCCACGACATCGAGATCGACGCTGTCGACCGGATCGAAACCGATATCGGCGCCGCTGCCGCGGTAGAAGAATTCGGCATAGGTCAGGATTTTGGCGGCCGGAAAGACATCGCGGACGAAAAGCGTCTCGCCCCAGCCGGAATGGCCGATGACGAGGTACCGAAAGACAAAACGCCGCGTGAGTTTTACATGCGCAAACTAGAAGGCGGCAGTGCCTTCCAGGCCGGGCTGATTGTGCCAATTGCCGAGATTGCACCTGGTGCCAA
>JBBQWE010000054.1:0-18174 GCA_038210855.1 Sphingomonadales bacterium | reverse complement strand
GCGCCCGAAGTCGATGCCGCCGCCGCAACGCCGGCCGCCGTCGACTGGAGCGATATCGCCGATGTCGCGCCGGCCAGCCTCGATATCGGTTTCGGGCTGGTGCCGCTCGTAGACGAAGCGCGCGGCGCGCCGCTGATGGCGCGGATCACTGCCATCCGCCGGCAATTGTCGAAATCCATCGGCTTCGTGCTGCCGCCGGTGCGGGTTCGCGATGATCTTACGCTGGCGCCGTTCGCCTATCGCATCGCCATCGCCGGGGTGACGGTGGGGGAGGATCTGGCCTTCCCCGACGACATGCTGGCGATCGAGGCGGGCCCGGTCGAAGCCGAAATCGCCGGCCGCCCGGTCAGCGATCCGGCGTTCGGCCTGCCGGCGCGCTGGATCGATCCGGCCGAAGCCGAAATCGCCACCGCGGCGGGCTATACCGTCGTCGATGCGCCGTCGGTGATCGGCACCCACCTCAACCATCTTCTCGGCCTTCACGCCCATCGCCTGATCGGGCAGGACGAGACGCAGGCGCTGCTCGATGGTCTCGCCGCCTCGGCTCCGGCGCTGGCCGGCGGGCTGGTGCCGAAACTGCTGCCGCTCGCCACCGTCGCGCAGGTGCTGCAACGGCTGGTGGAAGAAGGCGTGCCGTTGCAGGGCCTCCGCGCCATCGTCGCCGCGCTTACCGCCCATGCGGCGCGGTCGCAGGATGCGGCGGAACTTGCCGAACTGGTCCGCCCCGCGCTCGGCCCTGCCATCGTGCAGACGCTGGCCGGGCTGCGCGAGGCAGTGACGGCGATCGCCCTCGATCCGGCGCTCGAACAGCTTCTCGGCCAGGCGGTTCGCGCGGCACCGGGTTCGCCGTGGCCGTTCGATCCCGATCTCGGCGCGCGGGTCGGCGAGGCGGTTTCGGCCGCCGCGGCGCCGCTGATCGCCGAAGGCCGGCGCTTTGCCATCGTCACCACGCCGCCGGTGCGCCGGCCGCTGTGGCAATTGCTCCATGTTCGCCTGCCGCAGCCGGTGGTGCTGGCTGTGAGCGATATCCCCGACGACCGTCAGGTCGAAATCGTCGCCGTTGTTGGCGGTGTTCAAGCCATTTCCGACACTCAAGGAGCCTGACCCGATGGACGCACGCCTCGGCCTCGATCCCGCGCTCTACGCGCCGGCCCGGCTGGCCAAGACCGATCCCGAACGGCTGATTTCCAGCCATCTGCCGCTGGTTCGCAAGATCGCCTGGCATGTTCATGCCCGGGTATCGTCGGCAATCGATATCGAGGATCTGGTGCAGATCGGCATGATCAGCCTGATCGAGGCAGCGCGCGCCTTCGAAGATCGCGGCCATGCGGCGTTCGCCACCTATGCCACGGTGCGCATCCGCGGCGCGATGATCGACCAGTTGCGCAAGGGCGCGACGCTGGTGCGTTCGGCGATGCGGCGGCGACGCGAATGGGGGGCGGTGCGATCGGCGCTGGAAGGCATATTGGGCCGGGCGGCGACCGACGAGGAAATGGCGGAGAAGCTGGAAATCACCGTTGCTGCCTATCGCGAGGGCATGGCATCGACGCACGCCGCGCAGACGGAATCGATCGACGATGTCTATTCCGATCACAGCGACTGGTTCGCCGATGATCGCCCGGATGCGCACGACCAGCTGGAGATGAAAAAGCGCCAGTCGGCGATTGCCGGCGCCGTGGCGCAACTGCCGGAACGCGAAGCGATGGTGCTGCAGCTCTATTTTGTCGAAGAACTCAATCTGGAAGAAATCGGCCAGGTCCTCGGCGTCGGCGCGGCGCGAGTCTGCCAGATCAAGAAGGCGGCGCTCGGCAAGCTGCGCGGCCGGCTGAGCGGCTGGGATGCCGATTGAGGCGGCGGTCGCTGCACGCGCCGGCGCCGGCGCGTGCAGCGGCTGCTGGATCGGTCAGGCAGCGACCGCGACCGGCGTGCGGCGGCGCGACATGGCACCGACAAAGCCGAAACCGGTGAGCAGCATCAGCCAGGTCGCCGGCTCGGGCACACCGGCCGTCACCTCGGACAGCTGCCAATTCTGCGGCACCAGATTGCCATTGTAAAAATTCGGTGTGGCGCCATTCAGCCAGACTGATGTGGCGACCTGATTGGCGCCGCCATTGCTCCACGGAAAAATGTAGAAATAGTCATCGGTTGCTGCAACGCCCGGAACCGTATTGATGAACAGGAAATTGCTTTCCTAAGCATCGAACGAGACTATGGCGCCGTTCAAAAAGAAGTTGTCCACTTGGGTCGAATTGGGTCCGCTTGGTCCATTGTAACCGGTGTAACCGGTGTAACCGGTGTAACCATAGGCAGAGATGGTGCCGCTGAATGACGTGCCATTGCGCGCGACGGCGACGTTGCTGACGTTGGTGACGAGATTGCCGGCTCGGTCGCCGGAGAAGGATCCCGTCACCACATTGCCGGGTTCCAGCAACGTGTGCTGGAAGGTGAAATCTGCCGCCGCCGCCGGCGTCGCGGCGCCGGGCGCCAGCGCGGCGAAGATCATGTTCGGCTTGATCGTCATGAAAGCATGCCCCCTTTTGCCATCGCCCAACCGCCAATGGCGGTTCGCCAGCCGACTGTGTCCGACAGGCGTGGTTGAACGTTGGGCCGGGATTAACGCCGGGTATTGAAAACTTCGCCACGGTTGCCGGCGACGCGACCCTGTCGCTGCGGCCAGGCGGTTACCTTATGCCGGCGGCGGCGGCATCGGCCTGCAATTGCCGGAGCAACAGGTCGCCATCGATCCCCAGCCGATCCCCGAGCGGCGCGACGAGATTGGCCATGCCGACGGCGTCACGACCGATCAGGCGATGCCAGCCGATCGGGGTAAGGCCAAAACCGATCGTCTTGCCCCCATCCGTGACGATCTTGCCGTGTCGGTCGGTCGGCCCGAACAGCACCGCGGTCTGCGGCGCCGGATCGTCGTACCCCGGCATCGCGACATGCCAGTTACCGTCGATGGCAAAGCGCACATTGCCCCATTCGGGATACAGGAAGTCGGTCAGCGGACCAGTCGCTTCCACGAAGTAGAAGAAGGTCACATAGGGCTGCAACCGCAGTAGCGGGCGATAGATACGCACCGCCACGTCGCTGCCGACGGCACTTCCGGGAGTGAACATCCCGTAAGTATCGCGCATGGCGTCCCCTGCTGGAGATCGGTCTTCAAAGCTGTGCCGAGTCTTGCCGGGAAAAGCCACCGAGGCAAGCCAGCATCTCCACGCCGCGCGATTGCAACCGGCAGCACCGGCGTACCGGCCCCTTCGCTTTCGCGCTGGCTTTCATTAGATAACCGCCCGACGAAAGTATCCCGATGATCGACAGTCTCCGCCCGCGCCGCTCAATTCTATACCTGCCCGCGAACCGCGATAGCGCCATCGCCAAGGCGCGGACGCTGCCCGCCGATTGCGTCATCCTCGACCTCGAAGATGCGGTGCAGCCCGAGGCCAAGGCCGCTGCGCGGTCGGCGGCGGTGGCGGCAGCGAAAGCGGGCGGCTGGGGCGAGCGCGAGCTGATCCTGCGAGCCAACGGCATCGCGACGCCGTGGTTTGCTGACGATGTCGCCGGGGCCGTCGCGGCGCCCTTCGCGGCGCTTCTGGTGCCCAAGGTCGACAGCGCCGAAGAGGCTCGCGCGGCTGTAACCGCTGCCGGCGGCAAGCCGGTCTGGGCGATGATCGAGACGCCGCGCGGCGTGCTCGCAGCGGCCGCCATCGCCGCGGTGCCGGGGGTGGCGGCGCTTGTTGCCGGCATGGCCGATCTGGCCAAGGATCTGCGCTGCCGCCCCGATGCGGCGCGCACCCCGCTGCTCTACAGCCTGTCCACCATCGTGCTGGCAGCGCGGGCGGCGGAAATCCTCGCCTTCGACGGCGTCTTTGCCGATATCCGCGACGGCGACGGCTTTGCCGCCGAGGCGCGCCAGGCGGTGATGCTGGGTTTCGACGGCAAGACGCTGATCCACCCGAGCCAGGTCGAGCCCTGCAATCGCGCCTTTTCACCGTCGCCGGCCGAACTCGCCGCGGCGCGTGGCATGATCGCCGCCTATGCAGCCGCGCTCGCCGCCGGTGCCGGGGTCGCGACCTATGAGGGGCGAATGGTCGAGGTGCTGCACGTTGCCGAGGCGCGGCGGTTGCTCGCGCTCGCCGATGCTGCTCAGACGCCGGTATAGCCGCGATACCAATCGACGAACGCTGGTACGCCCACGGCGAGCGGCGTTTCGGGATCATAGCCGAGGTCGCGGCGTGCCGGAGCGATATCGGCCCAGGTGGCGGTGACGTCGCCGGCCTGCATCGGCAGCATTTCGAGCACCGGCGCGCGGCCGCAAGCTTCGCCGATCAGGCGGACGAGTTCGCCAAGCTCTTGCGGCCGATCGTTGCCCAGATTGTAGATGGCGTGCGGGCTTGCCGATCCCCCCGGCTTTGCCGAACCGTCGTCCGCCGGCGGCCGATCGAGCGCCGCCAGGACGCCGGCGACGATATCGTCGATATAGCTGAAATCGCGTTGCATCCGCCCGTGGTTGTAGAGGGGCAGTGGCTGGCCGGCGAGGACACGCTCGGTAAAGCGCCACAGCGCCATGTCGGGCCGCCCCCAGGGGCCGTAGACGGTAAAGAAGCGCAGGCCGGTCATCGGTACGCGATAGAGATGGGCATAGCTTTCGGCCATCAATTCGCCGGCTTTCTTGCTGGCGGCATAAAGGCTTACCGGCGCATCGGCACGGGCTTCGGCGCTGAACGGCAGGACCGAGGTATCGCCATAGACCGATGACGACGATGCATAGACAAGGTGGCGCACGCCGCGGGTTCGCGCCAGTTCGAGAATCTCCAACTGCCCGACAAGGTTCGAGTGGCCGTAATCGCGCGGTGCCTCGATCGAATGGCGAACCCCGGCCTGGGCGCCGAGGTGGACGATGGTTTCGATTTCGCCGATGCCGGCAAGGCACGCCGGATCGGCGAAATCGCCCTTGATGAATCGAAAGGCCGCAGAACTCCCGACCAGCGCAGCCAGCCGGGTGGTTTTCAGCTTGGGGTCGTAATAGCGGTTGAGGTTGTCGACGCCGATGACGTCGTCGCCGCGGTCCATCAAAGCCCGGGCGACATGGGCGCCGATGAACCCGGCGGCGCCGGTAACAAGAACCGTCATGGTCTGGTCTCCTTCGGGGCGCAGCATTGCGTCGGATTTCCGGATGCGGCTAGGGAGGGATGACGAGGGGGCGTCTTGCGAACCGGCAATAGCGGGCCGGGTGAAAGGTTTGCGCCGGAATGCCCACGGACGAATTCGCGCGCTACGGTTTGCCGTTGCTATCGGCGATGCTCGGCATCGTCGTCGCCTGGGTTGTCGGCGCCAACGCGCGGTCGATCGGCACCGCGCTGCAGCTGCTGGATTATCCCGACAGCAACGGCGGCCGAAAGCGGCACAACAGCATCACGCCGCTGGTTGGCGGCATCGCCGTCGCCGCGGCGGCAACCGGATCGGCCCTGCTCGCGGCATGGCTTTCGGCGCCGGTGCCGGCACTGCACCTGGCGTGGCTGGCAGTGGCAGTCGGAGTGATGTTCACCATCGGTGCTGCCGATGATCGCTTTCACTTGTCCCCGGTGCTCCGCCTTGCCGTGGCGGTGGCGGTGCTGCTGCTGGTCCTCGTCAGGGCACCCGATTTCAGCCTGACATTTCTGCGCTTTGCCGGGCAGGACCGGATCTGGATGCTCGGCGACTGGGGTGCCGCTTTCAGCCTGCTGTGTCTTGTCGGCCTGCTCAACGCCGTCAACATGGCCGATGGGAAGAATGGCCTCGTTACCGGCATGGGAGTCATCTGGACGGCGGTTCTGGCCTGCCATGTCGCGCCTGCAATGCAACCGGTGCTGGCGGCGATCGGCGCGGCGCTGGTGGTGATATGGCGCTACAATATGGCGGGCCGGCTGTTCCTGGGTGACGGCGGCAGCTATGCGTTGTCGGCACTGTTCGGCCTGCTCGCCATCCATGCCTATAATCATGATTTCGAAGCGATGCGCGCCGATGACGTGGCGGTGCTTTTCGCCATCCCGGTTTTCGATACCATCCGGTTGATGACCGTCCGGCTGGCCCGCCGCCGATCGCCTTTCGAAGGCGATCGCGATCATCTTCACCACCATCTCCACGCTCGGCTCGGCTGGCCGCGCGGCCTGTGGGTATATCTGGCGATAGTCGCGCTGCCCAACCTCGGCGCCCTGCAACTGCCCGGCACCGGCCTGATCTGGCTCGGCGTCTCGCTCCTTGCGTATGCGGCCGTGCTTATTGCGACGGCCCTGCCATCGGCGCAGCCGGCAGAATAGTCCCGGCCTCGGCCGGCGGCGTCACACATTGGCGACCGGGGTGTTTTTTGTTGCCGCCACGCCTGGATCACTCTAGTCGGATCGCCCTGCGTTGGGGCGTCGCCAAGCGGTAAGGCACCGGTTTTTGGTACCGGCATCCGCAGGTTCGAATCCTGCCGCCCCAGCCAAGTTCGCACTCCGTTGCGTCGTGGCTTCTTGCCTCAGTTGTGCGCCGGGCTGACTCCATGGGCGCGCAGGTGAGCGAGCATGCGGTTCCAGCCATCGTTCGCAGCCCGAGCGTTGTAGCTGGCTCGGTAATCCGCGTGGAAGCCATGGTCGGCATCGGGATAGACGATGATGCTGCTGCCGGCAGTCCCTGCGGCGCCCAGTGCGGCCTGCATTGCGGCGACGTCGGCGGCAGGGATGCCCTTGTCGAGCCCGCCATACAGCCCCAGCACCGGCGCGTGCAGTTCGTTGACCACTTCGATCGGCCAGCGCCGGGTCTCGGCGATCGGCTGGCCCGGCCGCGGCGGGCCGATCCTGCCGTACCAGGCGACGCCGGCGGCAAGCTGTGGAAAACGCGCCGCTGCCATCCAGGTCACGGACCCGCCCCAGCAAAAGCCGGTGATGCCGAGGCGCTGCGGATCGACGAAATTCTGCATCGCCAGCCAGTCGAGCGTCGTGCGCACGTCGCCCATCACCTGGTCGTTGCGTGCGGCAGCGACGATGCGCAGGATGTGTGCGAAGTCGGTCGACGTGGCGAGGCTGTGCCCGGGATCGTTGCGGAAGAAGAATTCCGGCGCGATGGCGACATAACCGGCGCGGGCAAGTCGGCGGCAGATATCGCGAATATATTCGTGCAGCCCGAAAACCTCGCTCACGACGATGATCGCGGCATGGCGACCGCGCCCGATCGGCCGGGCGACATAGGCTGGCAGCCCGTTCGCCAACACGGTGTTGCCGGCCAGCAGGCCATCGCCGGGCGTGGTGATCGTGGCAGCATGGGCCGCGCAGCCCATCGCAGCATAGCCAGCGGCGACCAGGGCGGCAAAGCTGCGGCGGGTAACGGTCGCGCCCGACTGCCAGTCGGGTTCGACGATTGCGGAATCGGGCCCGTCGAGACGGAAGGCAGCCATGATCGTCTCCAGCGGGAGAGAGGGGAAAACTAGCCGGCACTCTGGCTGCGAAACGCCGACGCGACGAAACGGCGGTGGCTGCACCGGCATGCAGCCGGCAACCGCCCGTCGTCCCGGCCTTGTCTTGCCGTAATAACCCCCTACCGTCGACAGCCAATCGAAATGGAGCCATTATAGTCCCGATGCACGACGCCAGTCCGGTGATCGGCCCTCGGCCAGCACCGCTCCAGACCCAGCTCTACCTGCAAGTGCTCGCCGCCATCGCCATCGGCGGTGCCATCGGGCATTTTGCTCCCGATACCGGTGTTGCGCTCAAACCGCTCGGCGATGGCTTCATCAAGCTGGTCAAGATGGTCATCGCACCGGTGGTGTTCCTGACCATCGTTACCGGAATCGCGGGGATGCGCGATATCGGCAAGGTTGGGCGAGTGGCGACGCGAGCCTTCGTCTATTTCCTCGTGCTGTCGACGCTGGCGCTGATCATCGGCCTGATCGTCGGCAATGTCGTTCGGCCCGGCGATGGCTTCGGTGCCGATGCCGCCAGCCTCGATGGCGATGCCGTTGCCGATTATGTCGCCAAGGCCGGTGACACGACGATCACCGGCTTTCTGCTCGCCATCATCCCCGACAGTTTCCTCGGCGCATTCGCCACCGGCAATCTGTTGCAGGTGCTGTTCGTCGCCATCGGCTTCGGCATCGCCCTCGGCGTGGCCGGGCCCGCCGGCGCGCCGTTGCTTGTGGTGCTGGAGGCGGCGGCCGCGGTGATGTTCCGGCTCGTGGCGCTCTTCATGCGAGCGGCACCGATCGGCGCGCTCGGTGCCTTCGCTTTCACCATCGGTCGCTACGGCCTCGATTCGCTCGTCAATCTGGCGGCACTCGTCGCCACCTTCTACCTGACCGCGCTGATCTTCGTGCTCGGGATTTTGGGGCTGGTGGCGCGCGCTGCCGGCTTTTCGATCCTGACGCTGATCCGCTATCTGCGCGGCGAGCTGCTACTGGTGCTCGGCACCTCGAGTTCCGAAAGCGCTCTGCCCAGCCTGATGGCCAAGATGGAGGCGGCCGGTTGCCCGAAACCCATCGTCGGCCTGGTGGTGCCCACCGGCTATTCGTTCAACCTCGATGGCACCAACATCTACATGACGCTGGCGGCGCTGTTCATCGCACAGGCCACCGGCATCGAATTGACGCTCGGTGACCAGCTGCTGCTGCTCGGTGTCGCGATGCTGAGTTCAAAAGGCGCTGCCGGCGTTACCGGCGCCGGTTTCATCACGCTTGCAGCGACGCTTTCGGTTGTGCCGTCGGTGCCGGTTGCCGGCATGGCGCTGATCCTGGGGGTCGATCGCTTCATGTCCGAATGTCGATCGCTGACCAACTTCATCGGCAATGCGGTCGCCTGTGTCGTCGTTTCACGCTGGGAAGGCGGCATCGACGAGGCTGCCTTTGCCCGGGTGTTCCGCGACCGACAGTTCGATCCGGCGCTGGCGGCGCCGCCGGTGGAGACCGACAGCGACTGACCGCTCCGCGGCGCTCACCCCTCGCGAAAACGGATCAGCCCTTCCTGCTGCACTGTCGCGACGACTTCGCCCGCGCGGCTGAATACCAGCGCCCGGTTCAGGCCGCGGCCGCCGCCCGACACCGGTGAATCCTGGTCGAACAGCAGGAAATCGTTGAGGTCGGGCGTCGCATGAAACCAGATGGCATGATCGAGGCTGGCAACCTGCAAGCGCGGGTCGTGCCACGGGATGCCGTGCGGCAGCATGCAGGTATCGAGCAGCGTCATGTCGCTGGCATAGGCGAACAGCGCGCGCGCCATTGCCGGGTCGACGCTCGTCGGGGCGGCGGTGCGGCACCAATAGCGCACTTGCGGTGGTCGTGGCCGGGGCGCCAGATTGTCGACCGGGTCGACAGGGCGGAATTCGATCGGCCGTTCGCGGGTTTTCCAGTTGGTGCGATGCGGTTCGGGGGCACGATCGGCGTGCAGCCATGCCAGTTCGGCATCGGTCTGCAGCGACAGCGGCTCGGGCGCTTGCGGCCGGCTGCTGCCATGGCTCAGCCCCGCTTCGACGACCTGGAACGAAGCGGCAAGGTTGAAGATCGGGCGGCCATGCTGGATGGCGACGACGCGGCGGGTGGTAAAGCTCTGGCCGTCGCGATCGCGCATCACCTGATAGACGATCGGGTGGCCGGGATCGCCGGGCCGGATGAAATAGCCGTGCAGCGAGTGGCACAGCCGTGCCGGATCGACGGTCTTGGTTGCCGCCATCAGCGATTGCGCGACGACCTGGCCGCCATAGACGCGCTGCCAGCCTTCGCTCGTCGATTGGCCGCGGAACAGATCATGCTCGAGCGCTTCGACGTCGAGAAGGGCCAGCAGCCGGCCGACGGAGCCAGCGTGATCGGGCATCGGCAGCGACGGGGAGGCAGCGGGCAGGTGAACGGTCATTGCGGCTGGTTAGCGGCGTCGCGCCGGGCTGTCATCCGATCTTGCGCGCCATCGCTGCGGCCCGGCCGAAACGCTGCTTGACACACTGCCGGGCCGTCCGTATCCCGCCGCTTCCGCTCAGCGATGCGGGTGTAGCTCAGTTGGTTAGAGCGCCGGCCTGTCACGCCGGAGGTCGCGGGTTCGAGCCCCGTCACTCGCGCCACTGGCCGTCACGGCCGGGTGGCGTCCCTCCGCCATGACGATATCAGCTTCGCAGCCGGTCCCAGCGGACTAGCTCATGAGCGATCGAGGCTTCGACAAGGCCTTCCCACAAATTCTCGATGATGCCCTGTGGCAGCCCTGCTGCAACGCCCGCAGCTTCGGCATTGGCAATGACTTCGGCCTTGCGGCGCTCGTCGCGGACGCTGCCGCGATCGCTCTTGATGCGTGCCGCGGCGTCCATGTAGGCGAATCGCCGGACCAGCAGGGCAACCAGTTCGCGATCGACGGCGTCGACGCCGGCGCGAACCTCGGCCATCGTGCGGCATTCGGCGGCGGCATCGGCGCTCGATTGCACGGCGGCACTGCTCATTGCGGGCCGTCCGGCAGGCGCCAGTGGCCGGTGTTCATCCACAGCAACAATGGCTTCAGCGGCAGGATCCACGCCAGCCCCAGCAGCAGGTAGAGCGGCACCAGCAGGATGGTCGGCAGATCGCCAACAGATCCGGCCAGTCGCGCGGCGACCAGGGCATAGATGGTCAGATAGGCGATCAGCAGGAAAATGCCGGCGGGCTTGCGCCAACTTGGTTCGGAAGGTGTCATGCCGCCTGTTAGCCCTTCGTGCGACAATCGAAAAGCCGCGTCGGTGTCGCGAGCCAGTCGAGCCGCTGGTCCCAGTTTTCGCTCGGCAGCATTTCGGCGACCTGCACGTCCCACGCCAGGCCGATGGCGGTTACCGGCCCCCTGGCTCGCAGCGCCTTCAGGGCGCGATCATAAAAGCCGCCGCCCTGGCCGAGGCGCACGCCATCGGGCGTCGCCGCCAGCAATGGCACCAGCAGCAGCCGCGGCGTCACCGGCGGCGCACCGGCCACCGGGTGCGGAATGCCGAGCGGCCCCGGCACCAGTTCGTGCCATGCGGCGATATGAAAGCTCAGCAGCCCCGGCCCGACGACGCGCGGGAAGGCGTGCGGGCCCATGTGTTCCTCGACGAAGCGCGGGTCGATTTCGGCGCCGATGCCGGCATAGCTCGCCGCGGCGATATCGCGGGAAAGGCGCGATGCGACGATCCGGCCGAGGCCGCGTTCGGCGGCTTCGCGTGCTTCGGCCGACAGCCCCGCGACATGTTCGTCGCGGCGCTGGCGAAAAAGCGCCCGCAGCGCCGGCTTGGGGTCGTCGGATGCATCGGTCACGGCAGCGCCTCGCGGCTGTAAGGGGTCGGCGGGACCACCATGGGTCGTTGCAAGAGGATCCTCTGACGCCGAAGACGCCAGGTGGGGACCAGTTGTGGCAGACCAGGATCTGCCCAGTGCCAGCCCCCTCAGGATAGATATCGCCTCAGGGATGCTCAGCGCTCGTGCCGGGCAGTGCCCGCCTGTCATGAATATAGGCGGTCGCCACGCGCCGCTCAACCGCTGCGCGGGTCAGTCGGTGGAAATGTCGATTTCCAGCGGGGCGAGGCCGGCGGGGGCAGCAAGGCGTGCGGCCAGCGCCTCGGCTCGGTCGGCGAGAGCATCGAGGCGCCGCTCCGCTGCGATCGCTGTCGGATCGTGCGGGGACGGTGCATCGCCGGCCGGACTGCCGGGCGCGGTCACCCAGTCGGCGAGCTTGGCCTGGCGCAGATCGTGAAGCTCGTCGGCCACCATCAGCCCGGCCATCAGCAGCAGCCGGGCTTCACTCATCGGTCCGAGTGACTGTGTCAGCCGCTCGGCTTTCTTGGCCAATTCGCCGGCAACCTCGGCCACGCGGGCTTCGTCGCCGTCGCGGCACGACAGCGGATAGCTGTGGCCGCCGATCCTGACCTGGACTTCCGCCACCGATCAGCCGCGCGCAGCGCGCTGTTCGGTCCGGGACCGAGCGACCAAGGTATCAGGCCCGTGAGCGGCGCCGTCCAAAGCCGTGACGGGGATCATCGAAGTCACTGCGTCGCGAGCCGGCGACGCCGGGATCGAGGCACCGGCGACCGCTGCGGCAAACGCTGCCGGAAAATCCCGGCGGCCGGCGGCGGCGGCCTCGCCGGCATCGATCAGGCGATCGAGATCTGCAACGGCGGATACGACAATCGCCTCGACCCGCGCCGCCCGTTGCAATCTGATTTCAAGGCCGGCGACCAAGGCTTCGAGCGTATCGAGAGCTCGGTCGAGCCTGGTGACAGCCGCATCGTTCGCGGCCGGAGTATCCTGCGACGCAATCGGCAGAACCAGTCGAGCCGTCAAATCGGTCGTCATGCCAGTCCCCGTCTCGACTGTTGTGGTTTCCGCGCCGTTTCAGCGTCTTGATGCCGGCAGGTAAGATAATGTCTCATCACGAGTCAATTTATTTTCACACAGGTTACAACAGTATGATCGCCGCGTGCGACGGGGTGCGCGCGGCGGCGGCGGCTCGCAATCGGCCGGTTGCGCCGATGCCCTTCCGCTGGCGATGGTTGCGCTTCGCTTCCGCTCTGCCCTATGTCGGCAGCGATTCGACGGGGGCCGCGCGCCGGTGCCCGTCGCCTCCGGCCAATAAATTCCCCCTGCTCAGGCGATTGCCCCAATGTTCGATCTCCGCGCCATGGCCAACGCCATCCGTGCTCTCGCCATGGATGCCGTGGAAGCTGCCAATTCGGGGCACCCCGGCATGCCGATGGGAATGGCCGATGCTGCGACGGTTTTGTTCACAAATCACTTGAAGTTCGATCCGAAACGGCCGGAATGGCCGGATCGCGATCGCTTCGTGCTGTCCGCCGGCCATGGCTCGATGCTGATCTATGCGCTGCTGCACCTGACCGGCTATGCCCGGCCGACCATCGCCGACATCCGGAGTTTTCGCCAGCTTGGCAGCCCGTGCGCCGGCCATCCCGAAAATTTCGAACTCGCCGGTGTCGAAACCACCACCGGCCCGTTGGGGCAGGGCCTCGCCACCGCCGTCGGCATGGCGATTGCCGAACGCCATCTGAATGCCGGTTTCGGCGATGATCTGGTCGATCACCGCACCTGGGTAATCGCCGGCGACGGCTGCCTGATGGAGGGCATCAGCCAGGAAGCCATCGGCCTTGCCGGCCACCTCAAGCTTGGCCGGTTGAACGTGCTGTGGGACGACAACCGCATCTCGATCGACGGCCCGACGTCGCTTTCGACATCCGAAGACATGGCCGGGCGGTTCACCGCGGCCGGCTGGCATGTGGTTGCCTGCGACGGCCATGACGCTGCGGCCGTCGATGCGGCGGTTGCCGCGGCTGCCGACGATCCGCGGCCGTCGCTGATTGCCTGCCGCACCACGATCGGTTTCGGCGCTCCGAAAAAGGCCGGCACCAGCGGGTCGCACGGCTCGCCACTCGGGGCCGAGGAAATCGCCGGCGCGCGCGCAGCGCTCGGCTGGACCGCGGCTCCGTTCGAGATTCCGGCCGAGATCGCTGCCGCCTGGGCCAAAACCGGCCAGCGCGGCGCGGCAGCACGCGAAGCCTGGGAAGCGCGGCTTGCCGGCTCGCCGCACGCCGCCGATTTCGCCGATCGGCTGTCGGGCAAGGTCCCCGCTGCCGCGGTTGCAGCGCTCGATGCCCATATCGCGGCGCTGATCGCCGCGCCGCAGAAGATCGCGACGCGAAAGGCATCCGAAATCACCCTTGCGGCGATCAATCCGGCATGGCCGGCGCTGCTCGGCGGCTCGGCCGACCTTACCGGATCAAACAACACCCGCACCAAGGACCAGTCGCCGTTCGGCGCTGCCGACTACAGCGGCCGCTATGTCTTTTACGGCGTTCGCGAATTCGGCATGGCGGCAGCGATGAACGGCATGGCGCTGCACGGTGGAGTCGTGCCTTATGGCGGCACTTTCCTTGTCTTCTCCGACTATATGCGCAACGCCATTCGCATGTCGGCGCTGCAGCGCGCGCGAGTCATCTATGTGCTGACTCACGACAGCATCGGCCTTGGCGAGGACGGCCCGACCCACCAGCCGGTCGAGCATCTGCTGTCGCTGCGCGCCATTCCCAACCTTGCCGTCTATCGGCCCTGCGATGCGGTCGAGACTGCCGAAGCCTGGGCGCTGGCGCTTGCCGACGAGCACCGGCCGTCGGTGCTGGCGCTCAGCCGCCAGAATCTGCCGCAATTGCGCCGCGAGGCCGGCGAAAACCTTACCGCCCGCGGTGCCTATCGCTTGCGCGGTGCCACGTCGCCGCGCCGGGTCGTCTTTCTCGCCACCGGTTCGGAGGTCGAGATCGCACTCGCTGCTGCCGATCATCTGGAAGCCGAAGGCATCGGCTGCGATGTCGTGTCGATGCCGTGTTGGGAGGCGTTCGACGCTCAGCCGGACGCCTATCGCGCCGATATCCTAGGGGCCGGCGCGCTGCTGGTGTCGATCGAAGCCGGCGTGACGCTGGGCTGGCAGCGCTACACCGGACGCGATGGCCTAAACCTGGGCGTTGACAGCTTCGGTGCTTCGGCGCCGATCGAGGCCCTGTACCGGCATTTCGGCCTTACCGCCGACCAGGTCGCGGCGCGCGTGCGCACGCAACTCGGCTGACGCATTTTCACTGAAAGGACTGCCCATGGCCCTCAAGGTCGCCATCAACGGCTTCGGCCGCATCGGTCGCAACGTGCTCCGCGCCATTCATGAATCGGGACGCAGCGACATCGAAGTCGTTGCCATAAACGATCTGGCCGATGCCGCCGCCAACGCCCGGCTGCTCAAGCGCGATTCGGTCCATGGCACTTACAGCGGCAGCATCGAAGTCGATGGCGATGCCATCGTCGTCGACGGCAAACGCATCCGCGTGACCGCCGAGCGCGATCCGGCCAAGCTGCCGCATGGTGATATGCGTGTCGATATCGCGCTGGAATGCACCGGCTTCTTCACTGCCGCCGACAAGGCGCGGGCACACCTCGATGCCGGGGCCGCCCGCGTGCTGGTCTCCGCCCCGGCCAAGGGTGCCGACCTGACGGTGGTCTATGGCGTCAATGACGACCAGCTGACCGGTGATCACCGCATCGTTTCCAACGCTTCGTGCACCACCAACTGCCTGGCGCCGGTCGCCATGGTGCTCGATCGTGAATTCGGCCTGGTGCGCGGCCTGATGACGACCATCCACAGCTACACCAACGACCAGCGCATCCTCGATCAGATCCACGAGGATCCGCGCCGGGCGCGAGCCGCCGCCATGTCGATGATTCCGACGACGACCGGCGCCGCGCGCGCGGTCGGCGAAGTGCTGCCGCAGCTGAAGGGCAAGCTCGATGGCTCGGCGGTGCGAGTGCCGACGCCCAATGTCAGCCTTGTCGACCTGACCTTCGTTCCCGGCCGGCCGGTAACGCGCGAGGAAGTCAACGCCGCACTGCTGGCGGCATCGCGGAACGAACTTGCCGGCGTTCTCGATTTTTCGGACGAGCCGCTGGTATCGATCGACCTCAACCACAATCCGGCGTCGTCGACGATCGACAGCCTCGAAACCGCGGTGATCGGCGGCGAACTGGTTCGTGTCGTCAGCTGGTACGACAATGAATGGGGCTTTTCGAACCGGATGGCCGATACCGCCGTCGCCATGGGCAAGTTCCTCTAGAACTTCCCCTTCCTGCAGCCGGGTCGGGGGACGCATTTTTTCGGAGCTTGCCTATGCCGTTTCGCACAATCGACGATATGCCCGACGTGGCCGGCCGAACCGTCATCGTTCGCGCCGACCTCAACGTGCCGATCGTCGATGGCCGGGTCACCGACGCCACCCGGCTGTTCGCCGCCCAGGAAACGCTGGCGACGCTCGCCGATCGCGGCGCGAAGGTTCTGGTGCTGTCGCATTTCGGGCGGCCGGTGGCCGGTGATCGATCGCTCAGCCTTGCTGCCATCGCGCCGGCGCTGCGCGAGGTGATGGGGCGGCCGGTGTCGTTCGTTGCCGAATGCATCGGCGCGGAGGCCGAAGCGGCGGTGGCAGCGTTGGCGCCGGGCGGCATTCTCGTGCTGGAAAACGCCCGCTTCCACCCGGGCGAGGAAGCCAATGACCCGGTGTTCGTCGCGGCGCTGGCGCGGCTCGGCGATTTCTATGTCAACGATGCCTTTTCGGTTTCGCACCGCGCCCATGCCTCGACGGAGGGCCTCGCCCATGTCCTGCCGGCCTTTGCCGGCCGCACCATGGAGGCGGAACTGCGTGCGCTCGAAAAGGCGCTTTCGCACCCCGAACGCCCGGTGGCGGCGGTCGTCGGCGGCGCCAAGGTGTCGTCGAAGCTCGATGTGCTTACCCATCTCGTCGAACGGGTCCAGCATCTGATGATCGGCGGCGGCATGGCCAACACCTTCCTTGCGGCGCGCGGCATCGCGGTGGGCAAGTCGCTGTGCGAGCATGATCTGGCCGATACGGTGCGCGAGATCCTGGTGCGTGCCGAAGCGTCCGGCTGCACGGTCCACCTGCCGTGGGATGTCGTTGTCGCCAGGACGTTCGGCGCCGGCGTACCGTCGCATGTCGCCAATGTGCATGAAGTCGCCGCAGACGAGATGATCCTCGATCTCGGCCCGGCGGCGGTCGAAGCGCTCGGCGACGCGCTCAAGACCTGCCGGACCCTGGTGTGGAACGGGCCGCTCGGGGCGTTCGAATATCCGCCCTTCGATGCCGGCACCGTCGCGCTGGCCCGGACCGCGGCGGCGCTGACCCGGTCGGGCAGCCTGCTTTCGGTCGCCGGCGGCGGCGATACGGTGGCGGTGCTCAACCATGCCGACGTCGGCGACGATTTTTCCTATGTCTCGACCGCCGGCGGCGCGTTTCTGGAATGGCTGGAGGGCAAGACGCTGCCGGGGGTGGCGGCGTTGCAACATTGATCGCCGCTGTGGATTGAAATCGCGACGCGTTGCAGCGCGGCGCCGCCGCCGCTAACAACCACGGCGCAGCGACACCGCCAGTGACAGGACCTTAGCGATGACCCCGACCGTTCGCGCGATTCTCGCCAATTACGAAAGCGACAACCCCGGCACCAAGGCCAATCTGGCGCGCATCTTGACGCAGGGTCGCCTCGGTGGCACCGGCAAGCTGGTGATCCTGCCGGTCGACCAGGGCTTCGAACATGGCCCGGCGCGCAGCTTTGCAGCGAACCCCGATGCCTACGACCCGCATTACCATTACAGCCTGGCGATCGAAGCCGGCCTCAGCGCCTATGCGGCGCCGCTCGGCATGATCGAGGCCGGTGCCGATACCTTTGCCGGCCAGATCCCGACGATTCTCAAGGTCAACAGCTCGAACAGCTGGGCGACGAGCATCGACCAGGCCGTCACCGGCACCGTCGAGGATGCGCTGCGCCTTGGCTGTTCGGCGATCGGCTTTACCATCTATCCAGGCAGCGACGGCATTTTCGACCTCATGGAGGAAATCCGCGAGCTCAGCCAAGAGGCCAAGGCCGTCGGCATCGCCACGGTGATCTGGAGCTATCCGCGCGGCGGCAAGATTTCCAAGGACGGCGAGCTGGCATTGGACGTCGGCGCCTATGCCGCACACATGGCGGCGCTGGCCGGTGCCCACATCATCAAGGTCAAGCTGCCGACGGCGCATATCGAGCAGAAGGACGCGGTGAAGGCGTACGAAGGCCATGACTGGTCGGCGCAATCGGCGCGGGTCGGCCATGTCGTCAAAAGCTGCTTCGCCGGCCGCCGCATCGTGGTGTTTTCGGGCGGCGCCACCAAGGGCATCGATTCGGTTTACCAGGATGCGCGCGACATTCGCGATGGCGGCGGCAACGGCTCGATCATCGGCCGCAACACCTTCCAGCGCCCGCGCGCCGAAGCGCTGGCGATGCTCGACAAGATCGTCGACATCTACCTTGGGGCGGAATAACGCCGGTGGCTGTCAAAAGATGATCGAAGATCTCATCCCGCTGCCGGCAGAGTTCGGCGACCGTTTCGACAAGCAGTTCCGTCCGCCCTGCCAGCTTTATGTCGTGTCGCCGCCGGCGATCGTGCTGCCGGCCTTTGTCGAAAGCCTCAAGGCGGCGCTCGACGGCGGCCCGGTGGCGGCGTTCCAGCTGCGCCTGAAGGACGTTCCCGACGACGATGTGCTGCGCGCCTGCGAAGCGCTGCTGCCGGTGTGCCGCGCCGCAGACGTCGCCTTCCTGCTCAACGATCGGGCCGATCTGGCGGCAAAGGCCGGCACCGATGGCGTCCACCTCGGCCA
>JBBQWE010000053.1:0-18396 GCA_038210855.1 Sphingomonadales bacterium | reverse complement strand
GCCAGCATCGCCGCGCGCGACGGCCTGCCCGTCCGCGCGCGCATCGGCGCCCAAGCCGCCCACCCCCAAGAACCGGGCAAGTTCACCACCGCGCCGGTGCCGGCGATCCGCAAGCTGCTCGCCCGTGCCGGTTGGAACGTCGCCGATGTCGACCTGTTCGAAGTCAACGAAGCCTTTGCCGCCGTCGCGATGATCGCCATGCACGACCTCGGCATCCCGCGCGACCGGCTCAACATCCACGGCGGCGCCACCGCGCTCGGCCATCCGATCGGCGCTTCGGGCGCGCGCATCATCGCGACGCTGGTCGCTGCGCTGGAACGCACCGGCGGCCGGCGCGGGGTGGCGGCGCTGTGCATCGGTGGCGGCGAAGCGACCGCGATCGCCGTGGAGCGGTAAAGGCTGCCTTGGGCGGCCGGGGCCTTGGGCCCCACACCCCATTTTGTTTGTTCGTGTTTCACAGGGAGATCGGGATGCTCAAGGGCAAGGTTGCGGTTGTTACCGGATCGACTTCGGGGATCGGGCTGGCCGTCGCTCGCGCGCTGGCAGCGCAGGGCGCCGATATCATGATCAACGGCTTCGGCGAGGCGCACGCCATCGAAGCAGCGCGCGCCGGCCTCGAAAGCGGGTTCGGCGTGCGTGCCCGCTACAGCGGTGCCGACATGAGCCGCGGCAGCGAAGTCGCCGCGATGATCGCCACGGCAACGGCCGAACTCGGAAGCGTCGATATCCTCGTCAACAACGCCGGCATCCAGCACGTCGCGCCGATCGAGGATTTCCCGCCCGAAAAATGGGACGCGATCATCGCCATCAACCTGACCGCCGCCTTCCACGCCATCCGCGCCGCCGTGCCAGGCATGAAATCGCGCGGCTGGGGCCGGATCATCAACACGGCATCGGCACATTCCAAGGTCGCCTCACCGTTCAAGTCGGCCTATGTAACTGCCAAGCACGGCATCGACGGGCTGACCAAGACCGTTGCGCTCGAACTGGCGATGCACGGCATCACCGCCAACAGCATCTCGCCCGGCTATGTCTGGACGCCGCTGGTTGAAAAGCAGATCCCCGGTACGATGGCAGCCCGCGGCCTGACCCGTGAACAGGTCATCAACGACGTGCTGCTGACCGCGCAGCCAACCAAGCAGTTCGTCACCGTCGAACAGGTCGCGGCACTGGCGGTATTCCTGTGTTCCGACGCTGCCTCGCAGATCACCGGCACCAATTTGTCGATGGACGGCGGCTGGACGGCGGGCTGACGTAGAAAGATTGCCTCCGGCAGCTGGGGCCGTAGGCTCCAGCTGCCGGAAGCAAATCTAGGGCTTCGCGTCCGGCGGCACGACGCCCTTCATCCCGGCCGCCACCGTTTCGGCTGCAGCCAGCACGCGCAGGATGTTGCCGCCGGCGAGTTTGCGGCAGTTTTCCTCGCTCCAGCCGCGGCGCAGCAGTTCGGCGATCAGCGCCGGATAGGTTTCGACGCCGCCCAGCCCCTCGGGGGTGGTGTCGATGCCATCAAGATCCCCGCCGATGCCGATATGGTCGTGGCCGGCGACCCTTGCCATGTGATCGAGGTGGTCGGCGACCTGCGCCAGCGTCACCCTGGGCATCGGGTTTGCCTTTTCCCATTCGGCAAGCGCTGCCGCGGCGCGATCGGGCTGGCCGATATAGAGCCCCGAATAGGGCGGCGCGTTGTAGCTGGCGCGCACGCCGGCGCGGGCCGCTTCCCATTCCTGGCGCGCGCGGCTGACATAGCCGGGGGCGTAATTGACCATGGCGATGCCGCCATTGGCCTTCAGCATCGCCAGCACATCGTCGGGAACGTTGCGCGGATGATCGGTTATGGCGCGTGCCGAGGAATGGGAAAAGATCACCGGCGCCTTCGATGCCGCCATCGCCGCTCGCATCGTCGCCGGCGAGACATGGCTGATATCGACAAGCATGCCGATGCGGTTCATCTCGCCGATCACCGTCCTGCCGAAAGCCGTCAGCGGTTCGGCGCGGGGGCCTTCGTTGGCACTGTCTGCCCAGTCGTTGTGGCGAACATGGGTCAGCGTCATGTAGCGCACGCCCAGCGTGTGGAACTGGCGCAGCACGGCAAGGTCGTTGTCGATCTGGCTGCCGCCTTCGACGCCCATCAGGCTGGCGACCTTGCCGGTTTTCTGGATGCGGCGGATGTCGGCAGCGGTGCCGGCAAGCTCGAAATGATCGGGGTAACGCGCGATGATGCCGCGAACGATGTCGATCTGTTGCAGCGTTGCCTTGACGGCGGCGGCGCCGGTAACGGTGGCCGGCACCCACACCGACCAGAATTGCCCGCCGACGCGGCCCTGGTGCAGCCGCGGGATATCGGTGTGCAGCGGGTGCTTGAAGGCACGGCTGTCGGCCATCAGGTCGACCTGCCACCAGCCTTCGCCGAAATCGCTGCGCAATTGTTCGGGCCAGTCGTTGTGGCCATCGATGATCGGCTGCGCCTTCAGCACCGCCTCGGCGCGGGCAAGGTCGGGATCGCTCCGGCCATTGCCTTGGGCGGCGGCAGGCGTGGCGGCAAGGGCGAGCAGGAGCGGGACCAGGATATTCATTGCCGAAATGTGCCGCGCCCGGCCGGTGCTGGCAAGCGTCGCGCCACCGCCGGTTGCGACAATCCGGCACGGCGCCCCTCTCTGGCCAGACAGGTGACGCGCGGGCGCGCCTGCCGCTATCGCACGCCATCGCCTTCAGCCGACGGGGACCCCCATGCTCGATACCGCGCAGCGCTTTGCCTATAGCGACGACCATCACGCCTTCCGCGACACCGTCCGCAAGGTGTTCGACAAGGCGCTGATCCCCAATCTCGACAAGTTCGAGGAAGAGGGCATCGTCAGCCGCGATTTCTGGCGGGCGTGCGGCGACGGCGGCCTGCTCTGCCCCGGTGTCCCGGAGGAATATGGCGGCCTCGGCCTCGATTTCGGCTACAATGCCGTTGTCGGTGAGGAATTGAGCTACGCCGGATCGTCGGCAGGCATCACGCTGCAATCGGATATCGTCGCCGATTACCTCATCGCCTACGGCTCCGAAGAGCAGAAGCGCAAATATCTGCCCAAGATGATCAGCGGCGAGATCGTCACCGCGATTGCGATGACCGAACCCGGCGCCGGTTCCGACCTGCAGGGCGTGCGCACCACGGCACGCAAGGACGGCAATCACTATGTCATCAGCGGTTCCAAGACCTATATCACCAACGGCCAGAGCGCCGACCTGATCATCGTCGTCGCCAAGACCGATCCCGACAAGGGCGCCAAGGGCACCTCGCTGATCCTCGTCGACGCCGGCACCGAAGGCTTTGCCCGCGGCCGCAACCTCGACAAGATCGGCCAGAACAGCGCCGACACGTCGGAACTGTTCTTCAACGACGTGCGCGTGCCGATGACCAACTGCCTGGGGGAAGAGAACAAGGGCTTCATCTACCTGATGAGCCAGTTGCCGCAGGAACGCCTCGGCATCGCCATCGGTGCCCAGGCCGGCGCGCAGCGTGCCTATGACGAAGCGGTCAAGTTCGTCAAGGATCGCAAGGCCTTCGGCAAGACTGTGTTCGATTTCCAGAACACCAAGTTCGTGCTGGCGACGCTGAAGACCGAACTCCAGGTCGGCTGGGCCCACATCGACTGGGCGCTGAAGAAGCTGATGGAAGGCAAGCTGACCGCCGGTGAGGCTTCTTCGGCAAAGCTCTGGCATACCGAGATGCAGGGCCGGGTCGTCGACGAGGCGCTGCAGCTGCATGGCGGCGCCGGCTATATGAACGAATATCCGATCGCGCGGCTGTGGCGCGATGCCCGCGTTCAGCGCATCTATGGCGGCACGTCGGAAATCATGCGCGAAGTGATCTCGCGGACGATCTGACGCCGGCACGTCTCGTGAAAAAAGAAAGGGCGCCCGGTTTCCCGGGCGCCCTTCTTGTTGCGTATTGTGGCTGTCAGCCGACCGGATCGGCAGCAGCGGAAGCGACCGGGCCGACTGCCGGAACCGCTGCCGGGGCAGCGCCCGCGACGGCGGGGACGGCGGCCGGTGCCGGTGCCGCAGCAGCGATGGTGACGGGGCCCGGTGCCTTCAGGCCCGGATAATCCTTCAGCATCGGATAGCCACCCAGCGGCTTGTTGATGTTCTGGTGGCAGGTCGTGCAGTTGATCTTGAGCGGATCACCCTGCGGACCACGCCGGTTGGCGGGCCAGACATCGCCGAGCGCGGTGATGTAATTGTGGTTGGCATCGCGAACCATGCGGATACCGTACCAGGCCGAAACGCGCTGGGTCCGGCTTTCCTTCCAATTCCCGAACGCCTGGGCGTTGTGGCAATAGGCGCAGTTCACGTTCAGCGAATTCGACATGTGCATCATCAGACCATAGGTCTTCTCGGTCTGGTTGATCGAGACGACATGCTTGGTCGGATAAGCCGATTCCGAGCCGACCCGGATGTTCTCCGACCCCTTGCCCGGCACTGCGAGATAGGAGCTGAAGCTGTCGTAGGGCAGCGACGAATAGGCCGTCGAGATCATGTTCGGCGTGTTCTGGCCGTATTTCTTGCCCGTGATCGGACCGCCCTTGTCGGCAGCCGCGGACCAGTTGTAGGCCGGCACCGGCTTGCCGCGGTGGCATGTCCAGCAGGTCACGCCGGCGTTGGGGCCATTGAGGCTGGCCTGGAAGTGCGGACGCCACTGGCTGTTGATCGCCTGGGTCATCTGCAGCATCTTGCGAGCCACCACCTTGGTGTAGATCTCGTCCGACGCCATGTTTTCCGGGTTGTGACAATAGTTGCAGCCGCCATTCTTGACGGTGCCATCGTCGGGCGAGACCCAGTTGGTCAGCGCCGCCATGGTGTAGTTGAACTCCTCGGCCGACAGATGGCCGAGGACCTGGACGTTCTGGTAGGCGGCGCTGGCGCGCTCCCCCGTCAACGCTTCGGCGGTCAGTTCATAGGGCGGTGGGGGAACTTCCCCGACCTTGGGCGAGCTCGACTTGTCGGCAACCAGGTTGGTGCCGCTGCCACGCGGCCCCACTTGCTCGACATATTTGGTGCCGACCTCGCAGCCGCTGAGCAACAGGGCTGGAACGATCAGCGCGAGGGATGCGATTTTGCCAATCATTGCGGTGCTCCCGGAAGCGTGGCGGGATCGACCACCCCGGTCGACGGATAACCGAGCGCAAAATGATGCTCGACCGCCCAGAGGTACCAATTGTCCACCACCGTTCCAGTCAACAGGATGCCGATACCGCCGGTAAGCGTGGTCAGCACAGCGAACCACCAGGCCCAGCGATGGATCGACTCCATCGTCGCATTCCAGCCCATCGTCCAGCGCCAGAACAGCGCAGCGCGTTCTGACGCAGTGCCGCGATCGTAAATCTGTTCGATTTCGCGTTCACCGCCATAGCGACCGACGGCAAGGATCGTGCCGCCGTGCATCGCGAAGAGCAGCACCGAACCATAGAGAAACACGATGCTGAGCGCGTGGAACGGATTGTAGAACAGATTGCCGTATCGGATCGAGAAAGCCGCCGTCCAGTCGAGGTGCGGGAAGATGCCGAACGGCACGGCTTCCGACCAGCTGCCCATCGCGATCGGCCGGATAAAGCCGAGAACGAGGTACAGCCAGATGGCGCTCGCAAAGGCCCAGGCAACGTGCGTGCCCATGCCGAGCTGGATCGCCCGGCGGTAGGTACGGGCCCACCACAGCAGGATCGACGCCGTCAGGAAAAAGCCCGAAATCAGCCACCAGCCACCTTCGTTGAGCGGCGGCAGGATGCGCAGCCCATATTTGGCGGGCGGCGGTTCGAGCGCCAGCCAGAAGAACTGCCTGACGAACTGGATCGGCGAATAATCGACCGATGCCAGCATGTTCATGCCCATGATGACGATCGAGATCGCACCGCAGATCAGCGCCGCGAGACCGAGCGTGCCGAGATATACGGGGCCGAGCTGGGCGCCGCCGATCTTGCCGAGGACATAGTTGAAGCCGAAGGGACCGATGCGGGGATCGTTCCCCGCACCGTGGGGCACGCCGGGTTCCAGCTCGCCGCGGAGCTGCACCTGGTTGAAGATGTTTTGATAAGCCATGGTTCGTGCTCCCCTCAGCGCCAGATCGGCAGGTTGAGCCACCAGCCCCACCATTCCGGCCAGCCGCGGGCCCAGAACGGCCCCGAGATGATGATGCAGATCGCGCTCCAGAAGCCGGCATTCAGCGCCAGAAGCAGGCCGACGCGGTGGATGCCGAGCGTGCCGACCGAATAGCCGATGAGATCGCGGAAGAAGGTGTCTTCATATTCCGGTGACTTGACCGTTCCGCCGGGGCCCGGATTGACCGCCGACAGCACGAGCGAGCCGTGCAACGCCAGTGCCATCGTGGTGGTGAAGAAGAACGTCACCGCCAGCATGTGCGCCGGATTGTAGTGGAAATGCAGATATTGATAGCCGGTGTTCGACACCCAATCGAGGTGGCTCCAGATGCCATAGGGGAAACCCCAGTGCCAGGCGCCCATCAGGACGGGGCGGAACACTTCCAGCGTGACATAGGCGAAGATCGCGACCCCGAAGGCGATGGGCACGTGATAGCCCATGCCGAGCTTGCGGCAGATTTCGGCCTCGCGCAGCGCCCAGGAGCTGAAGGAGCCGATCGCGCAGATCGTGATGATCTGCCAGAGGCCGCCTTCGCGAAGTGGCGCCAGTGCCAGGCCGTATTTCAGGTCGGGCGGTGCGATATTGATCAGCCATGGGTTCCAGGTCGGTCCGATTGCTGCGCCGTAAAGGATCAGCGCCGTGCCGAGCACGGTGAAGAAGATCCCGGTGATACCGAAGAATCCGACGTAGAATGGCCCGAGCCAGAAATCGAAAAGGTCGCCGCCGATCAGCGTGCCACCTCGAACCCGGTATTTTCGTTCAAAACTCAGCACCGCCATGGGGCACCTCCTCCCGGCCGCTGCCACCTGGCGTCGACGCGGGACCTCTCGTGTGTGGAGCGGACGGACGGAACCATGAAGGTGCCGTCCGCCTCGCTTTACCGTTTACGCAAACATCAGTCCGGCAGCGCGTCAGGCGTTGTCGGTCGTGCCGTCCACCATCGCGGTCGGGGCAGCCGTGGCCGCCGGCGTCGATGCGCCATCCAGCCAGTTGTACCGATCGGTGCTGAGCAGGATGAAGTGAATCAGGATTGCGAGGGTGAACAGGAAGATCGCGAGCGCGCTCAGGATCCGCTGCGGATTGAAAGTTTGCCACATTCTCCACATTGTCCGTACTCCTTAACCGTTGGTCGGCAGGGCAGCGGGCGTGATGTCCGCCTGCTGCGTGATTTCGGACGATGCGAAGCCTTTGGGCTCACCGAGCCAGGGACGCCACGTCCAGATCAGGAAGTGGGCCACGATGGCCACCAGTACGAAAAACGCCGTGCTGACCACGAAGAGCTTGTGCACTTCCTTGGCCTCGGCGTCCGTCAGGTAAGTACCTGGCCCGAGCTTGTTTTCACTCATGGATTGTCCTCCAGTGCTGTCCGCCACACGGGGCCATTATGGCCTCGCCAGACGGCTTCACGGCGTGGATGGCGCCGCAAAGGATATTCGGTCCGGACAGGACCGATGGCTGCGACCCGCACGTTGCGCGGATCGTCGAAAGGGGGCGCCGGCTCATGCCGCCTGCGCTTCGAAAAGACGCGCCGCGGCGTGCAGCCGGTCGCGGGTAACCTGTTTCTCGCCGGCGTCGCGCGCGGCGCGTTCGGCGGCATCGCGCAAGCGCTTGGCAGCGGAAATCCGCACGAGAACCGGCTGGGCATCGACAAGCGCATCGAGTTCCGACCGCGCATCGTCTTCCCAACCGACCTGTTCGAGCAGGCGGGCCGGGGTCGCCTCCGCCCGGTCCATCTGGGACGCGAGCGGCAGGATGAAGAACAGCGCATCGAACAGCGCGTTGCAGACTTCCTGGATCAGATAGGTCGCGCCGGAATAGCCCATGAACGGCGTGCCGGTGTGGCGACGAATGGCAGCGCCGGGGAAGCTGGCCGGCACATAGATCGAACGACCGCCGAGTTCGGCAAGGTACATGCGTTCATTGTAGCTGCCGAACAGGATCAGCGGCGGTTTCGTGCGGATCGCCTCGATGACGGCGGCATTGTCGGGCTTTACGCCCGCCGAACGGTGGAAGCTGAACGTGCAGGGCAGGCCCATGTCGTCTTCGAGGAAGCTGCGCAGGCCGCGGGCGTAGGTTTCGGTGGCGACGACGGCAAAGCTCGCCGTGCCGAAGAAGTCCTGGGTCACCGAGCGCCACAGATCCCACAGCGGCTTGATCGTCGTGTGCTTCTCGCGTTCGATGAACGGTTCGGCATCGAGACCGGTCAGCTCGGCGAGCTTGCGCAGGAACAGCGTCGTGGAATTGAGACCGATCGGTGCCTGCAGATAGGGGCGTTCGAGCGCTTCGCAGAGGCCGCGGCCCCATTCGCGATACATGCAGACGTTGACTTCGGCATCGGCCAGCCGGCGGATATCGGCAAGGTGGGTGCCCAGCGGGAACACCATGTTGACCTCGGCGCCGATGCCTTCGACCAGCCGGCGGATCTCGGCAAGGTCGCTCGCCATGTTGAAGGTGCCGTACATCGGCCCGATGATGTTGACCTTGGGCCGGGCGCCTTCGGGGCGCGGGCGCAGCGCCGGGACTTTCTTGGGACCGAACTGCGTCCACAGCCAGGTCAGCGCGCGATCGCCGGCCTGCCATTGGTCTTCATCGATGGTGCGCGGCAGGAAACGCTGGATATTGGTGCCTTCGGGCGTCACACCGCCGCCGATCATTTCGGCGATCGAGCCGGTGACGACAACGGCGGGCAGTGCCGGATCGAGCGTCTTCCAGGCGCGCTTCATGGCACCTTCGGTACCGTCGCGGCCAAGTTCCTGTTCGCCAAGACCCGTCACGACGATCGGCAGCTCATGCGGCGGCAGGCCGTCGGTATAATGCAGCACCGAGGTGACCGGCAGGTTCTCGCAGCCGACCGGGCCATCGATGATGACCTGCAGGCCCTTGATGGCGGTGAAGGCGTAGACCGCGCCCCAATAGCCGCCGGCCCTGTCGTGATCGAGGATCAGCGTCATGCCACGCCTCCGCGATTGCCGGCGATCACGACAAAATCGACAAAAACGCCGTGATCGAGGATCAGCGTCATGACCCGATCGCCTCGTCGGCCTTGGCGGCAGCGACCATCTTGGCAGCGTATTTCTTCTTGAATTCCGGACGGTCGGTGGGGGTTTCCTCCCAGATTCCGGCCGAATAGCCGGTGCCGACGCCTTCGAAGAAATCGCGCATCGTGTCGAAGCGGGCCTTGTTGGCCAGCGCACCGTTGATGACCTGCGCAAGGCTGCCGGCGCCGGCCGGACCCATCAGCGGGCGCGCCGAGATCAGGTTGGTGAAATACAGCGCCGGGATGGCGCGCGACTTGGCGTGTTGAACAACCGGTGTCGTGCCGATGGCAAGATCGGGACGGAATTCGTCGACCGCTGCGAGGTCTTGTTCCAGGCTGGCGCGATACTGAACGCGGACGCCCTTGGCCTCCAGCCATTCGCGATCGGCATCCGACCAGCGCGTTTTCGGGCAGGCAGTGCCGACATAGGCGACTTCGGCGCCCGATTCGACGAGCAGGCGAGCCACCAGCAGCTCCGAGCCTTCATAGCCCGAAACGGTGATGCGGCCCTTGATCGGCTTGGCGGCAAGCGCAGCCGCAATGGCGGGAAGAAACTTGTTCTGTGCGGCGGCGACCTTGTCGGCGGCGATGCCGCACATGTCGCCGATGGCAGCGAGCCACGCCGCCGTGCCGTCACGGCCCACCGGCGCCGACCCCAGCACCGGCCGGCCGGCAGCTTCGAATTCGCGGACGCGGGCCGTATAGAAGGGATGGATGGCGGCAACCGCAGCGCAATCGAGCGCCGAATAGAGTTCGCGCCATTCGCGCGTCGGCACCACCGGCCCGGCAGCAAGGCCCATCGGTTCGAGCATCATCGAAATGCCGACCGGATCGGCCGGGAACATTTCGCCCAGCAGCGTGATCGTCGGCCGGTCCGGGCGTTCGGAGGGCGCCGCCACCGGCCCCGCCATCGCTTCCTTGCGGGCATAGGCGAGCATGGCGCCGGCGAGCACGTCCTTGGCTTCGGCGTGCGTCGGGATGCCGAAGCCCGGCACGTCGATGCCGATGATGCGGACGCCGTTGATGACTTGCGGCAGCAGCTGCAGCGGCACGCCCGACGCCGTCGGCACACACAGATTGGTGACGACGATGGTATCGTACAGCGCCGGATCGGCCATTTCGTGGACGGCGTCGCGGATATCCTCGAACAATTTGCCGGTGACGAGGCTTTCCGAATTGAACGGCACATAGCCGACGCTACGGCGAGCGCCGTAGAAATGGCTGGTGAAGGTCAGGCCGTAGACGCAGCAGGCCGATCCCGACAGGATCGTCGCGGTGCGCCGCATGCGCAGTCCGACCCGGAGCGAGCCGAACGCCGGGCACATCGATTGCGGCTGGTCGTGGGGACCGCGAGCCGGATCGACGGGGTAATCTGCGGAATAGCGATCGAGAACTTCCGACTTGCCGGCCTTCGCCGCGGCATCGCGCATCGTGTCGGCGCCGGCGTGGCAGCCGCCGGCCTCCGCGACCGGCGCGGCCGAAGCCGTGTCGAGATCGAGTGGCTCAGACATTGTCGTACACAACCTCGAGAGTCGGCTTGGTAACGAACTCGCCGCCGCGCATGTCGGCCTGGGTCGCCGGCTTCAGCGTGAAGTTGCCGCCGGTATCCTCGGGCTTGAACAGGCCGAGCAGGCCGTCCTGGTCGAGCGGTTTCGGGCGCACCGGCGGCGCGGTGGCGACATTTTCGGCCAATTGCGCGAACAACGGACCCCATTGGCTCTCCGACGTGCCGATGATCTGATAGTTTGCCGATTTCTTGCGAATGTCGTCATCGGCGGGGATCGAAATCAGCTCGGGAATGCCGACAGCCCTGGCAAAGGCCTGGGCCTCGCCCGAACCATCATCCTTGTTGATCAGGATGCCGGCGACACCGACATTGCCGCCCATCTTGCGGAAATATTCGACTGCCTTGCAGACGTTGTTGGCGAAATAACGCGACTGCAGGTCGTTGGACGCGACGACGATCACCTTCTGGCACATGTCGCGGGCGATCGGCAGGCCGAAGCCGCCGCAGACCACGTCGCCGAGAAAATCGAGCAGGACATAGTCGAAGCCCCAATCGTGGAAACCGAGCTTTTCAAGGGTTTCGAAGCCGTGGATGATGCCGCGACCACCGCAGCCGCGGCCGACTTCGGGGCCGCCCAATTCCATGGCAAAGACGCCATCGCGCTGGAAACAGACATCCTCGATGCTGATTTCCTCGCCGGCGAGCTTCTTCCTGGCGCTGGTTTCGATGATCGTCGGCGTAGCCTTGCCGCCGAACAGCAGCGAGGTCGTGTCGGATTTCGGGTCGCAGCCGATCAGCAGCACGCGCTTGCCCTGCTGCGCCATCATGTAGCTGAGGTTGGCGAGCGCGAACGACTTGCCGCTGCCGCCCTTGCCATAGATCGCGATGATCTGCGTTTCCTTGGTGACCTCGCCGGTGTGGACGGGATCGGGTTCTTGATCGGCCTCGGCGCGCAGCGCGGCGACGGAATCGAGAAAGGCCTTCATGCGACTGACCTCCAGTCGAGAACCATTTTCAGGCAATCGGGATCGGAAAAAGCCTGCGGATAGGCGGTTGCCGCCTGTTCCGCCGGCGCGCGGTTGGTGACGAGGCCATCGAGCGACACGCGGCCGCTGCCGATCATGGCGATCACGGCGGCAAGGTCGTCGGGCTGGAATTCGGCAGCGATGCGCAAGCGCGCCTCGCGGCGGAAGGCCGGTGCGAAATCGAAATGCAGCGGCGTGCTGTAGAAACCGGCCAGAACCAGCTCGCCGCCATGGCCCATGCGAGCAATGGCGCCATCCAGGATGTCGGGATCGCCGCTGGCATCGTAGACGCTGCGATAATCGCGGCGGTCATCGTCCTCGGGACGGCAGACGCCATAGCCTTCGCCGCCGGACATCCGCGCCGGGTTGATTTCCCAGACGGCCGGGACGCGGCCACCGGCAACCGCCATGCGCGCCAGCAGGCGCCCCAGTACGCCATGGCCGATGATAAGATCGGGCAGATTGCCGGCAGCCAGCGCGTGCCGGGCCGTTGCCGCCAGCGACAGCAGCACTGCCGTTTCGCCCATGTTGTCGGGAATGGTCAGCACCCGCGCCGACGCCGTAACCAGACGCCGTGCCGAACCGCCGAACAGCCCGCGAGCACCGATGAACTTGGTCGATCCGGGAACGAAAACCCGTTCGCCGATCCGATCGCGAACCATGGCGCCGCCATCGACGACGCGGCCGACCGATTCATAGCCAGGCACCAGCGGATAGCCCATGCCGGGAAACGCCGGCATCGCACCGGTGAACATCAGCTTTTCGGTGCCCATCGAGATGCCCGAGAAATCGACTTCGACGACGAGGTCGTTGCCGTCCGGCTCGCCCATGGGGAGGCGACGAAGCGCAACGCGCCCGGGCTCCTCCACTACTACGGCCAGTGTATCCATTCGGTGACTCCCGGGCGGCAATGCCGTGTTGCCATTGCGCCCCTGAAACTCATCCTACCCGAAGCCTAAAAGATGTAAAGCCAGCTTGACGCTTTTTTCTGTCAGGTTGAGTTGACGCTCGGAAGATGCCCATGGCGCGACGGTCGCGCCTTTCCAATGCAGCGCAACATTCTGATAATCGGCGATATTTATTCGGGATCGCCGCGTCGGCCCGGCGGCCGGGCCTGTCAGGCAGTGGCGACAAGCAGGCGCGACACCAGCGGCAACAGGGTCCGAACCTCCCGAACACTGCGAAATCCGGCCGCCAGCATCATGGTGCGATAGGTCGCTGCGGACCGTGGCCGGCCGCTGCCCATCGCCCACAGGTAAAAGCCGAAATAGGCATCGCCCATCGCTTCGGCGCCGCGGGTTTCCGCCATCGGCTCGGCAATCAGCAGCTGCCCTCCCGGCGGCAGCGCTGCCCTTGCCCGGGCCAGCAACGCCGCCACCACATCGTCGTCATGATCGTGGCAGATTCGCACCAGGCTGATCGCATCGGCACCGGCGGGAAGCGAATCATCGCGGAAACTGCCGCCATGGACGGCGATTCGATCGAGGCCCCGGGCAGACAGCGCCTGCCGCGCCGCGGCGGCCACCGGCGGCAGGTCGAACAGCATCAGGTCGAGCTTCGGGTGTGCCGCCGCCACTTCGGCAAGGAACGCGCCATGGCCGCCGCCGATATCGAGCAGGCGGCGATACCGGCCGAGGTTCCACGCCGCCAGCACCTGTTCGGCGATCATCGGCTGCGATGCTGCCATCAGCGCCGAATAGGCCGAAGTGCCGGGATCATCGGGATCGGCAGGCTCCCCGCGCGCTGCGGCGCCCGCATAGCTCCAGAACCGCGCCAGTTCGCCGCCGCCGCGGCCGCGCTGCAGCATCGCGAGCGGATCGGCGAGATCGGCATAGAACAGCTTGTGATGCTCGATCATCGCCAGCGCGCTGCGGTTGCGCGCCAGCGCAGCGCCGCGTTGCCCCAGCGTCCAGCGGCCATCGTCGAGGCGCTGCACCAGGTCGAGCGACGCCGCCGCCGCCAGCAGCCGGGCCATCGCTTCGCCGTCCAGATCGGCTGCCGCGGCAAGGCTTTCGCTGTCGGCCGGCGCTGCCAGCAGCGTCGCCACCACTCCGGCATCGACGAGCGCCGTCACCGTCTTGGTCAGCACGAAGCCGGTCATGGCGCCGAACATCGCTGCCGCCTCGCGCCGCGCCTTGATGCGGATCAGCGGCAGCCGCAGCGACCAGCGCTGGAAGGCCGGATCGGAAAGCATGGCGTTGCGGCCGAGCAGCCAGCGGGTCCGCAACGATGTCATCCGCAAGCCCGGCTCCTGTCTGTCAGCCAGACTGGACAGTTGCGCCGCCAAGGTCAATCATGGCGGGCGTGGGACAGCAACAGATCGTCATCATCGGGGCCGGCATCGGCGGCCTGGTCGCCGCCGCCGAACTGGCCGCCGCCGGCATGGCGGTCACCGTCGTCGAAGCGCTGCCGCATGTCGGCGGCAAGCTGCGCACCGTCGATGTCGGCGGTGTCGCGATCGATGCCGGGCCGACGGTTTTCACCGCGCGCTGGCTGTTCGACGATCTTTTCGAAAGCCTGGGCGAACGGCTCGACGATCATGTCACGCTGGTGAATTCGCCGTGCCTTGCCACCCATGCCTGGCCGGACGGCAGCCGGCTGGCGCTGTGGGCCGACCCGGTGCGCAGCCGCGACGCCATCGCCGAATTCGCCGGCCCGGCCGAAGCGCGCGGCTGGGAGGCCTTCCAGGCCGAATCGGCGCGCATCTGGAATGCGCTCGAAACCCGCTACATGCAGGCACCGGTGACCAGCCCGCTGGGGCTGACGGCGCGCTTCGGCCTTGCCGGCTTGCCCGAAATGCTGGCGATCAATCCGTTCCAGACCTTGTGGTCGGCGCTCGGCCGGCATTTCCGCGATCCGCGGCTGCGCCAGCTCTACGGCCGCTACGCCACCTATTGCGGCGCATCCCCGTTTGCTGCGACGGCAACGCTCATGCTGATCGCGCATCTGGAGGCGCGCGGCGTCTGGCTGGTGGAAGGCGGCATGCACAAGGTCGCCGATGCACTTGCTGCCCTTGCAGTGGCGCGCGGCGCCACGATCCGGCTCGGTACCCGCGTCAGCGGCATCGAGGTGTCGCGCGGCCGCGTCGTCGGCGTCAAGCTGGCCAGCGGCGAACGGTTGCCGGCGCAGGACATCGTTGCCAATTGCGATGTGACGGCGCTGGCCGACGGGCGGTTCGGCGCGACGGCAGCCATGGCGGCGCCCGGCGTGCGGCCGGCCGACCGATCGCTGTCGGCGATGGTGACGCTGTTGACGGCGCAGGCCGGCGATTTTCCGCTGGAACGCCACAATGTGTTCTTTTCGGATGATTACCCGGCGGAATTCCGGAACATCTTCGGCGAGGGCCGGCTGCCGGCGGCGCCGTCGGTCTATGCCTGTGCCCAGGACCGGGGGCCGCATCGCGGCGCCGAACCGGCGCCCTTGGGGCCGGAGCGTTTTCAGCTTATCGTCAACGCGCCGGCGACCGGGGACGGCAAGGCAGCGACCACGGGGGAGATCGAGGCATGTCAGCAGGCGACGTTCGAAGCCCTGTCCCGCTGCGGGCTGGATTTGCACGTGGAGCAGCAGACGCTGGTGACGCCGGCGATGTTCGAGACGCTGTTCCCTTCGACGGGTGGAGCCCTTTATGGACGGGCCTCGCACGGCTGGCGGGCCAGCTTCCGCCGGCCTGGATCGAAGACGAAGCTGCCCGGTCTCTGGCTGGCGGGGGGGTCGGCGCATCCCGGCGCCGGCGTGCCGATGGCGGCCTTGTCCGGCCGCTTGGCGAGCGCAGCGATCCTGCGGGCCCACGCTTCGACGCGGACGTCCCTGTCGATGGCTATCGCTGGTGGTATCTCGACGCGATCAGTGCGGACGGCAAGTTCGGCCTGACCGTCATCGCCTTCATCGGATCGGTATTCTCGCCCTATTACAAGGCGAGCGGTCGCCACGCGCCCGAAAACCATGTTTCCCTGAACGTCGCGCTCTATGGCGGTGGCAAGCGGCGCTGGACGATGACCGAACGCGGTCGCGGTGCGCTGTGGCGCGATGCCACGACGCTGCGCATCGGCCCCAGCCAGTTGCACTGGGACGGCAACGGCCTGACCATCGATGTGGAAGAAGTCGGCGCGACGCTGCCGGTGCCGGTGCGCGGCCGCATCCGGGTGACCCCCGAAGTGCTCGGCCAGCGGCGCTTCCGGCTCGATCCGACCGGCCGCCATATCTGGGTACCGCTGTCCCCGCGCGCCCATGTCGAGGTCGATTTTCCCTCGCCCGGCGTGCGCTGGTCGGGCGCCGGCTATCTCGATGCCAACCATGGTTCCGAACCGCTGGAGGCAGGCTTTGCCGATTGGCAATGGTCGCGTGCCCACCTTGCCGGCGGCCAGACCGCCGTGATCTACGAAGGCAAGCTGAACGGCGGCGCCGGTTTCGGCATGGCGCTGCGTATCGGCCGCGACGGCAGCGCCGAAGTCGTCGAAATGCCGGCCGCGGTTGAACTGGAGCCCTCCGGCTGGCGCGTCCGCCGGCAGACCCGCGCCGATCCGGGTTGGCGCGCGCGGCTGACCGCGACGTGGGAAGACACGCCCTTCTATGCCCGCTCCGCCATCGCCAGCCGCATTTTCGGCGAGGATGTCGAGGCGGTGCACGAGAGCCTGTCGATGTCGCGCTTCGCTTCGCCGATCGTGCAATGGATGCTGCCGTGGCGGATGCCGCGGCGGGGGCAATAGCGTCGCCCGACCTGCGATTCTGCTCGATACCCTTGAAAGGTGACGGCTTTTGAAAGGCCTGTCCTACACCGGTGCGGCCATGGCATGGCTTGCATCGTTCTTTGACATTGCGATCGACGTCACCATCGCCGCCGCCCGGCTCGGCGCGGGAGAATCGTGGAAACCGTAAAATATGTAAAATAGCGCGGCCGGCGGCACTCCGGCGCTGCCCGAAGAATCAAGACAGGTCAGGGCCGATCAGGGCACGGCCGACGGCGGTTTCTTGTCATCATCATCCGGCGCCGGCCGGTCCCGCAGCGACCAATATTGCCAGCCCAGCACGCCGAAGACCGCGACGAACACCAGCACCAGTTCGATCAGGCCGACCATGTCCGGGTTCATGCCGCCGCCTTCACCAGCACACCCGTCGCCTGCGCGAAATCGCGGATGCGCCCGGCGTGGCCCGCCGGGTCTTCCTCATGCGCCAGATGGCCGAGGCCGGGCAGGATCTCGAACCGCGCATCGGCCAGCCGCGCCGCGACCTTCGGCGCCGTCTTCGCCGGCACGGTACGGTCACGCTCCCCGTGCAGCAGCAGCACCGGCGCCGTCACCCGGCCGAGTTCGCCGGAGAGCGAATCGAGGTCCCACCCCGCCATCAACGCCAGTGCGCCGCGGACATGGCCCGGGTTGCTGAACAACCGCTGGTAGATCGCCAACCCCTCCGCATCGATCACCGATCCGCACATGCGTTCGAGATAGGACGCCACCTCGCCCTGCCCGCGTGCCCGCGCCGCCACCAGTTGCGGAACGAACGGATTGACGAAAATCCACTTCGCCAGCGTTGGAAACAGCGATCCGGCCATGCCCGGAAACGGCAGTATGGCGCCGCCCAGGCTGACGATCGCCCGCGGCGGCGCCAGATTGCGCGCCGCCATCGTCATCGCGATCGCCGCGCCGGCGCTGTGCCCGACCGTCAGCGCCGGGGCATGGCCGATGCGTTCCATCAGCGCCGCCAGCGCCGTCGCCACCGCCGGCAGCGACAGCCGCAGCAACGGGCTGGAAAAACCATGGCCGGGCAGATCGGGCATGACGACAGTGAAATGTTCGGCAAGCAGCGGCGCCACCGCTCGCCAGCTGTGGCTGGCGGCACCGGTCCCGTGCAGCAGCAGCACCACCGGCGGCGACGAACAGGCTGTTGCCGCGGTGCGGCCAATCCCGGCCTTCCACGGCCCAATCGGGTGCGCTCATGTTGCTGCCTTCACCAATGCCGCCACAGCGCCGGCGTCCAGCCGCGGCAGGGCAGCATAGCGCGCCCCCATGGCATCGGCCAGCGCCCGCGCTTCGGGCCGCGCTCGCGTGCCGCAGTCGATGAACACCGACGGCACGCCGCTGCCGGCAAAGGCCCGCGCGCTCGCCATCGCTGCCGCATGCGGGGTGACACCATCGCCGCCGCCGACATTGGCGCGGCCATCGGTAAGCACGACGACCAGCGGCGTCCGCCCCCGCCCGCGTTCGGTTTCGGCGGTGCGCCGCGCCAGATCGATGCCCGCTGCCATCGGCGTGCCGCCACCGCCGGCAAGCGCTGCCAGCTCGCGCCGCGCCCGCGTCAACGACCGCGTCGGCGGCAACGCCAGCACGGCATCGGTGCCGCGAAACGCCACCAGCGCCACTTCGGCGCGCTTCACATAGGCTTCCGCCAGCAGGATCTCGATCGCGCCCTTGGCCTCCGCCAGCCGGGCAAACGCCGCCGACCCCGAAGCATCGACGGCAAAGATCGTGCTCGCCGGGGCTCTCGCGACGTTGCGGCGGATCATCAGGTCGTCGCGACGGATGACGAGGCGGGTTGCAGAAGGAAGAAAGGCCTCCGGCGGCTGCTTTTCTGCCTCCGGCGGCTGCTTTTCTGCCTCCGGCGGCTGCTTTTCTGCCTCCGGCGGCTGCTTTTCTGCCTCCGGCGGTTGGGGCCGTGGGCCCCACACCCCATTCTGTCGGGTCTCGGCTTCACTT
>JBBQWE010000052.1:0-18700 GCA_038210855.1 Sphingomonadales bacterium | reverse complement strand
GGCGTCGGAAGCCTTTGTCGGCGCTGCCAAGGCGCAACTGGAAGCGGCGCCGCGATCGGCGATGGCGCGCCACGGCTATGCCCAGGCGCTCAACATCGCGGCGCGCGAAACCGATGCCGTGGCAGCCCTCGCCGATTTCGCGCCGACGCCGGCCGACCTTGCCAAGCTGAACAATCGCGAGATCTGGATCGTCAATCTGCAGGCCGACCTGCTGGCGAATACCGGCCAGGTCGATGCCGGGCTGGCGCGGCTGGCGGCGCTCAACGCCGGGCTCGGCGATGCGCGGCCGGAATTGATCAGCACGGCGATCAACGCCGCGATCCTGGCCGAAACCGCGGAACGGCCGGACGCCGCGATGGCGGCAATCGCTGCGGCCGAAACCGGCGCGAAATACGCCAGCGACTATGGCCGTGCCTTCATCGCCAACGCCCGCGCCTGCGTTCTGGCGCGCCAGGGCAAGCGTGGTGAGGCGGTTGCCGCCGCGGCGCCGGTGTTCGCGCAAACCGAAAACCGCGGCGCTCGGCTGGCGACCCAGCTCTGCCTCGGCCAGACCGATGCCGCGGCCGCGACGATGATCGAGCGGCTGCGCGATGCCGAGGAAAGCGGTGACGCGATCTTCGAACTGCAACCCTTCCTGATCGCCGATCGCCCCGGGGTGCCGGGCAACGCGCAGCGCGTCGGGCTGCGGGCGCTGAAGGCGCGGCCCGATGTGAAGGCCGCGTTCCTGAAGGCCGGGCGCGACCTGCCGGCGGCGGTGTCGCCGCCGCGTTGAGCCTTTCGGTCTCGCCTCAGGCGCCGAACACCCGGTCGAAGATCGTATCTACCTGCTTGAGGTGATAGCCGAGGTCGAACAGCGGCTCGATGCCGGCGCGCGGCAGCCAGGCGGTGACTTCGGGATCGGCGACCAGCAGGTCGAAAAGCTGCAGCGCGCCGTCTGATTCCCACACTCGCATCGCATTGCGCTGGACGAGGGTATAGCTTTCCTCGCGCGACGCGCCGGCCTGGGTCAGTGCCAGCAGGATGCGCTGCGAATGGATGAGGCCGCCCATCTTGTTGAGATTCTTCAGCATCCGTTCGGGATAAACGAGCAGCTTGTCGATAACGCCGGTCAGGCGAACCAGCGCGAAATCGAGTGTCACCGTCGCATCGGGGCCGATCATCCGTTCGACCGACGAATGCGAAATGTCGCGTTCGTGCCAGAGCGCGACATTCTCCAGCGCCGGAGTCACATAGCCGCGAACCAGCCGGGCAAGGCCGGTCAGATTTTCGGTCAGCACCGGGTTGCGCTTGTGCGGCATCGCGCTCGAACCCTTCTGGCCCGGCGCGAAATATTCCTCTGCCTCCAGCACTTCGGTGCGCTGCAGGTGGCGGATTTCGGTGGCCAGCCGCTCGACGGAGCCGGCGACGACACCCAGCGTCGCGAAAAACATCGCATGGCGATCGCGCGGGATGACCTGGGTCGAGACCGGCTCGATCGCCAGCCCCATGGCGGCCGCGACATGCGCTTCGACGCGCGGATCGATATTGGCGAAGGTGCCGACCGCGCCCGAAATCGCGCAGGTGGCGATTTCGGCGCGCGCCAGCACCAGCCTTGCCCGGCAGCGATCGAATTCGGCATGGGCCTGCGCCAGTTTCAGCCCGAAGGTCGTCGGTTCGGCGTGGATGCCGTGGCTGCGGCCCATGGTCGGGGTGTGCTTGTGCTCCATGGCGCGGCGGCGGAGCGCCGACAGCAGGCCGTCGATATCGGCGATCAGGAGATCGGCAGCGCGGGCGAGCTGCACCGACAGGCAGGTATCGAGCACGTCGGAACTGGTCATGCCCTGGTGGACGAAGCGGGCTTCGGGGCCGACATGTTCGGCAAGATTGGTCAGGAAAGCGATGACGTCGTGGCGGGTTTCGCGTTCGATCTCGTCGATGCGGGCGACATCGAACTTCCCGCGTTCCCAGACCGCCCGGGCGGCATCGGCAGGCACGACGCCGATTTCGGCGAGCGCGTCCATGGCGTGCGCCTCGATTTCGAACCAGATGCGGAAACGGGTTTCGGGTTCCCAGATGGCGACCATCTCGGGGCGGGAATAGCGGGGGATCATGGCGCTGGCGGTAGGGGCGGCGGCCGAAGGCGTCAACAAGTGCACGCCGGCGGGGTGGCCCGCCGCGTGCCGAGTCCCTAAGTCTGGCCGATGCCTCCGGTTCGCGTCATCGTTTTCCAGCACGGCCTCGGCGCGCTCGATTATGCGGTGCCGGCCGGCATGGAACTCGAACCCGGCGATGCCGTTGCGGTGCCGCTGGGGCCACGCACAATCACCGGCGTCGTCTGGGACCGCGATGCCGTCGATGCCGCCGACGTGCCGGCGGCAAGGTTGCGGCCGGTGCTTGCCCGGCTCGACGTGCCGCGGCTCGCCGTGCCGCTGCGGCGGCTGTGCGACTGGGTGGCGGATTATTACTTCTGTCCGCTCGCCGCCGTCATCCGCATGGTCTGGCCGTCGGTCGCCTTTCTGGGCGATCGCATCGTTACCGAATATGCAGCGCTTGGCCCGCCGCCGCAGCGGTTGACGCCGGCGCGGACGCAGGCGCTGGCGCGGCTGGAGGGGCGGCAGGGCAGTGTCCGCGACCTTGCTCGCCGCGCCGGGGTTTCCGATGCCGTCATCCGCGGGCTGGTGGCGGCGGGCACGCTGCTGCCGCTGAGCGTCAGTGCCGACAGCGATCCGCCACTGCCCGATCCCGATCATGCGCCGCCGCAGTTGAACGAGGCGCAACGGTGCGTCGCCGACGAACTCGCGGCATCGGTGACAGCAGGCAGCTTCGCACCGGTGCTGCTGGAGGGCGTCACCGGATCGGGCAAGACCGAAGTCTATTTCGAAGCCATCGCCGCCGCGCTGCGCAGCGGCGGCCAGGCGCTGGTGCTGCTTCCCGAAATCGCACTGACGGCGCCGTGGTTCGATCGTTTCACGGCGCGCTTCGGCTGTGCGCCCGTCGCCTGGCACAGCGACCTCAAATCGAGCGCGCGCCGTGCTGCCTGGGCCGCCATCGCCGATGGCCGCGCGCGGGTGGTGGTCGGGGCGCGGTCGGCACTGTTCCTGCCGTTCGCCAACCTCGCCGTCACCATCGTCGACGAAGCGCACGAAACGAGTTTCAAGCAGGAGGAGGGCGTTCATTATCACGCCCGCGATGTCGCAGTGATGCGGGCGCGGGAGGAAGCGGCGACGGTCGTCCTCGCCACCGCGACGCCGGCGCTGGAAACCCAGGTGCAGGCGGCGCGCGGCACCTATCGCCATCTGGTGCTGCCCAGCCGCTTCGGCGGCGCCGAAATGCCCGATATCGCGGCCATCGACATGCGCCGCCACCCGCCGCAGCGCGGCACCTGGCTCAGCCCGCCGCTGGTCGCCGCGATCACCGCGACGATCGACAAGGGCGAACAGTCGCTGCTGTTCCTCAACCGCCGCGGCTATGCGCCGTTGACGCTGTGCCGGACCTGCGGGGAACGGATCCGCTGCCCCAATTGCACCGCCTGGATGGTGGAGCACCGGCTGTCGCAGCGCCTCGCCTGCCATCATTGCGGCCACCAGACGCCGGTGCCGGAAGCCTGCCCGGAATGCGGTTCTGCCGACAGCCTAGCCGCCTGCGGGCCCGGCGTGGAGCGCATCGCCGAGGAAGTCCGCCGCCGCTGGCCGGCAGCGCGGCTGGCGCTGGTGACATCGGACACCGTGACATCGCCGGCGCGCGCCGCAGCGCTGGTGGCGGCGGTGGCGGCACGCGAGATCGACATCCTGATCGGCACGCAGATGATCACCAAGGGCTATCACTTCCCCGATCTGACGCTGGTGGGGGTCGTCGATGCCGATCTGGGGCTGGCCGGCGGCGACCTGCGCGCCGGCGAACGCACTTTCCAGCAGGTGGCGCAGGTATCGGGCCGCGCCGGGCGCGGCGCCCGCCCGGGACGGGTACTGATCCAGACGCATCAGCCCGAGGCGCGGCTGATGCGCGCGCTGGTCGCCGGGCGGCCGCAGGACTTCTACGAGGCGGAGACCGAGGCGCGGCGCGATCTCGGCCTGCCGCCGGTCGGGCGGCTGGCGGCGATCATCGTTTCAAGCGAGGACGAAGCGGCGGCACTCGCTGCGGCGCGGGCGCTGGGCGCCGCCGCTCCGCACGCCGCGGGGCTGGAGGTGATGGGCCCGGTGGCGCCGCCGCTGGCCCTGCTGCGCGGCCGCCATCGCCAGCGCCTGCTGGTGCGTGCACCGCGAACGCTGGCGCTGCAGACCCTGCTGCGCGGCTGGCTGGCGGAAGTGCCGGTGGCGTCGAACGTGCGGATCGTGGTCGATATCGATCCGTACAGTTTCCTGTAACCCTCGCTGTTCCCGCAGGGCGCAAGGCCAAAAACGTGGCGCCGGCTGCCGGCGCCACGGCCTATTCGAGGCTGCGCGACAGCCGATCGATCGCAAGGGCGAGACACGTGGTGACGACCGCGATGGCGCTGGCATAGGCCAGCGGCAGCAGTCCGGATACAGCCGCCGCAACATCGCCGGGCGTGCCGTGGCCGGCAACGACGGCGTGCCGCAATACCAGCAGCGCACGCAGGCCGGCGAGCGAGATCCACAGCGCGCCGAGGTCGGTCAGTACCGCGAGACCCCAGACGAGCTCGCGAACGAAACGCAACAGCGGCTGCCTGCTTCGCACGGCCTCGGCCTCCGACGCTGGCAAATTCCCCGGCGCCGGCCGCACCGGACGGCGCCCCGACGGCGGACCGTTGCCTTACCTCTATCTCGGCGATCTTTTGGCAAGAATTCGCTGCAGCGTGCGGCGGTGCATCTTCAGCCGCCGCGCCGTTTCGGAAACGTTGCGTTCGCACAGTTCATAGACACGCTGGATATGTTCCCAGCGGACACGATCGGCCGACATCGGCTCCGCCGGCGCTTCCGGACGGCAACCGATTTCGGCGCTGAGCGCGCGGACGATGTCTTCGGGGTCGGCCGGCTTGGCGAGATAATCGACGGCGCCCGCCTTCACAGCGGCAACGGCGGTGGCAAGGTTGCCATAGCCGGTCAGCATGACGATGCGGACATCGGGCGACAGGCTGCGCAGCTCGGCGACAAGATCGAGCCCGTTGCCGTCCTCCAGCCGCATGTCGACGACGGCGTGGCCGGGGCGCAGCCGGGCGGCTTCGACGCGAGCTTCGGACAGGCTGCCGACTGCGGTAACGGCGAAGCCGCGCCGCGTCAGCATGACGGACAGGCGCTGGCGAAACGGGGCGTCGTCATCCACCAGCAGCAGCGGCATTTCGGGCGGCGGCGCCTCGTTGCCGGTTTCGGCGTTGGTGACGGTGGTGGCTTCGGCTGCCATGGCGGTTACTCCTCGGTCTCAATATGGGTACGCTGCCAGCGAACGTCCACCTCGGCGCCGCCTTCGGAACGATTTCGGAAGCGCAGCCGGCCGCCGGTCCGCTCGATCAGGGTGGTGGCGATGAAGATGCCGAGCCCGGTACCGCCGGCGCGGCTGTGCGAGGGGCCGAGATCGGGCTCTCCCAGATGCGGCAGGATTTGCGCGTCGAAGCCGGCGCCATCGTCGCGAACAGTTATGGAGATTTCGCTGCCGGTGCTGCCGGCGATCAGCCGTACCTCGCTGCCGGCGTGGCGGACCGCATTGCTGACAAGGTTGGCCAGCCCGTGCAGCAATTCGGGGGACCGCTTCACCAGCGGCTGCGGTGACGGCGCGACGACCGTGATCGGTACCCGCGTCGGCGCGACATTGTGGGCGATTTCATGCAGCAGCACATCGAGGCCGAGCCGGGCGAACGGGTCCTCCGCCTCGGCCCGGCGAGCGATGCGAACCAATATGCCCCGGCTGCGACGGGCTTCGGCTTCGAGCAGGCGAATATCCTCGCCGAAATCCGGATCGTCGCCCAATTGTTCGGCAAGACTGTGGGCGATAAGGGTGATGGTGCCCAGCGGCCCGCCCAGTTCATGCGCCGCCGCTGCCGCCAGACTGCCGAGCGCCGACATCTTGGCTTCGCGCGTCAGTGCGGCTTCGGTGGCAACCAGAGCGCGGGCGCGGTCGCGGGCATCGGCCGAGATCAGGAAAAGATAGATGGCGAGGAAGCCCACTGCCAAAGTCATCGCCGTGGCAGCGCCGACTTCGTAGAGGACCGGGAAGCTGGGCGACGGCGCGCCGACCCAGGGCAGCGGCAGCGCCCACAGCCACTGGACGACAATGACCAGCGTCGCGAGGCCGCCCAGCAGCGCCATGGATCGCGACGGCAGCAGAGTCGCTGCGATCGTCACCGGCACGATCAGCAGGATGACGAACGGGGTGGTGAGGCCGCCGGTCAGGAACAGCCGCACCCCGGCCTGCACCAGATCGAAGGCGAGATGCAGGACGAGATCACTGCCCTGCAAGCGGTCGTTGCGGCCATAAAGCGTCACCAGCCCGATGTTGAGCACGGCAGACGCCAGCACGGCCGCGAGCAGCGACGGCCACAGCAGCGGAAAGTCGAGCCACAGGCCGACGACGACAAGCGTGACGAACTGCCCGGCGATGGCGATCCAGCGCAGGTTGGCAAGGGTGCGAACGCGAACCCCCGGCCGATCGAACGCGTCGGCAGCAATGGATGGCCGTTCCATGGCCACCGCCTAGGCCCTGTGCGCCGCAATGGCCATGCGGCAAAGCTGTCGGGCCTGTATCGATGCCGAACCCATGGTCACCGCAGCCAGCCGCGGGCGCGCAGCGGGGGAACGCGGCTGTCGCTGACTCGCAGCTCGCTGCCGTCGGCCAGCCGCAGCCACCAGTGGCGTCCGTCGCGGCGGGCGCCGGCGACGGCGCGGGCGGCGACGGCGCGGGCGACGGCGCGGGCGGCGACCCAGGCGCCGCGGTGAACCTGTTCCCCGTCTTCGCCGGCCAGTTCGGCCAGTGCATCGCCGAAACGGTGGAGGATCAGCGGCCGGCGACCATCGCCGAGACACAGGCGGAGATAATGATCCTCCGCCACTACCGCCTCGACGCTGGAAAGATCGGGCAGGCCGGCGCGAACCGCGAGTCGGCCGGGCTCGCGGGGCGGCTCGGCTTGCGGCGCTGGCGGGATCGCCGGCACTGGCATCGGCACTGGCATCGGCACTGGCATCGGCACTGGCAAAGCCGCGGCCGGCCGGGCCGCGGCGATCGCGGCGATCGTCGCTGCAATCCCGCCGCCGATCAGCAGCGCGCTGGCGAATACCGGCGCCCAGGCGAAATCGAACTCCCGGCCAAGCGCCGCGAAGATCGCCTGAAGTTCGATCGGCAGCAGTGCGTTCAGCAGCATCAGCCCGGCCAGCAGCCAGATACCGCGCCCAGCCGCTCGGGCCGCAATCGCGGCCAGGCCTGCCATTTCGCCACCTGCCAGCCGATCAGCACCCCCCAGAACAACGCCCGCGTCGGCCACGGCACCGCCGAGGTCTGGAAAGGGCCGGCGATCGTGGCAGCGACGACGGCAGCCATGGCGGCGACCAGCGCCGGAGAGGGAAGAAGGCCGGATGTCGATTTCACGAAGCATCGATCCCGCAGGCGGCAGATTTGGCGAAGCGGCTCGCACGATAGGCGAATCGAACCTTGCCGCAAGCCGCCGGCCGGGGCGACACCGCCGCCGTCACCGACCCCCAACCCACGCAAGGACCCGATGCACACCATCCCGCCGATCCTCTGGCGGCACTTCGCTGCCGCCGCCATCGCCCTGCCGCTCGGCCTGCACCAGCTGACCGCTCGCCAGGGCACGCCGCGTCATGCCGGGTTGGGCCGGGTCTATATCGCCGCGATGCTGGTCGCGCTGCTGTCGGCCCTCGCCAGCTTCCGGCGCGATACGCCGTTCCTGCCGTTTCACATCCTCGCGTTCGTCGGGCTCGGCTCGCTGATCGGCGGCACGCTGGCACTGCGGCGCTGGCTTCGCACACGCAGCCCGGCGGCGCTGCGATCGCACAAGATCAACATGGCCTACAGCTGGCTGGGGCTCGCCATGGCCGGCGTATCGCAGTTCATTGGCAACCCGCGCTTCGGTTTCGCGCCGGCGCCGGGGCCGGCTGCGTTCTGGACCGTGCTGCTGGTCGCCAACCTCGTCATGTATGCAGCGGCAAGCTGGTGGCTGTTCCGCCACTTGCTGCGCCGCGGCTGAAGCGGCGGCCGAAGCCGGCGGTCGCCAGGCCGTGAACGCATAAAATCCATGCCCCGTCATGCCCCAAAGGGCGGTGTCAGGAAAGCGCTGCCATCTGGCTGCAATCGCTCACTCCTGCCGGGCTCCCTGACACCGTGCCGGGGCATGGATTTTGTGCGTGCACGGCCTAGAGCGAAGGCCCTTGCACCGGGCGCGGCTTCTTGACCGGGATATCCTTCAGCAGCCGGGCCATCGCCCCGCCGCGCGGGTCGCTTTCGGCAAAGGACCGCGCCGACGTGCCGCTGTTGTCGGTGATATCGGGGTTGGCGCCGGCCTCCAGCAATTGCTTGGCAATGAAAGTGTCGCGCTTCTGCACCGCCAGCGCCAGTGCGGTTTCGCCGAGGCGGTTCTGCTGGTCGAGCTGGGCGCGCAGCGCCACCAGCAGCCGCACGCCCTCGCTCCAGCCGCTGCCGGCCGCGAGCATCAGCGCCGAATAGCCCTGGCGATCGCGAGCGTTGATATCGGCGCTGCGCTGGACAAGGAAACCGATCCAGGCATCGTCCTGACGGCGCGCGGCAATCAGCAGGGCGGTATCGCCGGTATCGTTGTCGCGCGAATTTATGATGGTCGATCCGGGCTTGTCGAGGAATTCGGTGGCCTTGCCGCCATCCTTGTCCTTCACTGCCTTCAGGAACAGATAGGCATCGGTGAACTGCGCCGCTGCCGGCGCCGGAACCATCGCCGCCGCCGCCATCGCCACCACGGCAAGCCGCGCCATCGCGTACATCGACAAGCCTTTGCCTCCACCCTATCTGCACCATCGATGTCTAGTCCCGCCCGCGCCCGATGACCAGCCGCAGCCTGTGGCTGGCGCTGATCGCCGTGTTCGTCGCGGCCGCAGCGCTGGCGTGGGTGCGGCTGTCGGCACCGCCCGCCGGCAATCTTGCCGGCTCGTCGCTCGGCGGCCCGCTGGCGCTTGTCGATCAGGATGGCCGCCGCCTCGATCCGCAGCGGCTGCGCGGCAAATACCGGCTGATCTATTTCGGCTATACCTTCTGCCCCGATGTCTGCCCGACCGATGTCGCCAGCCTTGCTCGCGGCCTGAAGGCGTTCGAGGCGCGCGATGCCTCCCGCGCGGCACGGGTGCAGCCGATCTTCGTCACCGTCGATCCCGAACGCGACAGGCCGGCAGCGATGAAGGCGTTTGTTACCGCTTTCCACCCGCGGCTGATCGGCCTGACCGGCACGCCCGCCGAAATCGAGACGGTCAAAAAAGCCTATGGCATTTATGCTCGCAAGGTCGCGACGAGCGATCCGGCCAATTACCTCGTCGATCATTTCGCCATCGTGTATCTGTTCGGGCCGGACGGCGCGCCGATCGCTTTCCTGCCGCACCAGGGGCTGGCGCCCGAACAGGTGACGGCGTTGCTGGAAGACCAGGTGCGATGAACGAACGACCGTTCTGGGAAACCGTGCCGCTCGCGCGGATGAACCGCACGCAGTGGGAAAGCCTGTGCGACGGCTGCGGCAAATGCTGCGTCCACAAGCTGGAGGACGAGGAAACCGGCGTCATCTACCCGACGAATGTCGCTTGCCGACTGCTCGATCCGCGCACGGCGCAGTGCAAGGATTATCCGCGGCGCAAGGCACAGGTACCGGAATGCGTGCGGCTGACGCCCGCCGTGCTTGAAGCCATCGACTGGCTGCCGTCCTCCTGCGCCTATCTGCGCGTCCATCGCGGCCAGGGCCTGCCGGAATGGCACCCGCTCGTCACCGGCGATCCGCAGTCGACGCACAAGGCCGGCATGTCGGTGCGCGGGCGTACCGTCAGCGAGGACGATGTCGGCGACCTCGAACACCATATCATCGACGGCGAGCTCTGAAGCTGTCGGCGCTTCTGGCCGGGCCGTCGCTACCCGATGCCATCGAGGTCGCCGGGCGCCGGCTGCCGCTGCTGGTGGCGCGGCGGCGAGGCGTGCGGCGGATAAAGTTGCGCGCCGATGGCAGCAGCGGCGCGATCCGGCTTAGCCTGCCGGCGCGCGGCGGTATCGCCGAAGCGCTGCAACTGATCGCTCGCAACGCCGGCTGGCTGGCCGATGAAGTGGCGCGCTGGCCGGTGTCGCTGCCGTTCCGGCCCGGCGCGGTGCTGCCCTTCGACGGGGAACAATTGACCATCGACTGGGCCGCCGACCATCCCCGCCTGCCGGTGCGCGCTGGCGGCACGCTGCGCATCGGCGGGCCGATCGCGGCTCTGCCCGGCCGGGTCGAGCGCTGGCTGAAGGCGGCGGCGCTGGCCGATATGACGGCGGCGACGCAGGTGCTGGCCGGGCAGGTCGGCCGGCCGGTGGCGCAGGTTCGCATCGGCGATCCGCGCGGTCGCTGGGGCAGTTGCGCAGTACCCCGGCACGGCGACGTTGATGGCGGCGGTGGCGGCGCTCGCATTGCCTATAGCTGGCGTCTGATCCTGGCGCCGTCGCTCGTTCGCCGGCACGTCGTGGCACATGAAGTCGCGCATCTCGTCCATGGCCATCACGGCCCGGCCTTTCACGCGTTCCTCGCCGATCTCGATCCCCATGCCGCGGCGGCGACGCGCTGGTTGAAGGCGCACGGCCGCGCGCTGCACTGGGTCGGGCGCGACTAGCGGCCGGTCAGCCTGCGGCGCGTGCCGCCGCGCCTTCGCACCAGGTCCGCACCAGATCGCGGCCGGTGGTCATCGCGCGCCAGCCCAGCATGGCCTTGGCGGCGAGCGCGGCGGCCGCATGGTCTTCGGCCGCCGCCGCCGCCCCGTCGAGAGCGAGCGCGGCCGTGTGGTTGCGGAAATATGCGCCGGCGTGGTCGGCGATCTCTGCGGCCGTCAACAACTCGCCGCTGGCAATCACCAAATCATGCCCGCGCGGCGCGGCGGCGGCGCGCAGAACGGCATCGACATATTCGGCGGTCCAGCCCCAGTCCTGCGGCCCGGGATCGGCGAGCGCCAGCGGCTCCAGCGTCTCGCCGTCGGCGAGGCGGCGGACATGGTCGATGATGCGAGCCGGCATGCTGTTGCCGTCGCCCAGCCGCGAATCATGGCGCTGCAGCAGGACATTGCTGGCCAGCAGGCCGGCTTCGGAGCGTGCGACGGCGAGGGTTCGCAACCTTGCCCGCGCTGCCGGTCGATCGCCGATCGCGCTCGCTTCGACGACATGGACGATTCGCGCCGGCCGCGCCGCCAGTGCGGCCTCGATGCGTGCGTCCGTCGCGCCGCTGCCGTCGTCGATGGCGAAAACCGTGGCACCGGCGGCCGAACGATCGAGGGCGGCATCGTCGGCGGGGGCGATCTCGCCGGCGATTCCGAGCGCCGCCATCGCCGGACCGATGCCGGTGGCGGCAACCTCGATACCGCGGGCCCGCAGCAGCCGCGCCAGATAGGCGCTGGTCTGCCCGTCGTTGCCGATGATGAGGACGGGTGCTGCTGCCATGTCCGGAAAATCGCGACGCCGTGCCGCCGTGTCAAGGCGCGCTGGCGGGCACTGCCTGGCGCTGCCTCGCGCTGCCTCGCGCTGCCTCGCGCTGCCTGGCGCTGCCTCGCGCTGCCTCGCGCTGCCTCGCGCTGCCTCGCGCTGGCTTGCGCTGCCGCGCGCTGGCTGGCGCGTGCGGCGCCGGTGCATTGCCCGGCCCGTGCTGCAGTGCGCAAAAGGCTTTGCTTCCGGCGCACCGGCGCCGTAAATCGTGTCGGACGACCGAACGCATCCGACATCCGGGCGCGCGACAGGTTGTCGGTGAGGAAATCGTGGCCAACGCCTATGTCCTGCAGCCCTATGTGCGGCGTTCCGATCCGGGGCCGCTCACCCGGGTCCTGATCGGATCCGGGCTGTTCCTCGTGGCGGCTTTCTACGGGCTGATGTGCAGCATCCTGCCGATGCAGCTCATCATGTTTCCGGCGGTGCCGCTGATCGTCCTCGCCGTGCTCTGCCTGTGGATGCTTCCCGACATCGGGGAGATCGACACCCGGCGCGCCGGCGCCTGGCTGATCTGGTTTCTCGCGCTGTTCGCACTCTGGCCCAATTACATCGCTTTCGATGCGCCGGGCCTGCCGTGGATCACGCCGGTGCGCATGGCGCTGACGATCGTGGTGGTGCTGTCGCTGCTCGGCCTGTCGATGTCGTCGTGGTGGCGCGGCCAGATCTGGCAGCGGATGCAGGCGGCGCCCGTATTGACGCGATTGTTCTGGGCCTATTGGGCGTGCACCACCGTCTCGCTGGTGTTTTCGGGCAACCCCAGCTTTTCGTTGAACCGCTATGCCAACAACCAGATTTACTGGACGCTGCTGTTCGCGCTCGCCGTCTGGTTCGGCAGCCGTCCGGGCTATGTCGACAAGGTCGCCCGTTTCCTCGTTGGCGCCATGTTCATCGCTTCCGTGATCGGCATTTACGAATATCACCGCCAGTCGGTGTTCTGGCTCGAAAACCTGCCGTCGTTCCTGCGCGTCGATCCCGAATTCCTGGAACGCGTCGCCAAATCGCAGTCGCGTGCCGGTACCGATGTCTACCGGGTGCGCGGAACGATGGCGGTCAGCCTCTATTTCGCCGAATATCTCGCGGTCGTCTTCCCGTTGCTGTGGTTTTATCTTTCCGACGCCCGGGGCTTGCGCAAGCTGGCGTTGATCTTCGGCGCGATGGCGACGATCGTCGTGATGTATCTGACCAATGCGCGATCGGCGATGGTCGGGATCCTGCTGACGGCGGTGATCTATCCGTTCTTCATCGTCTGGCGGGCGCGGGTGCGCAATCCGACCTCGGTGACATCCAGCGCCGGCGTGTTCAGCTATCCGGTCGGCGTGGTCGTCGTGGCGCTGATCGTGATCTTCTGGCGGCGTGCCCATGTCATGGTGCTCGGCGGCGGCCAGCACCAGGCGAGTTCCGACGCGCGCAACACGCAATGGGCAATGGGCTGGCCCAAGGTCTTTCCGGCCCCGCTCGGCCATGGCCCGGCGCGATCGGGCGAGGTTCTCGGCTATTACAATCTTGCCGGCGAAATCACCATCGACACCTATTATCTGTCTATCCTGCTCGATTACGGCGTAATCGCCTTGCCGGTGTTCATCGCCATGTTCTCCTTGCCGCTCTGGTACGGTTACAAGGTCTATATGAAGTCGAAATCGAACGAGGAAGACCTTGTCATCCCGCTTGCCATCGGCATGTTCAACTTCGTCGTCATCAAGTCGGTGCTGAGTTCGGAAGGCAACATGCCGCTGGCCTTCACATTCCTCGGCTTCGTCATCGCACTGATGTGGCGTCAACGGCAGGACCAACTGCGCGGTGTGGGCGACAGCAACGCGGCCGAGCCTGCGGTTGCCGCGCCGCGCCGCCGCTGGCGCGGAATCCGCCTGCCGCCTCGGCCGCCGGCCGGTGCCCTGCCTGCGTGACAATCGCTGCCGCGGGCCGTGGCGGTTACGTCGCCTGGCGAGACATACCGACCCGCTGGCTCGACAATGACGCCTACGGCCATGTCAACAATGTGGTCTATTACAGCTGGTTCGACACCGCGGTGAACGCCTGGCTGATCGATGCCGGGCTGCTCGACATCCACGGCGGCGCCATCATCGGTCTCGTCGTCGAAACCGGCTGCCGATACCACCGGTCGGTGGCATTTCCGCAAATCGTCTCCGCCGGCATCCGCATCGGCCGCCTGGGCACGTCCAGCGTGCGCTGGGAAGTCGGGCTGTTCGGCGCCGGTCACGCGGCGCCGGCGGCGGAGGGGTTTTTCGTCCATGTCTATGTCGATCGCGCTTCGCGTCGGCCGGTCGCACTGCCGGCGGACTGGCGGGCGGCACTGGCACCGCTCGTCCGCCATCTGGACAGCGCCGCCGCCACTCCTTAAGCGCCGGGGATGACGCCGCCCGACGACTCCGTGCTGATCCTCGACTTCGGCAGCCAGGTCACCCAGCTCATTGCCCGGCGCGTCCGCGAGGCCGGCGTTTATTGCGAGATCACGCCGTTTGCCAGGGGTGGTGAAGCCTTTGCCCGGCTGCAACCCAAGGCGGTGATCCTGTCGGGCAGCCCGGCCTCGGTCACCGATCCCGACGCGCCGCGCATCCCCGATGCCGTTCTTGCCGCCGGCGTCCCGATCCTCGGCATCTGCTACGGCGAACAGGCCCTGTGCCACCAGAGCGGCGGCGGTGTCGGCCCGTCCGGCCACCGCGAATTCGGCCGCGCCTTCATCGACATCGTCGACGATTGCGCGCTTTTCGACGGCATCTGGAACCGCGGCGAACGCCACCAGGTATGGATGAGCCATGGCGATCGTATCGACGCCATCCCGCCGGGCTTCCGCGCCGTCGCGGTTTCCGAGGGCGCGCCCTTTGCCGCCATCGCCGACGATGCCGCCCGCCGTTACGGCGTGCAATTCCACCCCGAAGTCGTCCATACGCCCGATGGCGCCCGGCTGCTGGCCAATTTCGTCCGCCACGTCGCCGGAATTGCCCCGACGTGGAGCATGGCCGGGTTCCGCGCCGCCAAGGTCGCCGAAATCCGCGCGCAGGTCGGCGCCGGCCGGGTGATCTGCGGGCTTAGCGGCGGCGTCGATTCGGCGGTTGCCGCCGTGCTCGTTCACGAAGCCATCGGCGAGCAGCTCACCTGCGTTTTCGTCGATCACGGCCTGCTCCGCGCCGGCGAGGCCGAACAGGTTGTCGGGCTGTTTCGCGAACATTATCGCATCCCGCTGGTGCACGTCGATGCGAGCGAAACTTTCCTCGCCGGACTTGCCGGCGTGACCGACCCGGAGGCCAAGCGCAAGTTCATCGGCGGCGCCTTCATCGACGTGTTCGAGGCCGAGGCGAAGAAGATCGGCGGCGCCGCCTTCCTGGCGCAGGGCACGCTCTATCCCGACGTGATCGAAAGCGTTTCGTTCACCGGCGGCCCGAGCGTGACGATCAAGAGCCACCACAATGTCGGCGGCCTGCCGGCGCGGATGAACATGGCGCTCGTCGAACCGCTGCGCGAACTGTTCAAGGACGAGGTGCGCCGCCTCGGCATCGAGCTCGGCCTGCCGGCGGCCTTCGTCGGTCGGCACCCGTTCCCCGGCCCTGGCCTCGCCATCCGCATTCCCGGTGAAGTGACACAGGAAGCCTGCGACACGCTGCGCCGTGCCGACAGCATCTATCTGGAGGAAATCCGCGCCGCTGGGCTTTACGATGCGATCTGGCAGGCGTTCGCCGTGCTGCTGCCGGTGCGCACCGTCGGCGTGATGGGCGATGGCCGCACCTATGATCGGGTCTGCGCCTTGCGGGCGGTGACGTCGGTCGACGGCATGACGGCCGATATCTACCCGTTCGATGCTGCCTTCCTGTCGCGCTGCGCCACCCGCATCGTCAACGAAGTGCCCGGCATCAATCGCGTCGTCTACGACTATACGTCGAAACCGCCGGGCACGATCGAGTGGGAATGATCCGGCCCGACTAGGCCCGGCACCGCGACGCCGGCACCGCTTGCCACTGCGATGTGCCGGCCGCACAGGCGGCGCATGACCACGCTCCTGCCTGTTCTCGGTGACCAGCTTTCCGCCAGCCTGGCGAGCCTTGCCGCCGCCGATCCGGCGACGAGTGTCGTGCTGATGATGGAGGTGGCCGACGAGGCGACCTATGTGCGTCATCACCAGAAGAAGATCGCGTTCCTGTTCAGCGCGATGCGGCATTTCGCCGACGAACTGCGCGGCGCTGGCTGGACGGTCGATTATGTCCGGCTCGACGATCCCGGCAACAGCGGCAGTTTCGATGGCGAAGTCGCCCGCGCCGTCCGCCGCCATGCCGCCACGCGCATCGTCACCGTCGAAGGCGGCGAATGGCGGGTGATCGCGGCGCAGCAGGGCTGGGGCGATGCCACCGGCGTGCCGTGCCAAATCCCTGCCGACGATCGCTTCCTCAGCTCGCGCGAAGAATTCGCAGGCTGGGCCAAGGACCGCAAGCGCATGGTGATGGAAGATTTCTACCGCATCATGCGCACCCGCACCGGGCTGCTGATGGAGGGCGGCAAGCCCGTCGGCGGCCGCTGGAACTTCGATGCGGAAAACCGGAAGCCGCCGGCAAAGGGGCTGACGTCACCGCCGCTGCCGGTGTTCCCGCGCGATGCGATCACTCGCGATGTGCTGGAACTGGTCGCATCGCGTTTCGGCAATCATTTCGGCGATCTGGAGCCGTTCGGCTATCCGGTCACCCGGGCCGATGCGCTGGTCGCGCTTGCCGATTTCATCGCGCGCCGCCTGCCGCAGTTCGGCGATTACCAGGATGCGATGGTCGAAGGGCAGGACGATCTGTTCCACAGCCAGCTGTCGCCGCTGATCAATTGCGGGCTGTTGTTGCCGCTGGAGGTCTGCCGTGCCGCCGAAGCAGCATATGTGGCCGGCGCGGTGCCGTTGAACGCTGCCGAAGGCTTCATCCGCCAGATCCTCGGCTGGCGCGAATATGTCCGCGGCATCCACTGGATCGCCGGGCCGGACTATACGCAGCGCAATCATCTGGCAGCGTCGCGGGCGCTGCCGGATTTCTACTGGACGGCGGAAACGCCGATGAACTGCCTGAAACAGTGCATCGACGGCACGCGCCGCAACGCCCACGCCCATCATATCCAGCGGCTGATGGTGCTCGGCAATTTCGCCATGCTGATCGGCGTCGAACCGGCGCAGATCCACGAATGGTTCCTGGTCGTCTATGACGATGCCTATGAATGGGTGGAGGCGCCGAACGTCATCGGCATGAGCCAGTTCGCCGATGGCGGCATGCTGGCGACCAAGCCCTATGCCGCCGGCGGCGCCTACATCAACCGCATGTCCAACTATTGCCGCGGCTGCCGTTACGATGTGAAGCAGCGCACGGGGCCCGATGCCTGCCCGTTCAACAGCCTGTACTGGGATTTTCTGGCGCGCCACCGCCCGACGCTCGGCCGCAATCACCGGCTGCTGCGCATGTACGACGGCTGGGACCGTTTCGATATCGACGAGCAGCAGCGCATCCGCACCCAGGCCGAAGCCTTCATCGACGCTGTCAGCCCGGCCAGCGGCTGAGGCGTCATCGGCGCAATTCCTTTGACACCCCCCGCTTCCCCCGGCCAATCCGACGCCCGGGGAGAAACGAATGTCCGAAGCGACAAGCCGCGGCCGCTGGCTGCTGATCGTGCTGCTGTTCACCGGCACGGCGCTCAATTACGTCGATCGCCAGGTGCTGGCACTGCTCAAGCCGACACTCGTCGCCGAATTCGGCTGGGACGATGAACAGTTCGGCCAGATGGGCAGCGCTTTCCAGATCGCGGCTGCCGCGGCGCTGCTGCTGGTCGGCTGGTTCGTCGATCGGTTCGGCGTGCGCCGGGCCTATGGCGCCGCCGTTGCGGTGTGGAGCGCTGCCGGCATGGCGCACGCATTTGCCGCCACCGTCGGCCAGTTCGTTGCGGCGCGAGCAGTGCTGGCGGTGGCAGAAAGCGTCAACACCCCGGCGGCGGTGAAGGCGTCGGCGCTGTATCTGCCGCTGCGGTTGCGTTCGCTGGGGCTCGGCCTTGTCAACACCGCCCCCAATATCGGCGCGATCCTGACGCCGCTGCTGATCCCGCCGCTGGCACTGGCCTATGGCTGGAAGGCGGCGTTCCTCGTCACCGGCGGGCTCGGCTTCGTCTGGCTGGCGTTCTGGCTGTTCGGCACGCGCAATCTGCAGATCGCGACGACTCCGCCCCGCGCCGGCGAATCGAATTGGGGCGCACTGCTCGCCGATCGCCGGTCCTGGGCGGTGATCGTCGCCAAGGCGCTGACCGACTGCAACTGGTGGTTCCTGCTGTTCTGGCTGCCGGATTTCTTTGCTCGCCAGTTCGGCATGACGCAGGGCACGCTCGGCTGGCCGATCGCGATCGTCTACACGCTGGCCGCGGCCGGCGCGCTGACCAGCGGGCTGGTGTTCCCGCGGCTGCTGGCCCGTGGCTTTTCGGTCAATGCGGCACGCAAGGGATCGATGCTCGGCTACGCGCTGCTGATCCTGCCGGTGCCGCTGGCGATCGGCGCCGGAACCCCGCTCGCCGCGGCGCTGCTGATCGGGCTGGCGCTGTTCGCGCACCAGGGCTTTTCGACCAACATCTTCGGCTTTGCCGCCGATGCCGTGCCGCCGGGCCGGGTGGCAAGCGTGATGGCGGCGGGCGGGCTGGCCGGCAATCTGACCGGCGCCGGCATCATCGCGCTGGCCGGATCGGCATTGAAGAACGGCACCGGCTATCTGCCGTTCTTCGGTTTTGCCGCGGTCGCCTATCTGCTGGCGACGCTGGCGGTGCAGTTGATCGTGCCGCGGATCGAGGCGCACGAATAGGAAAAGCGAGTTGCTGGGCGGCCTTCGACTGCGCCTTCGGTGATGAGCCGCAGGGTTCGGCTCCCAATTCATTTTATCGTCTAAAAACCGCCGGTTACGGCTGGCGTGTGCCAATTGCCGCCGGTGCCCGTGCCGTTTCTATTTTACATGTTTTACGATTTCGCCGCTTTTTTCCCGCGCGGCATCGCCGGCGCAAAGCGCGGCATCGCCGGCGCAAAGCGCGGCATCTCCGGCGCAAAGCGCGGCATCTCCGGCGCAAAGCGCGGCATCGCCGG